>NZ_JBEYJJ010000003.1:0-457501 GCF_040636215.1 Streptomyces sp. NPDC006687 | reverse complement strand
GGCACGAACAGCACGCAGAGCATGGCGGAGGGGATCCAGTGAGTGAGCGACGTAGGGGTCTGGGGCGGGGGCGCGGCGCGACCTCCCGGCGCTCAGTGGAGGATCTTCGCCTTGGCCCGCTGGAATTCGGCGTCGGTGATGTCTCCCTTGGCGCGCATCTCGGAGAGCTTGGCGAGTTGATCCGCCTCGCTCCCGGCCCCACTGCCGGCGGCCTCCCGGACGTATTCGTCGAAAGCCTGCTTCTGGGCCTGGGCGTGTGTCACCTCGCGCTTGCCCATGCTCTTGCCCCGGGCCAGGACGTAGACGAACACGCCGAGGAACGGCAGCAGCACCACGAAGATGAGCCATCCGGTCTTGCCGAGCCCGCCGAGCGTGTCGTCCCGGAAGATGTCGACGATGATCCGGAAGAGCAGGATGATCCACAGGATCCAGAGGAAGATCCACATGACCGTCCAGAACGCTCCGAGGACCGGGTAGTCGTAGGCCAGATTCATTTCACCGCTCCTTCTTCCTCTCCCCCGCCGGGCAACAGGCGCAGCCCGAAGGCTTCACCGATGCCGCCGGCGGCGGCCACCACGCGGGCGGTGCCGACCACGGGGGCGATGGCCACGAGGGTGCCCCGGACCTTTTCCGGGGGCACGCCGATGTCGTCGGCGGCGCCGACGTTGAGCAGGTACGAGGCGGGGGAGGCTCCCAGGGCCACCAGCGCCGCGATGCGGGTCAGCAGGTACGTCTCGGGGTCCAGACCGGATCGCTCGAACGCGTTGAGCGTCATCTGGACCAGAGTGTCGAACACGGGCGCGTCCGACTCGTCAGGGGCGTTGACGTCCTCCGCCCCGTCCGCGTTCCCGGCCATCTCCGGCTCCCTTCTTCCGGCTCGTTCCTTGGCCGTGGGCATCGCGCCCGTTCAGTCCAGCTGAACCAGCCGCGTACCTGTGCCTCGTGGTCGGCGTAGCGATCGCCGGACACATGGCCGCGTCGCGTACGACGTCCACCGCGTGGATGTACTGCTGATCACTATCACCGGGAACAGTCGGTCTCGCCTCACCCGTCACGGGTGACAGGGCCCTGGGGCGGCACACCGTTTCACGGAGCGGGCGTACGGAGTCACCGGGCCGTGGATGTCGGAGCACGGGCGATCCGGCCCGCGGACATCACCCGCCGCGGGTGATCACTCCTGCCGGGCCGCCTCACATGCTGGAAGGAGCAGCGTTGGCCGCTGCGTCTCACCGACGAAGTGAGGAAAACCCATGACCACGACTCACAACCGCTCGGACACGGCCGAGGCGGCGGCGGGCGGACTGACGACGTTCGCCGGCGTCCTGCTGCTCATCGCCGGCGTCCTGAACGTCCTCCGCGGCATCATGGCGATCGTAGACGACGAGATCTACGTCTCCACCCCGCGCTACCTCTTCCAGTTCGACCTGACCAGCTGGGGCTGGATCCACCTGATCTTCGGCGTGATCGCCCTGCTCGTCGGCGCCGGCCTCTTCTCCCGCGCCACGTGGGCCCGGGTCGCCGGTATCGCCATCGCGGGACTGCTGATCATCGCGAACTTCCTGTCGATCCCGTACTACCCGTTCTGGTCGATGATCCTGATCGCGCTGTACGCCTTCGTCATCTGGGCCCTGTGCGTCGTGCGGCGGGACCCCCAGCGGGAGCTCTGACGGACCATGCCGAAGCGGCCGCCTGCGGTGAGGCGGTGAGAGGGTGAGCGCAAGCTCCCTCGGTCCCCGAAGAGCTGCGGCGCCCGCGCCACCTTGACGCCGCCACCACACCGACCTGCCCCCGGGCACCGCTCGAAGTCGCGGTGCCCGGGGGCAGGACCAGTCGTCGGCCCGCCGCGGACCCGGGCGGGGGAACCTCCCCGGGTCACCCGCGCCGGTTCGGCGCCGGCCGAGCCGTCTGCCGGCCGGGGCGGCCTGCGACCTCGACTGCACCGTCGACCGGCCGATGCCCACGAGGGCCGGACTGCCGGGCCGGGGACAGACCGCCCGCGCTGATCACGCGCCCCGCGTGCGGAAGCCGGCCCCGAACGGTCGCACAACGCGCCCTGCCCGTATGAGGGGGGCGCACACGGGTCCGCTGTCACCGCAGATCCAACCGCCGATGGTTCACGTCCCGTCAGAGAGCGGCCCTGCGCATCTCCACCACGTGGAGGCCCAGCGACTGGAACCGCGCGAGCAGCCCGTAGAGATGCGCCTCGTCGACGACCTGACCGAAGAGCAAGGTCTGTCCGGACACGACGAAGCCCTCCAACTCCGGGAACGCGTCGGTCATCGTCCTCGACATCTGCCCCTCGATGCGGAACTCGTATTCCATGAACACGCATCCCTCGCAGCTGGAGTCCCTCCAGGCCCCCGCGTACCTCATGCTGCGCTGTCGTGCCGAGCGGCGCATCACCCCGACCGGGTGACCTCGGCCGGGCGCCGCCGGGACCGTCACAGCAGATGGAGTTCCCGGGCCCGGCGCACGGCCTCACCACGCCGGGTCACGGCGAGCTTGCGGTAGATGTTCTTCAAGTGGGTCTTGACCGTGTTGACGGAGAGGAACAGCTGTGCGGCGATTTCCTGCGTGGACATCATCTGGGCCAGTTGGCCCAGGACTTCGCGTTCCCGGTCACTGAGCGGCTCGGTCATCGGAGCAGGGCCGGCCCCCACGCTGTCCGCGGCCTGCGCCTTTGCCACCGCACCGTTCGACAGCCAGTCACGCCCCGGGAGGGACCCGCTGCCGAGCAGGTGCCCGAGCCAGGGGCCGGCCTCCGAGAACGGCCGCCTCAGGCGCCCGGGCCGGGCGACGGTGAGGGCACGGGCGATGAGGTGCCGGGCCGTGACCTCGTCACCCAGTGTGTGAGCCACCTGCGCCCGCACCAGCAGGGCCCGGACCGTGACGGCCGGCCCGTGGCCGTCAGGGCCGGGCAACGCGTCGAGGAGCGCACGTGCCGCTTCTTCGTCACCGGCCGCCAGCCGGGCGTGGGCTGAAGCGATCGCGTAGTGCGGCCCTGCCTCCTGCCACTCGGCCAGCGCCTTGACCGCTGACCACGGGTGCCCCCCAGCCGTATGGGCCGCGGCCGCGGCCAGCGCCACCTGACCGTCCACCCAGACTGACGGTGACGTGCCTGACAGCGTCTCCCGCATGTCGTCGAGGACCTGGAGGGCCTGGACGGGGTCGCCGCCGGCAACCAGCAGCCGTGCGCGCGTGACGGACCACCACCACGCGGTGACCGGGTCACGGGTAGGAGGAGACGACGGGGGTGCCTGGTGGAGACGGGCCCGGGCGGAGACGAGATCGTCGCGCTCGATGTCGACGGCCGCCAGCACCAGCCGCCCGAGGGAGGTACGGCCCGAGGGCGGCAAGCCGAACCGCTCCGCCTCGGCGATCGCCAGCCGGGCCTTCTCCTCGGCCCGGCCGGGCCAACCTTCGAGGAAGTCGATCAGGGCGAGCCGGCCCAGGGCATCGTGCCGCGTCAGGGCGGTGGAGGGCCCGTGAGACGCCTCCACCGCAGAGGTCAGCGCCGCCCGGGCCGCGTCGAAGCGGCCTGCCCACAGCTGGGCCGATCCCAGAGCGGCGAACCTGAGTACGCGCATCTCCGGATGCGCCTCCAGACGCTCCTCGAGGGACTCCCGTTCCTCGAGCTCCTCGGCCCGTCGGGCGGCGGTCTCGACCATGTCCGCCGAGCCGAGCAGCAGGCCGGCCATCACCCGCAGCAACGCACAGCTGAGGTGGGCGGCCGACGCGTCCTGTGATTCGACCGGTGGCAGCTGCGCCTCGGCACGGTCCAGGTCGGCGATCCCCCGCTCGACGTCGCAGCGAGCCAGGTCACAGGCGGCGCGCACCAGGCCGGCGGCGGGACCGGGCGTGTCCGGCGCCATCCTGGTGAACAACGCGCGGAGCCGGTCCGCGTTCAGCCCCGTGAAGAGCTGTCCGATCGCCAGGTCGTCCACGAGCCGGTCCGCTGCGAAGGCCCAGTCCCCCGCTTCGGCGGCGTGCGGCAGGGCCTCCGCGACCAGGCCGGCGTCGCTCAGCCATCGGGCGGCCGTGCCGTGCAGTTCGCACTCCAGCCCAGGGTGCCTGGTGTTCAGGTGAGCGCGCAGGATCTCGGCGAAGAGGGGATGCAGCCGGTACCACGAGTGGCTGGTCGGCTCGACGAACGCGTTCGCGCGCTGCAGTTCCGCGAGGACGGGAGCGGCATCGTCCCGTCCGGTGAGGGCGTTCGCCAGGCCGGGGTGGATCCGCTCGCAGATGCTGGTCCGCAGCAGCAGGTCCTGGCTCGCGGCGGACTGGGTTTCCAGCACCTCGGCCAGCAGGAAGTCCGCAACGGTGGTCTGCCCCGTTTCGAATTCCTTCAGGAAGGTCTCCGGGTCCTCTGCCCCCTGTGCCGCGAGGATGCACAGGCGCAGCCCCGCGACCCATCCGCCGGTGCGTCCGGTCAGCGCGTGAGCGCCCCCGTCCGACAGGGACAGGCCGTGCAGGCGCGCGAGTTCGGCCGTCTCCCCGGGCAGGAACGCCAGGTCGGCGGCGCGGATCTCCGTCAGCTCGCCGGCGGCGCGGTACCGGTGCAGCGGCAGCAGCGGCTCGGTACGGCTGATGAGGAGCAGACGCAGCCCCGCCCCCGCGTGCTGCAGGACGAACTGGAGTTCGTCGGCGACTTCCGGCGCGGAGATCCGTTCGAACTCGTCGAGGACGAGGATCACCGGGTCGGTCCGGCCGTTCAGGTGAGCGGCGAGCCGGGCCAGCAGCGAGTCGTCGACCTCGCTCGGGCGAGCGGGGCCGGCCAGGTCGTCGGGCAGAGGGATTCCGTGGTGACGCAGTGCCTCCAGGACATAGGCCCAGAAGATTCCCGGGGTGTTGTCGCCGGACTCGACCGTCAGCCACGTCATCGGGCCGGGCAGGAGCGCCGTACGGGCCCAGTCCGCGGCCAACAAGGTCTTGCCCGCCCCCGCCGGCCCGTTGAGCAGCACGAGACGGCCCGAACCGGTCAGGGCCCGGGTGAGGGTCTCCGCCAAGCGGGCCCTGCGGATGAACGTCTGGGGCACATGAGGAAGCGTGAACCGGGCAGCGAGAACAGGGTCGCCGTTCGGTGTCAGGCCCCCGGGAACGCTTTCGCGGGCCAACCCGCCGGATTCGGACATGGCACCTTCCACCTTGGCAGAGTCCCCGAGGCAGTCAAATCCGCCTCGCGGCAGCCGCTGGAAGCGGCTGCGCGGAGGGGGCAGCGGGGCCGCCGGGGCGTGGCGGGCCGGGGGCCGCCGGTCGCGCACGGATGGCGTACGTTTTCGCGCCGGACGCCCGACCGGGTCAGTAACGTCTGATTCGAGTCCGAGAGCCGGCACGTGAGGTGCCGCGTGGCGCTGCGCGGATGGCGGGTGCGAGAGACGATCGAGATGGACGTATGCCGCCGGCGGTGTGATCGCCGGGTACCGGGTCTCGGATCCGTGCGCCCGAGCCGATCGCCGACCTCCGGGTGAACGCATCACCGGGAGAGGGATATGAATGCGTCGAGCAGAACTCCGGAGAGTGAGGGGGACGGGCCGGGGGCGCGGTCGTCGGAGGCTGCCGGTCCCCCGGCGTCGGACGGTGGGTTCGCGGCGCGGGGAGGCGTCGGCCGTGTGCGGCGGACGGCCGACTGGGGCAGAGGGAAGTTCACCGGGTCGTGGGCCGATGCCCTGTGGCAGCGGCTGGGCGCGGTGGACTTCATCAGCCAGGCCATGGTGCTGGCCGCCACGCTGCTGCTGTGCGTGGTGCCGTTCTTCCTGATCGTGACCGCTCTGGCCGGGCAGTCGGCGGCGTCGTCCCTCTCGCAGCGCATGGGCCTCGACCAAGAGGCCGCGTCGTACCTCGGAAAGCTGTTCGCCCCTTCCTCCGCCATTTCCGCCGCGGTGAACGGGCTGTCCTGGGTGTTCTTCATCCTGGCCGGTCTGGCCGGGGCGAAGGCCGTGCAGCAGTTGTACCAGCGGGTGTTCGCCATACCGGCCAGGGGCGCGGCGGACTCGGTGCGGGCTCTCGTGTGGCTGGCGCTGGTCGTGGGCGCGCTGTTCGCGGTCTCCTCGGCGGGACCGGGGCTGCAGGGGGCCGGTCCGGTGCTGTTCTGGATCCTGTACAGCGTGCTGAGCGTCGGCTTCTTCTGGTTCTCGATGTGGTTCCTGCTGGCCGGGAGGATGGCCTGGCGCAGGCTGCTGCCGTGCGCCGTCGCCACCGGCACCTGCTGGGTGGGCATGATGGGGGTGTTCGCGGTGATCTTCTCCAGCATGATCATCAGCTATAACAAGAGATACGGGTCGATCGGGACGGTGTTCGCCTTGATGTCCTTCTTCATCGCGATCGGGGTGGTACTGGTCCTGGGAGCGGCACTCGGTCTGGTGTGGACGGAGCACGGTCTGTCGTTCCGGGGCGCCCTGGGCAGGGTGCGGCGCAGGTCATGAGGGGCCGCCGCACGACAGCACGCGCTGCCCGGTCCGTGCCCGGACTCTCCCCCGGCAGGATCGCGTGGTTGGTGCTGAGGGTGATGGCGTCGGTCGCCGCGCTGCTGGCCCTCTACTGCGCCCTTCCCCTGGACCGCACCTCCTCCACACGGTTCGCTGTCACGATCCTGGTCGCCGGGCTGGCCGCGTTCGTCGTGCTGGTCGGCCTCCAGATCCGCACGATCATCCGATCGCCGATCCCGGTCGTCCGCGCGGTCGAGGCCCTGGCCCTCAGCGTGCCGTTCTTCCTGCTGCTGTTCGCCGCCGCCTACGTCGTCCTGGCCGCGCTGTCCCCGGGCAGCTTCGGAGGACGCCTGTCCCACACCGACGGCCTGTACTTCGCCATCACGGTGTTCACCACGGTCGGTTTCGGCGACATCACCGCCAAGTCTCAGACCGCGAGGCTGGTGGTCACCGGGCAGATGGTCGCCGACCTGATCGTCCTCGGCCTCGGGTTCCGGCTCGTCACGGCCGCCGTCCGGCACAGCCGGCGGCAGCAGGATCCGCCCCGGCACCCGAGCGACGGACAATGAGCCGTGAAGACCGGACACTGCCCGCACTTCGGCCCCCGCAGGGATGTGATTCTCGACGGCACACGTCCCCACCGTCATCGCGCGGCGACCGCGGGAGACGGCGCCCGGACCCGGTGAGCATCCGGCTCCGGATCCCGGCCGTCACGCTCGCGCTCCGGCTGGTACGGGCCGTCACGCTGCCGGCCGGCGGCGCCATCGGCCGGCTGGTCGCCCGCCGCCGGGCGAAGGGCAGCCCCCGTCGTCAACGAAGGAAGTCCGCCCGGTGCTCGTGCAGGAAGGCGTGCAGCGTACGGGGCGGGCGGCCCAGGAGGTCCGCGACCGTGCCGGTGGGACGTTCGGGGCGGGCTTGGGCCAGTTGCTGGATCTCGGTCACGTGGTCGGCGAGCCAGTCGGGCATCCCGACGTGGCGGACCAGGCTCTCGCGCAGCTCCTGCGCGGGCAGGTCGACGTACCGGACCCGCGTACCGGTCAGCGCGGACAGCCGGTCCGCGAGTCCGGGGTGGCTGACGGCTTCGGGGCCGGTCAGGGTGTACGTGCCGCCGGCGAGCTCGGCCCCGGTCAGCACGGCGGCGGCGATGTCGCCGATGTCGCGGCAGTCGACGTAGTTGCAGGGCGCGTCACCCATGGCGCCGAGGAACGCGGACCGGGCCGCCACAGCCGGGGCCAGGCGCAGCAGGTTCTGCATGAAGGCGTAGGGCCGCAGGACCGTGTGGGCGGGGCCGGCGGTGCGCAGGTGCTCCTCGACGGCGTGGTGCCCGCGGGAGACGGCGACGGGCGAGTCGGCTTCGGCGGCGGGGGCGGAGATCTTGACGATGTGGCCGACGCCGGCGGCTGCGGCGATGTCGACGGCCCGGATTTCGAGTTCGACCTGTGCCGGGCCGTTGGCCATCGCGAGGAAGAGCTGGGTGGCCCCCTCGAAGGCGGCGTGCAGCGACCCGGGGTCGGTGGCGTCGGCGTACCGGACCTCGACGAGCGGGTCGTCGGCGCCGTCGCGTATCCGCTGCGGGGTGCGGGTCAGCGCGCGGGCGGGCACGCCGAGCGTGCGCAGGCTCTGGAGCAGCGCCCTGCCGGTGGCTCCGGTGGCTCCCATGACGGTGATCATCGTGCGTCCTTTCCTCAGGTGTCGGGGGGTGACGGTGCGGGTCAGGCGCGCCAACGGCCGATGGCGGCCCGCCAGCGCAGGGTGACGATGGTGGTGGCGAGGGCGGCGGAGACCGGCAGGTCCAGGCGGAGCCGGTCCAGCCACTTCCCCGCCGGAACGGCGGTGTGGGCGGGCAGCCAGCCCGCGGCGAACCAGCCCAGCAGGGCGGCTGCGGCGGTCGTGGCGGCCGCCAGCAGCCCCGTCAGCACCGGGCGCGGCAGGGTGGTGGTCCAGCGCCGCGGGCGTCCGCCGTGCCGCAGCCAGGCGCCGAGCAGGTACGCCACCACGGCGGAGGTGCCGGCTATGGAGGTGAACGCCGCCAGGACCAGTCCGCTCTGGCCGGTGGCGAATCCGGCCGCGCCGGCCATCAGGGCCGGGGCGGCGTAGGCGGTCAGGACTTCGCGCCACAGCGTGAACGGACGGGCGTCCGCGTCACGGCCGGGGGCGACAGCGTGCCTTGTTGACGTCATGCGGCCTCTCTCTCGACCCGGGGTGGGGATACGAACCCTCCCCTGGGCCAATCTAATTAGGAAGCTAACTACTGGGCGAGAAAACAGGCCCCGCAGAGATGCGGAGCCAGGACGGACGCGGGCCGGGCTACTCGTCGGTGAGGGCGGAACTGCCCCGCACCACACGGGCGAGCAGATCCAGGAAGACCGCGCGCTCCTCGACACTGAGGCCGCCCACCATCTCCTCCAGCCGCCCGAAGTGCTCGGACGCCATCTCGCGCAGGCGCTGCGCACCACGGGCGGTGAGCACGACCACCGCACCGCGCCCGTCCTCGACGGACGCGCGACGAGCGACCAGGCCGTCCCGCTCCAGGCCGTCCACCAGGCCGGTGACCGTGGCCCGGGAGACATCGAGGTCGGCCGCCAGCCGGGACGGCGACTTCTCCCCGC
Source organism: Streptomyces sp. NPDC006687 (assembly GCF_040636215.1). Classification (NCBI taxonomy): domain Bacteria; kingdom Bacillati; phylum Actinomycetota; class Actinomycetes; order Kitasatosporales; family Streptomycetaceae; genus Streptomyces; species Streptomyces sp. NPDC006687. Next base: position 448,467 of record NZ_JBEYJJ010000003.1, on the reverse strand, counting down.
CGCAGTCCTCCAGATCGGCGAGCAGCCGGTAACGCCCGGTCGACAGGCCGAACCGGGAGAAGTGCACCTCGGCCGCCCGGCCGACCCGCGCACCGGCGGAGATCAGCCGCACCGCGACCAGCACCGCCTGCGGGTCGACGTCGAGACCGTAACGCCTGACCTGCTGCCTGGCCTGCTCCAGCGTGGGCGCCTCGCGATCCGTCCGGCCGTTCGTCATGCCCTTAATATGGCACCTAACTATCTCGCCCGTCAAGACGCCGCGGTCGGCAACCGCCGGCCACCCCGACGCGCCGGTCGCGGCGTGCTCTCGGCGCCGCCGCACCCGCCTACCTCACCGAGCCGGGGAAGGTGGCGCCGGGCTGTCGACGGGCAGCGTCAGGCGGAACTCGGTGCGCCCGGGGCGGCTGGTGACCGTGGCGGTGCCGCCGTGCGCCGCGGCGACCGCGTGGACGATCGCGAGGCCGAGACCGGTGCTGCCGGTCGCGCGGGAGCGGGAGTGGTCGGCCCGCACGAAGCGGCCGAAGACCTCGGGCTGAAGGTCGTCGGGGATTCCGGTGCCGTCATCCGTCACGGTCACGATCACGCCCTCCGGTCCGGTGGCGAGGGTGACGGTGACCTCGGTGCCGGGCGGCGTGTGCGTGCGCGCGTTGGCAAGGAGGTTCCCGACCGCCTGCTGCAGGCCGCGCGGGTCACCGGTGACGACGACCGGCTCCTCGGGGAGGTCGAGACGCCAGTGGTGGCCCGGGCCGGCAGCCCGGGCGTCGGCCGTCGCGTCGAGGACCAGCAGGGTGAGGTCGACCGCCACGCGTTCGAGCGGCCGCCCGGCGTCCAGGCGGGCGAGCAGGAGGAGGTCGTCGACGAGTGAGGTCATGCGCTGCGACTCCGCCTCGATGCGTTCCAGGGCGTGCCGGACGTCGCCGGGTACGGGACCTCGGTGGCGCAGGGCGAGTTCGGCGTGGCCGCGGATGTTCGCGACAGGGGTGCGCAGTTCGTGGCTGGCGTCGGCGGCGAAGTGGCGAAGCCGCTCCTCACTGGCGTGGCGGCGGCCCAGGGCGTTTTCCACGTGGCCGAGCATGCGGTTGAGAGCGCTGCCCACCTGGCCTACCTCGGTGCGGGGGTCGGTGTCGGACAGCGGGCTCGGCATGGCCACCTCACCGCTCGCGAGCGGCAGCTCCGCCACCTCCGCGGCCCGGGCGGTGACCCGTCGCAGAGGGCTCAGGGAGATCCGTACCCAGGCGGCGGCCGCGACGCCGGTGAGTGCCAGGGCCGTGCCGAACAGGACGGCCTCGACCGCCTGGACACGGTGGACGGTCTCTTCCAGCGGGTGCAGGGGGAGTCCGGTCACGAGGACGTCGCCGTCGTCGCCCCGCACGGCCGTGACCCGGTATCGGCCGGGGCCGGAGAGGCGGAGGGAGTGTCCGCGGCCGTCAGTGGGGATACGGGCGAGGGTGCGGCGGTCGTCGGGGGTGAGGGCCAGAGGACGGTCGGCCGCGTTGTCGACGACGGCGGCCTGGGTGACGGTGCCGTTCAGCAGGCGCGCCCCGAAGGTCCCGTCGGCCTGGCCGCGGGTGTCGGGCCGGTTGTCGGCGTCGGGTTCGGTCTCGTGCTCCAGGCTGGCGGCGAACCGGCCCTGGGACGCGGTGAGCTGTTCGTCCAGCCGCCCGGTCAGGAAGCTCCGCAGGGCCATGGCGGTGGTGACGCCGACGGCCAGGCAGGCCAGGGCCAGGAGGGCGACCAGCCCGGCGGTGAGCTGACCGCGCAGCGTGCGGGGCGCGAAGCGTTTCACGGGGTGCCGTTCGGCTTCAGCACGTACCCGATGCCGCGGACCGTGTGGATCATCGGGGCTCGGCCCGCGTCGATCTTCTTGCGCAGGTAGCTGATGTACAGCTCGACGACGTGGGCGCGTCCGCCGAAGTCGTAGGCCCACACCCGGTCAAGGATCTGTGCCTTGGACAGCACTCGGCGCGGGTTGCGCATCAGGAAGCGCAGCAGCTCGAACTCGGTCCGCGACAGGCCGATCACCAGCCCGCCCCGGGTGACCTCCCGGGCTTCCTCGTCCATGCTGAGGTCGCCGACGGTCAGCCGGTGTGCCCCGTCCGCGTCGGCGAGTGTCCCGGCCCGCCGCAGCAGGCCGCGCAGCCGGGCCAGGACCTCCTCCAGGCTGTACGGCTTGGTGACGTAGTCGTCGCCGCCCGCGGTGATCCCGGCGATCCGGTCCTCGACGGCGTCCCGGGCGGTCAGGAAGAGCACGCCCACCCGGGGCGCGTCCCGGCGCAGGGCCCGCAGCACCTCCACGCCGTCGAGGTCGGGCAGCATCCGGTCGAGGACCACGGCGTCGGGCCGGAAGTCGAGGCCGGCGGCGACTGCGGCCGCACCGTCCGCCGCGGTGCGGACCTCCCAGCCCTCGGCGGTCAGCGCGGAGGCGAGGACGTCGGTCACATCGGGCTCGTCGTCCACGACGAGGATCCTGACCGGGGCGCCGTCCGGGCGGCGCGGGGGCGATGTCGTACGGGGCTCTTCCATGGCCCCTCCAGCATCTCCCGGCGGGCGGCCCGGCTGCGCACCCCCCACCTTTGAGTTTCCTCTGAATCGCCGCTGGGGGCGTGTGCGGGCCCCGTTTCAGAAGGTACGCAGAGGTTCGGCTGTGAGGCTGACGTCCGGAATCCCCGTCCGCCCTGCCCCCATCCCCCCGAAGGAGCACCATGGGACTCGACCTGGTCAACGGTCTCCCCGCGCACATCCTGCTGGTGCACGTCGTCGTGGTCCTGGCCCCGCTGGCCGCCGTCGCCCTGATCGTGTGCACCTGCTTCCCCCGCGCCGCCCACCGGATCGGCCTCGCGCTGCCGGTCCTCGCCCTTGCGGTCCTCGTCAGCGTTCCGCTGACGACGGAAGCGGGCGAATGGCTGGAGCACCACGTCGAGCGCGATCCGCTGATCCGCCGCCACGCCGAACTCGGCGACGGGCTCCTGCCCTGGGTCCTGGCCCTCTTCGTCCTGGCCACTGCCGTCTGGTGGGTACAGCGCCGGGGCACGGCCACCACCCCGGCCTCGACGGCAGCCCGGTGGACCCCGTCCACACCCGTGCGTGCGGTGGCGATCGTGCTGGCCTTGCTGATCGGTGCGGGCACCACCGTGCAGGTCTACCGGATCGGCGACTCCGGCGCGCGGGCCGCCTGGCACGACGGGTACTCCGCCGCCGCCCACCCGGGCTCGCACCGCTAGGGACCGAGCTCAGCGGCCCGCGTCGCCGGCCACGGGTGCGTTGCACCTCCTCCTGGGATAATCCGAAAGAAAGCGCACAGATCGGACCGACCGAGGGGCGCGACCATGTCCGACGATCCGAATGCCTCCCGCGCTGCGCCGATCAAGGTGTTCCTCCTCGACGACCACGAAGTGGTCCGCCGCGGACTGCGGGACCTACTCGACGCCGAGCCGGACATCACCGTCGTAGGTGAGGCGGGCACGGCCGAACAGGCCCTGGCCCGCGGGCCGGCGCTGCGCCCGGACGTCGCCGTGCTCGACGTGCGGCTGCCCGACAGCGACGGCATCACCGTCTGCCGGGAGCTGCGGTCCCACATGCCGGGCCTGTTCTGCCTGATGCTGACGTCCTTCGACGACGAGGAGGCGCTGCTGGACGCCATCATGGCCGGCGCGTCCGGATACGTGCTGAAGCAGATCAAGGGCTCCGACCTGGTCTCCGCGGTGCGAACGGTCGCCACCGGACAGTCCATGCTGGACCCGGCCACGACCGCGCGTCTGATGCACTCGCTACGCGACCCGGAAGCGGCCAGGGAACCGCAGGACGCCCGCCTGGCCGCTCTGACGGAACGCGAGCGGGCCGTCCTGGAACTCATCGGAGACGGCCTCACCAACCGGCAGATCGCCAAGCAGCTCTACCTGTCCGAGAAGACCGTCAAGAACCACATCTCACGGCTCCTGGGCAAGCTCGGCGTGGAACGACGGGTCCAGGCGGCCGTCATCGCCGCTCAGGTCCACGACCACGGCCAAGGCCACACCGAGCGCTGAACGCCAGCGTCACACGCGGAACCTGGCGGGCGGTGCACGGCCGTGAGCCGTACGTCTACGCGGGGACGAGGGGCACCCTCCACTCCAGGCGGGTGCCGCGCTCCGCCGGCCCCCGCGACGCAACGGTCATCTGCCCGCCCAGTTTCTGCGCCCGTTCGGTGAGGTTGCGCAGTCCGCTGCGGCGACCGCCGTCGGGCAGGCCGGCGCCGTCGTCCGTCACCGCGACGGTGAGGATGCCGTCGGCCGCGGCGATCAGGACGTCCACGTGAGCGGCCCCCGCATGGCGGGCGACGTTGGTCAGTGCTTCGCCGAGGACGGCCAGGGCCTCGTCGGCGACGGCAGGCGGTACGTCGGTGTCGATCAGGCCCTCCATCCGCAGGGCGGGGGCGAAGCCGAGGCCGGCGGCGGCCTGGTCCAGGGTCTGGACGGCACGGGAGCGGAGCTTCGAGCCCCTGCGGGGGGCATCATGGTCGCGCAGTCCGAAAATGGTGGAGCGGATGATCTTGATCGTGGCGTCGAGGTCGTCGACGGCGCGGGCGAGTCGTTCGGACGCCTCGGGGTGGTCGACGAAGCGCTGGGCGCTCTGGAGGGTCATTCCGGTGGCGAAGAGGCGCTGGATGGCCAGGTCGTGCAGGTCGCGGCCGATGCGGTCGTGGTCCTCCAGCAGGCTCATCTGCTCGGCGTCCCGGCGGCGGTCGGCCAGTTCCAGGGCCAGGGCCGCCTGGCCGGCGAAGCCCGGCAGCGCGGCGACCTCCGCAGGGGCGAACACCGGACGGCCCTGCCGACGGGCCAGCATCAGGACGCCGCTGAGCTTCTCCTTGGTACCGACCGTGACGGCGACGGCGGGCCCGAAGCCCTGCCAGCGTTCGGGCTGGACGGTGACACTTGCGTCGGAGGCCACGTCAGTGACGGTGACCAGGCCGTCCCGGGCCAGGGCGGCTTCGGCCAGGGTTCCCGCGGTGCTGGGCAGGACGATGCCGCGGTGCCGCTCCGAACCCTCGCCGAGCGCGAGGGAGCCGCGTAGTTCCCCGCCGGGGCCGAGGAGGTAGAAGACGCCCATGTCGGCGCCCGTGATGTCCTTGGCACGCTCCAGCATGCCGCCGAGTACCTCCTGCTGCGGGGTGCCGGAGAGAAGGGCGCTGGTGATGTCGGAACTGGCGGCCAGCCAGCGCTCGCGCAGCCGTACCTCCTCGAAGAGCCGGGCGTTCTCGATGGCGATGCCGGCGGCCACGGCGAGGGTGGACAACACCGCCTCGTCCTCGGCGTCGAAGTCGACGCCGCCGCGCTTCTCGGTCAGGTAGAGGTTGCCGAACACCTCCTCGCGGACCCGGATGGGGACGCCCAGGAAGGAGCGCATCGGCGGGTGGTGGTCGGGGAAGCCGTACGAGGCGGGGTGCTCGGACAGCTCGGAGAGGCGCAGGGGCTCCGGGTGCCGGATGAGCTCGCCGAGGATGCCGTGGCCGGAGGGCAGGTCGCCGATCTGGGCGCGGATCTCGTCGCTGATGCCGACGGGGAGGAACTCGGCGAGCCGCTTGTCGTCGCCGATCACTCCCAGGGCTCCGTACTCGGCGTCCACGAGGACGACGGCGGCCTCGACGATGCCGCGCAGGACCTGCGGCAGATCCAGTTCCCTGCCGACGGACATGACTGCTTCCAGGAGGCCGTTCAGGCGGTCCCGCGTGCCACGGACCTCGTCGATCCGCACCTGGAGCTCGTCGAGCAGCTCGTCCAGCCGCAACCGTGGCACGCGCGCTCCGGATCCGGCAGATCCGGCGTCCGTGCTCATAGCCCACCTCCGGCCGGTGTCCTCGGTGAGAGGACCACGCCTTCACGGTAGTACCGGCCGGGGGCGGGTGTCCCGTTCAGTAAGGAGGGGTCCCGTCCGCGTGGTGCGGGGCGACGACGAGCTCGGCATGGGAGCCGGAGCGGTATCCGGATCCGCAGGTGTTCATGATCAGGTCTTGGTGTGGGCGGTGGGGCGCGGTGGCGCCACCTCGTTGCGCCCCTACCGGGCGGGTGGGGCCGGTAGGTCTGCCGCGCGGCTGGTCATCGCCGGCTCAGCCGGTGGGGACGGTGACCACCGGGCAGTGGGCCCGGTGCAGGAGGCCATGGGCGACGGAACCCAGGCGCATGCCGGTGTAGCCGCCCCGGCCACGGCGCCCCACCACCAGGGCGAGGGCGTGCTCGGCGGCTCGGGCGAGTTCCTCGACGGGGTGGCCGGTGAGGACCTCGTGGGTGACGTGTACGTCGGGGTACTTGTCCGCCAGACCGGCCGTGGCCTCGCTCAGCAGGAACCTCTGGGCTTTCAGAGCGACCTCCTCGTCGTTGAGCAGGAACAGCGGCGGCTGCCACACGCAGATGACCCGCAGGGCGGCACCGCGCCGGTCGGCCTCGTCGAAAGCGAGGGTCAGGGCGTCGGTGGTGGCCGCGCTGCCGTCGACTCCGACGACGAGGTAGGCGGGCTGCTGGGTGACGTGCTCGGCTTCGCCCACGGCGACGACCGGGCAGGCGGCCTGCGCGGCCACCGGGACCACGGTCGAGCCGGCGCTGAAGAACTCGGCCGCCCGGCCCAGGTGCCGGGAGCCCAGGACGACCAGACGGGCGGACCGGGCCTGTGCCACGAGGACGTGGGCGGGGAAGCCACCGAGCAGGTCCGTGCCGACGGTGACTTCCGGGTGCCGGTCGCGGACCCAGCTCGCGACCTGGTCCAGCCTGTCCGCGCCACCGTGGCGCAGGGCCGCCTGCTGCGGCGTGTCGTCGATGTGCTGCACGTCGTGCTGCGGCGGGACCGCCAGGACCAGGCGCAGCGGCAGCCGGCGCCGATGGGCCTCGTCGGCGGCCCAGGCCACCGCGAGGTGCCAGTCCCGGACCGGGTCGACGCCGACGACGATGTCATGGGCCTGCTCCCATGCGGCGGTCATGTCGTGCTCCCGAAGTCGCTGCCGAGCCTGGGGATGAGCAGGACCGGGCAGTGGGCGTGGTGCAGCAGGCTGTGTGCGGCCATGCCCAGGTTGCGGCCGAGTCCGAGCGGGGTGGGGGGACGGCGACCGCCCATCACCAGCAGGTCGGCGTGGCGGGACGCCTCGACCAGGACTCCGGCCACGGACACGCCCTTCTCCGCGTCGCCGGCGACGGTCAGGTCCGGGAACTCCTCGCGGATCGTGTACGTGACGGTCCGCAAGGGCTCCTCGTGCCGGGCGGCGATCTCGTCCACGCCGTCGAGCATGGGCGCCACCGTGCCGACGGACCGCAGCAGGTTCCACACGTGCAGCAACCGCAGCGAAGCCTTGCGCAGCTCGGCTTCCCGGGCCGCGTAGCGGGCGCACGCCAGGTCGTGCTCGTCGCGGACGGCGACGAGGACGGTGCCGCGCTCTTCTCCCTCTTCAGTGCCACGGACCACGATGACCGGGGTCTTGGCGGTCGCCGCCGTGTCGAGGCCGACGGAGCCGAGCATGAGGGTGTTGAATCCGCCCAGGCCGCGGTTGCCCACGACGACCGTGCCGTGAAGGCCACCGGCCCGGTGGAGGCTGGTGACGGCGTCCGCGCGGCTGAACTCGGTGGTCACATGCAGACCGGGGTACTCGGCGACCACGGCCTTCTCGGTGTCGTCGAGGAGTTCCCGGCCCGCGGCACGAGCCCTCTCGACGGTCTCCGCCGACAAGTACAGCGCCCTGCCGTCCGTGTCGGCACCGTGGACGATGTGCAGGGGGCGGCCTCGGCGCGCGGCCTCTCCCGCGGCCCACAGGGCGGCCTCGCGCGCCTGCGCCGAGCCGTCGACGCCGACGATGACGGAGCTGGTGTCCGGGGTACGGATGGTGCTTTCCACGGTTCCTCCCAACCGAGAAGCCGACGGGTCTCACCACTGACGCTGGCCCCTGCGGAGTGCCCGCGAGAGGGCCGTCAGGGGCCGCCTGGGGGGCCAAAGGTCCCCATCGGGCGGCTCGGTCCCGCCCAGCCGACAGCTGGGTGGCCCTACCGGTCCCCGGACGGGGCCGTTCGGCCCTCGAAGCACCCTTCGCCACGGCGGATGGTGAAGAGCACAGCGGAAACCGGCCACGCCCACCGCCGGCACGGCGGAGCGGGAGGGCCCCATGAACCACATCGAGGTGGCGGACCTCATGACCGACGAGGTCGTCTCCGTTCCCCCCGGAACGGCTGTCAGGATCCCGCTAAGGAGCCCGAAGTCATGAACACGCACGTGATCGTCGGAGTCGACGGCTCCGCCGAGAGCCGGGCGGCCGCCCGGTGGGCCGCGCAGGAGGCCGTCCTGCGCCAGGTGCCGCTGCGTCTGGTCCATGCCGTCGACTGGCTCCTGGACCCGGTGCTCCCCGGCGTCGGACCTCAGGACGCCGAGCGCTGGGCGGACCGGACACTGGCCGAGACCTCCGGAGAACTCCGCAGACGACATCCGCGCCTGGACGTCACCACCAGGGCCCTGTCGGCCCGGCCCGCGGCCGCCCTGGCGGCGGAGGCGGCCGACGCCGACCTGCTGGTACTGGGCTCACGGGGCCTGGGCGGGCTGGTCGGGTTCGTCGTCGGCTCGGTGGCGATGTCCACCCTGGTCGCGACCGCCACACCGGTCGTCCTCGTCCGCACCGCCGACGACCCGGACGGCCCGGGCACCGGCACGACCCGGGAGATCGTCGTGGGTGTCGACATCCACGAAGCCTGCGACCGGGTCCTCGCCTTCGCCTTCGAGGAAGCGGACCGCCGCGACTGCCCGCTGCGGGCCGTCCACGGCTGGAAACTGCCGCCCGTCTACACCTACGCCCCTTTCGCCGATCCCGACGACGAGCGGGACATCGGCAGGAGCGTCACCCACATGCTGGACGACACGCTCCTTCCGTGGCGGCACAAGTTCCCCGACGTCGCCGTCGACCAGACGGTGTTCAGGGGGTCTGCCGCCGAGCGGCTCGTCCCGGCGGGCCAGGGGGCACAGCTGGTCGTCATCGGCCGGCACCTGCGCCGCTCCCCCCTCGGCGTGCACCTGGGCTCGGTCGCCCACGCGGTCCTGCACCACGCGGCCGCCCCCGTCGCCGTCATCGCCCACGAATGACGGCCCCCACCACGTCCACCTCACGGGCACGGGAGGAAGACCCAGCGACGTCGCCGCCGGGCAGTCGATGACGCGACCTCACCCGCCGGGGGTGATCCCCCGTCCCCGCGCCGTGCCTACGCTCGTGGCTGTGTGAGGGGCCCTGACCGTTCCAGGCTTGTGACAGGAGTGGACGACGTGACCACAGAAACCACCGACCCGGCCCGCGAACTGGGCCCCATCGACTACCTGGTGGTCGAGTTCCCCGGCAGCCATCTGACCGGTGAGGGGCTGCCCCTGCTGGTCGACCTGGTCGACCGCGGCATCATCCGGATCCTCGACCTGGCCTTCTTCATGAAGGACGAGGACGGCACGGTGCGCGGTCTGGAACTCGCCGATGTGACGGGCGACGGCCGGCCCGACCTCACCGTCTTCGAAGGGGCCTCCTCGGGGCTGCTCGGCGACGACGAGATCACCGAGGCCGGGTCCCTCCTCCATCCCGGGGATTCCGCCGCCGTGCTCCTCTACGAGAACCTGTGGGCCGCGCCCCTGGCCGCCGCTCTGCGCCGCGCCGACGCCAGGATGATCGCGAGCGGGCGCGTGCCGGTCCAGGACCTGCTCGACGCGCTCGACGCGCTGGAAAAGGCTGGCTGATCCCCTCCCCCGTTCCCCCATCCGCCCCGACCAAGGCAGGCAACCATGCCCGGACTACTCCGCGGCGTCGCACGCACCGCCGTCGTCGCCGGAACGGCCACGGCCGTCTCCAACCGTGTCAGCCGCCGCCAGGCGGGCCGCTGGCAGGCCCAGCAGGCCGAAGCCCAGGACCCCTACGCGCAGGCTCCCGCGGCGCAGCAGCAACCGCCGCCCCCCGCCCCCGCCGCCGTCGGCATAGACGACAAGATCGGCCAGCTCAAGCAGCTCGCGGAGCTCAAGGAGCAGGGCATCCTCACCGATGAGGAGTTCGCCGCGCAGAAGGCGCGCATCCTCAACGGCTGACCGTTCGCGCGGGTACGGTCTTCCGGCCCCTCGGCGCCGGGCTCCCGGCCTGCGGTTCCGGGCAGGAGCGCGGTCCGCCGCGGGCCGGGCCGTGTATCCGGCCTCCGCGGCCACCAGGCCCCCGCCCGTCCGCCGCGGGTGCGGAACACAGCCGATCCCGAGAGGTCCTGGAACGGTGAGGCCATGATCGTTTCGGTGGTGTCGATGCCCGAGGGCTCCGTACGGCGCACCCGGCCCGAGGAGGCCCGTGATCGCCTCGCCGCATCCAGTTTCCTGTTCGTGTACGCCGAGCTGCCCGAGGAGGCGGAACCCGGCGAGCGGCAGGTCGCGGATCTGCTGGGCCTGCAGGGCACGGACCTGCCCTGGCTGGGCCGGCAGGGGCAGACCGCCCGCGCTGAGTTCCTCGGCGACGCCGCCGCCTTCGTGGTGCCCGCCATGGAGGCGGACCGGGTGGTCCACCTGCATGTCGTCGCCACCGAGCGGTACGTGGTCGTGGTGCACCGGGGGCCGGCCGGCATGGTGGAGCGCTGCGTCGCCCGCTTCGCGCACGAGCGGCCCCCCGATGCCGTCTCCACGCTGTTCCTGCTGCTCGGCGAGGCGTTGGAAACCTACCGGCGCTCCGCCGTCCAAGCGCTCCTGGAGGTGGAAGACCTGGAGGACGCGATGTTCCGGCAGCGGGAGGCGGAGCAGCTCTACCGCCTGGCGCGGCTGCGCCGGGCCGCGGCGCTGCTGCACCACTCGCTGCTCCCCTACCACCAGGCGGCGGAGGAGTTCTTGACGCGCAGGATCCTGAACCGCAGCTTCCCGGAGGAGCGCCAGCGGCTCGCCCGCGAGTACCAGCGCACGTCGCGGCTGGTACTCGCAGAGATCGAGGCGCTCCAGGAAGCGGCCCGGCGCGGTTTCGGCACCTATTCCTCCCTGGTGTCGGGTGAGCAGAACGCCGTGATCAACCGGCTGGCTGTCGTTTCGACGATCTTCCTGCCGCTCAGCTTCGTCACCGGGTTCTTCGGCATGAACTTCGCCTACCTGTCCGACGAGTTGGAGAGCCAGGCCATCTTCTGGCTGCTCGCCGTGGGCCTCCAGGCGGTCTTCCTGCTCGGGGCACTCTACGTACTTCACCGCACCCGGATCTGGCGCCGGTTCCGCGACGACGAGGCCATCGACGACGACTAGGCCGTCACAGTCGGCCGACGGCTACCCCCATGGTGTCGTTGGCGCCGACGGTGATGGGGGTAGCCGCGCCGGTCGCGGTGTTGATGGCGAACACCGTCCCCTGGGGTGTCGCCTTGCCGTAGGAGCCGACCACATAGGCGCTCTTCCCGTCGGGGGTGAGGCCCACCTTCGACGGACGGAAGTACCTGCCCGACCCGGTGGACGGCGGGATGTCGCCGATCGGGATGGTCTTGATGACCTTGTTGGTCTTCAGGTTGACCACGGACACCTTGCCCTGAATGATCTTGTTGTTGACCCCGGCCACGTAGGCCCGCTTGCCGTTGGGGCTGATCGCCAGCCCGCCCGTGCCGGCGCCGGTGATGGTGCGGACGATCTTCTGCTTCGCAAGGTTGATGACCGAGACGTCACCGCTGTCGCCGGTCGCGTAGAGGCGCTTGCCGTCGGGGCTGATCGCCATGCCGTTGGCCGCTTCGTTGAGGCGGATGGTGGCGACGAGCTGGTTGTCGGCGGTGTCGATCACGTACAGGCTGCCCTTGCTGTCGGCCACGTAGAGGCGCTTGCCGCCGGGATCGATCGCCACCTGGTCGGGCCTGCTGACCTTGATGGTGGCGGAGGCTTGGTTGGTGGCGGTGTCGATCACCGACACCTTGTCCCCGTCGAAGGGGTTCTGGACGGCCACGTAGACGTGCTTGCCGTCCGGGGCCATCGCTTCCCCGTAGAGGCTGTCGGGGGAGAGCTCGTCCTTGTCGTACAGGATGTCCGTGACGCTCCGCTTGGCGATGTTGATCGCCGACACGTACCTGAAGGCGTTGGTCACGTAGAGACGGGTGTTGTCGGGGGTGATCGCCACCTGGTCGGGGCCGCCGCCGACGGCGGTGGCCCCGATCTCCCGGACCTCGTTGCTACTCGTGTCGATCGGGTACACGTGGCCGTCGAGGCTGCTGATGTAGGCGTATTCCCTCTGCTGCGGCGGCGGCTTCGGGGCAGCCGTGGCAGGCACGGGCACCAGGAGTGCCAGCCCTGACGCGATGGCCACCGCGATGGTTCGCCGTACGACGGATCGCTGAAAGTGCACGTGGGCCTCCGGATCGACGTGATGGTCTCCCGCGCCATCAGATGTACCGGGCCGCGTGTCCGGTTGGCGGCGAACCAGCAGGTCAATCCCCCGGAAGAGTGCCTGCCCGAGCAGCTCACGGCGAGGGTGTCCCCGGTCTTCGGCCAAAAGCCCCTGCCGGGGCCTGACCCTCTACCAGGCCCTGGGCCTTCAGCCCCACGACACCACCTGACGGAGCACTACGCGTGCCGGGCCAGGGCGCAGTAGTCGCGGAGGGTGATGTTCTCCGCGGCCTTGCGGGCGATCTTGGCGGCCATGTCCTTGCCGGGCAGGTACGGCATGACCTTGTAGTAGCGGTTGAGGAGCGTGGCTACGAGGCGGTTTCCGGGGACCATGAGCTTGGCGACGCCGTCGCCCATCTTCTGGCAGCCCGCGGCGTACTCGCGCATCTCCTGCTCGTACCGGCCGAAGGCGACGCGGTGGTCGCCGTGCGCGGCGGCCAATTCGCCCGCCAGGACGTAGGCACCGACCAGGGCGAGCCCCGATCCCATGCCCGACAGCGAGGACGGGCAGTGGGCGGCGTCGCCGATCAGGGCGACCCGGCCGCGGGACCAGGTGTCCATGTGGACCTGTCCGACGGAATCGAAGTAGAAGTCGGGGGCGTAGCGCATGTCGTGCAGGAGCCGGTCGCTCTCCCAGCCGTTGCCCGCGAAGGTCTCGGCCAGGACGGCCTGCTGCCGCGCCACGTCACGGCGGTCCAGGTCCAGTTGCGGGGAGGCGAAGTAGAAGACGGCCTTGGCCTGGGTGTTGTGACGGGCGCTGTACATGGCGACGAGCCGGCCCGCGGTGCGATAGGCGTGCCCGGTGTGGTCGAGTCCGAGATGGTTGGCGGTGGTGAAGATCGCGCAGTTCACGCCGAGGTGTCTGACGAACTGTTCCTCGGGCCCGAACGTCAGGCGGCGGGTGTTGGAGTGCAGCCCGTCGGCTCCGATCACCAGGTCGAACCGGCGCGGGGCGCCGCGTTCGAAGCTCACGTGCACGCCGTGGGCGTCTTCGGTGAGCGAGGTGACGGAGTCGCCGAAGACGTACTCGGTGTGCTCCTTGGTCGCGTCGTAGAGGATCCGGGCCAGGTCGCCGCGGAGCACCTCGATGTCCCCGGCGAACAGGTCAGCGGGCAGCTTGGCCTGCGGCTTGCCCGCGCTGTTGACGTACGACATCGAGCCCGTGCCGGTCCGGGCCCTTTCGAGGTCGGCCAGGATGCCCATGCGGCGCAGGACCGTCAGGTGGGCCTCGCCGCGGAAGTCGACGGCGTAGCCGCCGTCACGGAGGGCGGGGGCGCGCTCCACGATGGTGGCCTGGAAGCCGTGCCGGTGGAGCCAGTAGGCGAGCGCGGGGCCGGCGACGGAGGCGCCGGAGATCAGTACCTTGAGGTTCGTCATGTCCCGGAGCTTGCCGGGGAGCGCTCACCGCGGGCTCACCCCGCGCTCACCGCGGCCTGGCGGCTGCGCCCACCCCGGTGTGAAGACCGCCCTCACCGGCCCGATGCCGCACCCTTGAGGACGGACTCGACGACGTCCTGCGCCAGCCCCAGCATGCGCAGCACCTCCGGTACGGGCGCGCCCGCCGTGTCGGCGGCCTCGGCGGCCTGCCGGTAGCGCCTGCGCGCCTCGGCGTGGTGGTTCCGGGCCGCGGCGACGCGCCCGAGGCCCGAGAGCGCGCGCACCCGGGGCCCCAGGCTCTTGATCCAGTGCGGGTCGGTCTGCTCCAGCGCGTCGGTGTACCGCTGTTCCGCCAGGGCGAGGTCCCCCTGCGCCAGGGCGATGTCGCCGAGGCCGCGCAGGGCCGCCGCGAGGTAGGTGGAGCTGCCGGCGCGGCGGGCGAGCGCGGCGGCCTCGGCGTAGTCGGTACGGGCCGCCACCGGATCGTCCCCGGCGAGGTGGTCGCCCCGGTTGACCAGGAGGTCGGCGCTGTCCTCCAGGGCTCCGAGCCGTCCGGTGAGTACGAGGGCCTCGTCGGTCAGCGCGATCGCGCGCGTCCGGTCGCCGCGCGCGCCCGCCGTGTCGGCGAGCGAGCCCAGGGCCAGAGCGACACCCCAGCGTTCGCCGAGCGAACGGAATCCGTCCAGGGCGCGGCCGAAGGCGTCCTCGGCCGCCTCGGGGTCACCCTTGCCGAGGTGCCCGAATCCCGACACGTAGTGGGCGGCGGCCCGTGCCCAGGGGTCCGGGCAGTCCCGCTGGGAGGAGACGAGCTCGTACGCGCCCTGCGGATCGGGACCCACCGCGTTCCGCATCATCCACAGCAACAGCGTGACCGGGTGGCGGCCCCGCCGGTCGCCGGGCCACGCGGCCGCCAGCGCCTTCCCGGCCGCCGCGCGGTGCCGCTGCCACACCTGTCCCCCGGCGTCGCCCGACGCCGACGCGGCGAGCAGCACGCACGTCGCGTACTCCTCGCCGAGCCCGTCGGGAACCGCCTCGCCCACCGCCGTGAGCAGCTCGGTCGCCATCGGTGCGACGGACGCGGACGCGCCCCGGATCCACAGGTAGGTGAACGCCGTGGCGAGCAGCTCGAAGGCCGTCTTCACCTCCGGCTCGCGCACCGCCCAGCGCAGCGCTGCCAGCAGGTCACCGTGCTCGGCCGCGACGACGGGCAGCCACTCCAGTTGCTCGGCCCGCCGCAGATGCGGATCGGCCGTGCGCACCAGCTCCAGGAGGTGCCGGGCGTGGGCGCGCCGTAGGGAGTCGTGTTCGCCCGCCTCCTCGAGCCGTTCGGCGCCGTAGGCCCGGATCGTCTCCAGCATCCGGTAGCGGCCGCCCGCGGCGTCGAGCAGCGACTTGTCGGCCAGCGACTCCAGTGTCTCGCCGTCGATGCCGCACACCCGCGCCGCGGACTCGGCCGTCGCGCCGCCGACGAAGACCGTGAACCGCTGTGCGGCCCGTTGCTCGGACTCGGACAGCAGGTCCCAGCTCCACGCGACCACCGAGCGCAGTGTGCGGTGCCGCTCGTCGGCCGTCCGGTTGCCGCGGGCGACACCGAGCAGGTCGTCGAGCCGTTCCGCGAGGTCGTCGACGTCCAGGGTGCGCGACCGCGCCGCCGCGAGCTCGATGGCCAACGGCAGGTCGTCGAGCGCCGCGCAGATCCGCCGTACGGTCCCGGGGGCGGCGGTGAAGCCGCGCCGTACGGCCGCGGCGCGCTCGGTGAACAGCCGTACGGCCGCGTCGGCGTCGAGCGGCCGTACCGGGAAGAGGCTCTCGCCGATGATGCCGAGCGGCTCCCGGCTCGTCGCGAGCACGCGCAGCCGCGGGCAGGTCGCCAGCAGTCGCGCCGCGAGGCCGGCGACGTCGTCGACGAGGTGCTCGCAGTTGTCCAGGACGAGCAGCAGCACCTGATCGGACAGCGCCGCGATCAGGCGGTCGACGGGCGTGGTCGCGCCGCCGTCCATCTGGAGGCCGTTCTGGCGCAGGCCGAGGGCGGCCAGCAGGGCCTGCGGCAGCCCGGCACCGTCGCGCAACGGGGCCAGCTCCACGAAGCACACCTGGTCCGCGGCGCCGCCCGCGGCACCCCCGGCGCCCACGAGACCTGCGGCCTCGACCGACAGCCGGGTCTTGCCGACGCCTCCGGGCCCGGTCAGGGTGACCAGCCGGGCCACCCGCAGCATCTCCGCGACCTCGGCGACCTCGTCGGCGCGGCCCACGAAGCTCGTCAGCTGCGCGGGCGGCGCGGCGGGCGTCGGCTCCGGGTCGGCGCTCAGCAGCTCCCGGTGCAGCGCGGTCAACTCGGCCGAGGGGTCGGCGCCCAGCTCTTCGGCCAGGTGCCGCCGGGTCTCCTCGAACATCACCAGTGCCTCGGCCTGCCCGCCCTCCGCGGACAGCGCCCGCATCAGCAGCCCCGCCAGCCGTTCCCGGAGCGGATGGCGCGCGACCAGTTCGCGCAGCTCCGGTACGGCCGCCCGGTGCTCGCCGAGCCGGAGGCCGGCCTCGATGCGGTCTTCGAGCGCCCCGAGCCGGTGTTCCTCCAGCCGTACGGCGGCGGCCTGGGCCGTCTCGCTCTCGGGCAGGTCGGCCAACGCCGGTCCCCGCCACAGCTCCAGGGCCTCGCTCAGCAGCACGGCCGCCCGCCCGGCATCGCCGTCCGCCAGCGCCGAACGGCCCTCCCCGGCCAGCCGCTCGAACCGGGAGGCGTCCACGTCCTGCGGATCGACGAGGATCCGGTAGCCCGCTCCGGCCCGTTCGATCGCCGCCCCGTCCCCCAGTGCGGCCCGGAGCCTGGACACCTGGGACTGGAGCGAATGCGCCGACCGTGTCCCGGCGGGGTCGATCTCCTCGGCCAGCCGGTCCGCCGAGACGACCTCCCCGGGGCGCACGAGCAGCAGGGCGAGCAGCGCCCGCCGTGCCGGACCGCCCAGCGGGACCTCGCCGCCGCCGTGCCATGCCCGGGTCTCACCAAGTATGCCGAACCTCATGGCGGTTGATTATTCACGGCACGGCGCCAGGGCGGTGGTCAGGGGGCGCGGCGGACCGTCACGGGGCGCGGTCACCGGATGCGGCGGGCTCTCATGCGGGCGGAGGCGGCCACGGGGGGCGGAGGCGGTCACGGGGGGGAGGCGGAAGCGGTCACGGGGGCGGAGGCGGAGGCGGTCACGGGGTGATCGGGCCGAGGAACGTTCCGCCCGACACGTCGACGGTCTGGCCGGTCACCCAGCGGCCCTGCGGGCCGGCCAGGAACCCGACGACGTCCGCGACGTCCTCCGGCTCGCCCAGCCGCCCCAGCGCCGTGATCGACTCCAGCCCGGCGACGACCTCGGGGATGGAGGTGTAGCCCGCCGTCATGTCGGTGCGCACCGCACCGGGCGCGACCGTGTTCACCGTGATGCCGCGACGGCCGAGCTCGTTGGCCAGCGACGGTGCCATGGACTCCAGCGCCGCCTTCGTGATCGTGTAGCCGATCTGGGTCGATACCGCGAACCTGCTGGCCGTGGAGCCCATGTTGATGATGCGGCCGCCGTCGTTCAGCAGCGCCATCGCGCGCTGGATCACGAAGAACGGAGTGGTGACGTTGATCTCCAGCAGCCTGCCGAACTCCTCCGGGGTGACCTGCGAGATCGGGTTGCCGGAGCTGATGCCCGCGTTGTTCACGAGGACGTCCAGCCCGGCCCCGGCCGGCCCGGCGGCCGCCAGCCCCGCGGCCAGCTCCTCGAACAGCCGGTCCAGCGCGCCGTCCTCGCCGAACCTCGCCCGGATCGCGAACGCCCGCCCGCCCGCCTCCTCGATCCGGGCCACGGTCTCCTTGGCCGCCTCGTCATTGCCTCCGTAGTGGACGGCGACCAGCGCGCCCTCGGCCGCCAGCCGCAGCGCGACCGCGCGGCCGATGCCCCGCGAGCCGCCGGTCACCAGTGCCGTCTTGCCGGTCAGATCGTTCATCGTCGCTCCCTGTTCGATGGCCGGTCCGCGGCGGATCCGGCGATGACCCAACCGTCGCGGCGACCGCTCACCGCACGCTCACCACGGACTCACCGGGATACCTCGGCACACGTACTCGGAGCCCTCGACGCCGCCGTTCAGCCGGGCCGGCGCGGGACCTGAGAGGGGCTCCGTGGCGGGGGCCCTGGGTGCGGGCGTGACGCCGAGCGCTACCGTCGTGGTCCGAGGAGGGAGCCACATGCCCCGCACGTTCAGTGTTTGCGACACCATCGTCGTCGCGGCCGACCCGTCGACGGTCTACCAGCACGTTTCCGACCCCGCTCTCATGGGCCGCTGGAGCCCGGAGAACCTGGGCGCGACCCCCGCCGAGGGACCCGGCACCGCGACTCGGGTCGGCATGGTCTTCGACGGTCGCAACAAGCGCGGCGCGTTCCGCTGGACGACCCGCTGCACGGTGACCGCCGCCGAACCGGACGAGGTCTTCCGGTTCAAGGTCCACGCCATCGGGCTGCGCCGCCCGTGGCTGCGCGGCCCGATCGCCACCTGGGAGTACCGTTTCACCGCCGTACCCGGGGGCACCGAGGTGACGGAGACGTGGACCGACGACCGGACCGGCTGGCCCGACCCGGTGGCCAACACGTTCGACAGGATCGCGACGCGCGGGCACACCTTCGCCGAGTTCCAGCGCAAGAACATCCGAGCCACCCTGCGCAACCTGAAGTCGGTGCTGGAGGCACACCCCGCCGCCCCCTGGTGACCTGAGTCAGAGATCCGGTGGCAGTAGGCGGCGGCCTTGTCGAGGATCTCGTCGGCTGTCTTCGCCCAGTGGGCTTCGCTCCTGCGGGGCCCGGCCCTCTTGGGGCCGGGTCAGCGGAGGGCCGCCGTCTGCCGACGGCGCACGTACACCACCGCACCGCCGATCGCCGCCAGCGCCGCGGCCGCGGCGACGGAGATCGGCTGCCACGACCCCTCGGCCGCCGGTGTCCCGGACGCGGCGGCGACCGGTTCCGGCTGTGCCTCCACGAGGCCGGCGTACCCGCCGGCCAGGCCCTTGCGGTCGTACTCCGAGCCGGGCATCTTGTCGCCGTAGCGGCTGGTGACCAGCTTCTGGTAGGCGGCGAGGGTGACGCCGCGCTTTCCGCCGAGGCCGGTGGTCGCCTCCTCGTTGAGCGGCTCGACCATACCGTCGGCGGTGAGCCGGTACCAGGCGTGGATCTGCGGCTCGGTGAAGGTACGGGCCTGTGCGGTGCCGCGCTCGGCGAAGCCGACCTCGGCGTCCCCGTCCCGGATGCCGGCCAGCTGCCAGCCCTCGGCACCGACGTTCTGCGGGCCGCTTCCCGTCGTAGCGGCAGCCCCCTTGGGTGCGAGCAGTACGGCGGCGTTCCTGCCGTCGGAGGCGGTCACGCGGGAGGCCAGGTAGGAGAGCCGGATCGCGGTCTGCGGGGTCGCCTGGGTCTTGCCGGTCACGAACTCGGGGCTGATCTCGAACATCGGCACCGGGTCCTTCAGAGCGAACCCGGGCGGCGCGGCGACCGCGGCGGGTGCGTTGCCGGGGGTGCCGACGGTGCCGCCGTCCGCGCCGGTGCCGTGCTGCCGGGCCGAGACCAGGAAGCGGGAGACCGTGTCGCGGAGTTGGTCGCTGCGGACGGCCTGCTGGGCGGACGGGTAGCCCGCGATGCCGTCGCCCTCCGCAGCCTGTGCGGGAACGATTCCGCTCAGGGCCGCGGCGAGTGCGGCCGTGGCGAGGACAGCGGCCCGGACTGCCGTGTGCTTGATGTGTCGGGTGGTCTGCATGGTCGGTCCTCTCCTCAGCCCTGGATCCCGATGCGGGAGTGGGTCCACTGGAACGAGTTGTTGTTCACGTAAGTGGCGTGGTTCCACCAGGTGTAGGTCTGGGTGGTCTGCCACGGGTCCCCGACCGCGACCATGTTGGTGGCGCTGTCGTAGCCGTAGACGACGTTCATGTGACCACCGCCGGTGCGCCAGCCGATCCGGACGGCGAACGGCCGGCCTGCGGCTATCTCGGCTGCCGACTCGCTGAACGAGGCGTTGCGATACAGGCTGCGGCCGCTGTTGCCCAGCCCCAGTCGGGCCAGGCCGTTGGCCATGTCTTCCAGCGTCGCGGGCTGGTTGTTGCAGTCCACCCAGGAGCCCTGGGCGGCGAGTTGGCAGAACTGCTGCTGGCTGACGGAGCGGCCCCAGTACTTGGCGATGGTCACTCCGGAGGCGTCCCAGCACCACTGGGTCCTGACCTGCTTCTGCATGTCGATGCTGAGCGTCTTCGCGGTCGTGGGGGTGGGTTTCGGGTTCGGCGTCGAACCGCAGACCGGCAGGGCCGTGGTGTTCTCGTTGATGAAGGCGTCAGCGATGTAGTACGAGCCGGTGTAGATCCACCGCGGGTTGTTCTCCACGGTGTCGCCGGTGGTCCGGCAGGACATCTGGATCCTGTCGCCCACCTTCGAGGAACCGTTCACCTGGGCCGAGAGGGACGGCTTGGCCCGGTGGTTGACGGTCGTGTAGTTGCCCTGCCCGCCGATGACCGTGCCGCTCACCACATCGGCTTGGGCGAGCGCACCGAAGCCGAACAGCAGACCGCCGGAGAGTGCGGCGGTGACCGTGGCTGTCAGCGCCTTCTTGCGGCGGGACACGCGACGTTTGTGCATCATGCTCCTTGATCTGAAAATGCCACCGCGGTAGTGCGGTGGAGGCGTGGTGCTCGATCAGCCGTGCACCGCAGTGCGGGCGGTTGCCCACGTGGTCGGCGCGCAGTCCGCGGCCGTCACGCAGCGGATGTGCCGGATGCCGCCTGTCTCCTGCGCGCTCGCCGCATGGAGAATCGACCGGCCGGGCGTGCGTCGGCGTTCGCCTTTCTCTCGACGGTGGCCGTCATGCGCACCTCAAATCCTGGTACGGAGGAGTGGGTGCACGGAAGCCTGCCAGAGGGGCGCGGCGGAGAATTCGGACAAACGGGAATGGCGTTCGAGATATCTGACCGTTACCTTGCTGACTGAATCTGATGATCCATCAAGTAGCTTGAGAACAAAGCGAGTTGCATCTACAGACGCGTATAGGTCCAGGCCATTTCGGCGATGTCGTTATGGAATCGAGATAACCAGGTGAGGCTTGCTGACGGAAGTTCAGTCAGCGATTCACCTAATTACTACCGGACGAATTTCCCCTGTTACGAGCGGTAAGGAATCCCTCGCTCCGCCCGAGGGCGGCAACTCGGCGACGCGACGGGCTTCGATGCGCGACGGGGCCGGCCGCCGGCGGATCGCACGGCCTGGAGCCGAACTGACCTTCATCCGGACGACGGAACGCGACGGCGCGGGTCTCGCAGCCCGGTCGAACGCCTGCGCACCTCCAGGCTCCGCGCCGGCCACGCCTACCTCCCGGACCTGCCCCGGCTCTCCCTCATCGGCCCGGCGGCGGGACCGTGCCCCATATGGCCAATATGTGCATAAATTGGGAGAATCACTCCATTCATGGGATGGCGCGCGTATCCACCGGCCATCACCGTCACAGGACAGGCAGGCCACGTTATGGCGAAGAAGCCGGAGTCGTCCCAGCCGTCACACGGCAAGGGGCCGAGCAGGCACCAGGGCAAGCACCAGCACGGCTGGGCACCGGACGTGGACGAGACGCGCCAGCAGGACAACCCGAGCGCGCACCGTTCGTTCCATCCGGACGAGTACGCCCCTGAGAAGGGCCCGGGCCGGAAGACCTCCCGGGAGGAGAAGAAGCCGGTCCCGGGTGACACCGTCGAGAGCGTCAGCGACCGGGGGGAGGACCACGCCATGGCGAACGACGAGAAGGGCATGCTCGACCGGGGACGCAAGGGCCGCTCCCAGCGCCCCAGCGGCAGCAAGGACGCCTCCGCCTTCACGGGCGTGGACCCGCAGGACCCGCCCGACAAGCACAAGCGGGGTTAGAACAGCCCGGTCCGCGCCGCCGCGCCACCGCGGCGGCGCGGCGGCGCGGTCAGGCGGCGGTCAGGCGGCGGTCAGCAGATCCGGGGCAGCTGCTCCCCCACCGGCAGGTCGACCACGCGTGTGCCCCCGAGGCCCGTGCGGGCCACCACCATGCCGGGGTGTGCTTCCACGGCCTCACCGATCACCGTCGCCGCCGCGCCCAGGGGGTGCGCGCGCATCGCTTCCAGAACCGCGTCCGCGTGCGCGCGGGGGACGAACGCGACCAGCTTGCCCTCGTTGGCCACGTACAGCGGATCCAGGCCCAGGATGGCGCAGGCATTGGCCACGGTCGGCGGGACCGGGACACTGCGTTCCTGGATGACCACACCGGTGCCGGAAGCAGCCGCGATCTCGTTGAGCGCGGCGGCCAGGCCGCCGCGGGTGGGGTCCCGCAGGACGTGCAGGTCCGTGGTGACCGCCAGCATGGCCTCGACGAGCCCGCCGAGGGCCGCGCAGTCGCTCTCGATCTCGACGCCGAACTCCAGGCCCTCGCGCACACTCATGATCGTCACGCCGTGGACCCCGATGTCACCGCTGACGATCACCACGTCGCCCGGGACGACACGCTGCGGCCTCAGGTCGACCCCTGCCGGGATGAGGCCGATCCCGGAGGTGTTGATGTAGATGCCGTCCCCGTGACCGGATTCCACGACCTTGGTGTCGCCGGTCGCGATTTCCACCCCCGCCGCTCGCGCGGCCGCCCCCATGGCCTCGGCCACGCGCCCCACCAGGGCGACCTCTACGCCCTCCTCCAAGATGAACCCGCAGGACAGGTACGCGGCCCGGGCGCCGCTCATGGCCAGGTCGTTGACGGTGCCGTTGACGGCGAGGTCGCCGATGCTCCCGCCGGGAAAGAACAGCGGCCGCACGACGAAGGAGTCGGTGGAGAAGGCCAGTCGGGCTCCGCCGAGCGACACGGCGGCGGAGTCGCCCAGCTGGGCCAGGACCGCTCCGCCGAAGGCCGGCGCGAAGATGTGCTGCACCAGTTCGGCGGAGAGTGCACCGCCGCCCCCGTGGCCCATCACCACACGGGGATGGTCGCGCAGCGGAGCCGGACAGGTCCATGCGGTGAGGTCCGGCACACGGAGCTCGGTGATGTCAGGCAACGGGGCTCGCCTCCCGGGGTGCGGTGGTGGCGTCGAGACGCCGGTAGAGGTAGTACGCGGCACACGCCCCCTCGCTGGAGACCATGGTGGCCCCCAGCGGGCTGCGGGGGGTGCAGGTGGTACCGAACGCCTCGCACTCGTTCGGCTTCAGCAAGCCTTGCAGCACCTCGCCGCTACGACACTCGGCCGGCTCCCGGGTGTGGATGCCGGTCACCGAGAAGCGGTACTCGGCGTCGTAGTCCCGGTAGCGGGGGGACAGCCGCCAGCCGCTGTCCGGGATCACTCCGATGCCGCGCCAGGCCCGGTCGGTGACCTCGAACACGTCCTCCAGCATGGCCAGGGCAGAGGGGTTCCCTTCGGGCCGGACCGCACGCGAGTAGGCGTTCTCGACCGTGTGCTCGCCGCGCTCCAGCTGCCGTACGGTCCGGCGTACGCCTTCCAGGATGTCCAGCGGCTCGAATCCGGTGACCACGATGGGGACGCGGTACCGGTCGGCCAGCGCGGGGTACTCACCGACGCCCATGACGCTGCAGACGTGTCCGGCCGCGAGGAATGCCTGGACCCGGCAGTCCGGGGACTGCATGATCGCCTCGATCGCCGGGGGGACCCGCACGTGGGACACCAGCAGGCTGAAGTTCCGGATGCCCAGCCGGCGCGCCTGGTGGACCGTCATGGCGTTGGGCGGCGCGGTGGTTTCGAAACCGATGCCGAAGAACACCACCTCGCGGTCCGGGTTCTCCCTGGCGATCCGCAAGGCGTCGAGCGGGGAGTACACCACCCGTACGTCGCCTCCCTCACCGCGGACCTGGAACAGGTCGCGGCCGGTGCCGGGCACGCGGAGCATGTCCCCGAAGGAACAGAAGATCACCTCGGGTCGGGAGGCGATCTCCAGCGCCTTGTCGATGACCTCCAGCGGAGTGACACACACGGGGCAGCCCGGCCCGTGGATCAACTCCACCAGATCGGGGAGAAGCTGGTCGATGCCGTGCCGGATGATCGTGTGCGTCTGGCCCCCGCACACCTCCATCAGGGCCCATGGTCTGGTCACCGTGGAACGGATGTCGTCGAGCAGGCGCTGGGCCAGGTCGGGGTTCTGGAACTCGTCGATGTACTTCACTTCTGGGCCTCCTGCGGCGCTTCACTTCCATCGGGCCACTGGGCTCCCCCCGCCTCCGCGGCCAGCTCCCACGGGTCCGCGAACTCCTCCTGGAGCATCCCGAGAGTCGCGAAGAGGTCGAGCGTCTGCCTCGCCGACTGCTCGTCCAGGCGCTGGAGGGCGAACCCGACGTGCACGATGGCGTACTCGCCGACCTGGAGGTCCGGCAGGTATTCCAGGCACACCTCCTTCACGACGCCGCCGAAGTCGACGGTGGCCATACGAGTGCCGTCACGAACCTCGATGTCCATCACTTTCCCGGGTACCGCCAGGCACATGGGGCTTTCTCCTCGCTGTGGTGGTCCGTGCCCCCGCCTTGCGGGTGGGGCGTCAGTCGGCGGTTCTGTGTCCGGCGATCACCAGCTGGCCGAGCGCCAGGCCCCCGTCGTTCGGGGGCACCTGGTGGTGGCGCAGCACCGTGAAACCGTCCTTCCGCAACGCCTCGGCGCACGCCGAGGAGAGCAGAACGTTGGCGAACACCCCACCGGTCAGGGCGACGGTGTCCAGCCCGTGCCGCTCGCGTGCCACGACGCAGGTGCGGTGGACGAGGGCGGCGACCGCACGGTGGAAGCGTGCCGCGACGAGTGCCGGGGGGACACCGGCGCGTACGTCGTCCACGATCGCCGCCACGACGGGCGCGGGGTCGGCGGTCCACGTGGCCCCGACAGCCCTCTCAGGGGGCCGGAGGGCGAACGCGTAGCCGGTACGGCCGTCCGCGGCGCTCTCGGCGGTGAGCGCCGCGGCCTCCAGTTCGACGGCGGCCTGCGCCTCGTATCCGGCCCGGTGGCACACCCCCGCGAGCGAGGAGACGGCGTCGAACAGCCGGCCCATGCTGGAGGTGGGTGCGCAGTTCAGGTTCCGCTTCATCTGGGCTTCCAGTACCCGCCTCTCGTCGGGCGGGCAGACCACTACGCAGGGCAGGTCGTCCGTCCAGTCGATGCCGGCCGCGCGCAGATGGGCCAGTGCCATGCGGTAGGGCCGGTGCACGGCGGCGTCGCCGCCGGGCAGTGGGACATAGGCGAGATGGGCGAACCGGGTGAAGCCGTCGTAGTCGGCGAGCAGGAACTCCCCGCCCCACACTGCCCCGTCGTCGCCGTATCCGGTGCCGTCGAAGGCGACGCCGATCACCTGGTGGGTGCCGTCCAGCCCGTGTTCGGCCATCGCCGCCGCGACGTGGGCGTGATGGTGCTGCACGCGGACGAGCGGCCGGCCGGCCGCGTGCCGCTCGGCCCACCGGCCGGAGCGGTAGCCGGGGTGCCGGTCGGCGGCCAGCGCCAGGGGCTCCACCCCCGTGATCGACTCCAGCTGCCGCTCGGCGCGCTCGAAGGCGTACTGCGTGGCGAGGTCGTCCATGTCCCCGATGTGGGCGGACAGCCAGGCCCGGCGCCCGTCGGCCAGGCCGAAGGCGTTCTTCAGGTCTCCCCCGACCGCGAGGGTCGGCCTGACGGGCACCGGAAGGGTGATCGGCAGGGGGGCGTATCCGCGTGAGCGGCGCAGGATCATGAGTTCTCCGTCGCACACCCGCACCAGGGAGTCGTCGCACGGCACCTGGATCGGGCGGTCGTGCGTGAGCCAGGCGTCGGCCAGGTGAGCCAGCCGCTCCAGTGCCTCGGCGTCGTCGGTGACGATGGGTTCGCCGGCCGTGTTCCCGCTGGTCATGACGAGCAGGCGGGGCCCGGCGGGGTCTGTGGGCAGGCCGAGCAGCAGGTGGTGCAGGGGTGTATAGGGGAGCATGACACCCAGGTCCGGGCTGCCGGGCGCGACCGCGTCCGCCACTTCGGGAGCCCCTGCCCTCGGTGGCGGCGCCGCCCGGCGCCGCAAGAGGACGATGGGCCGCACCCCGCCGGTCAGCAGTACGCGCTCCGCGGGGCCGATGTGCACGAGGTGCTCGATATCGGCGGTGTCGCGGGCCATGAGGGCGAAAGGCTTGTCGCCGCGGGCCTTACGACGGCGCAGCAGGGCCACGGCTTCGGCATGGGAGGCGTCGCATGCCAGGTGGTAGCCGCCGAGGCCCTTGACGGCGAGGACGGCGCCGTCGGCCAGGAGCCTGCGGGCCTCCGCGACGGGGTCCGCGGCGGGCACCTCACTCGGGGTGCCACCCCCGGCGGTGCGCAGCAGACGCAGGCGGGGCCCGCAGTCGGAACAGGCGACGGGCTGCGCGTGGAACCGACGGTCGGCCGGATCGGCGTACTCGCGGGCGCAGTCGGGACACATCGGGAAGCCGGCCATGGTGGTGTGGGACCGGTCGTACGGCAGGCCGGTGACGATGGTGAAGCGCGGGCCGCAGTGCGTGCAGGTGATGAACGGGTGGCGGTGGCGCCGGTCGGCCGGATCGCCCAGCTCAGCGAGGCACGCGGCGCAGGTGGCCACGTCCGGCGAAACCAGCGTGCGCCCCCGTCCCTCGGACCGGGAGGCGATGATGGTGAACCCCGCACCGCCGGAGGCAGGAACGTCCCGGTGTTCGACGGACTCCACCACGGCCAGCGGGGGCGCCTCCGAGGCGATCCGGTCGCAGAACAGTGCCACGGCGGACGGCGCCCCCTCGACCTCCGCCACCACGCCTTCCGGGGTGTTGCTCACGTGGCCGGACAGCTCCATGGCCGTGGCCAGGCCGTACAGGAACGGTCGGAAGCCCACGCCTTGTACGACGCCCCGGACCATGACCCGGCGGCGCTGTGGTGCGGGGACGTCGACGGTGCCCGGCTGCGGTGCGCTCACGCCCGGGGCTGGGCGGCAAGGCCGGCGGACGCCGCGTGGGCGGACTGCCCTGGATCATCCGCATGGTCGTGGGGGTGGGGATGGGTGTGCGAACCGTTCATCTGCCGGGAGCCGTCCCCGTGGTGGTGGTGACCGCGGTTCTGCCGGCCCATCACCGGTTCGTGTGCCGGCT
Source organism: Streptomyces sp. NPDC006687 (assembly GCF_040636215.1). Classification (NCBI taxonomy): domain Bacteria; kingdom Bacillati; phylum Actinomycetota; class Actinomycetes; order Kitasatosporales; family Streptomycetaceae; genus Streptomyces; species Streptomyces sp. NPDC006687. Next base: position 421,644 of record NZ_JBEYJJ010000003.1, on the reverse strand, counting down.
CTCCGTCCGCCACCGCCATCGCCCGGTCGAGCAGCACGCCCACCCCTTCGCCCCGGCGGGCGGAGGTCAGGACCACCTCCACCCCGGGGTTGACCTGCTCGACGTGGGCGCGGAACGCCGGCTCGTCGAACCCGACGGCATCGGCGATGTCGGTCTTGGTGACCACCACGAGCTGGGCGAGCCCGAAGGCGGTGGGGTACTTCAACGGCTTGTCCTCGCCTTCGGTGACCGAAGCGAGTACGACCCGCAATGCCTCACCGAGGTCGTAGGAGGCGGGGCAGACCAGGTTCCCGACGTTCTCCACGAACACCAGCCGGGTGGTTTCCGGCAGCCATCCCTCGAGATGCCGGCCCAGCATGTCCGCCTCGAGGTGGCACAGTCCGTCGGTGAGGACCTGCTTGACCGGTACGCCGGAGCGGGCCAGGCGCCTGGCGTCGTTCTCCGTGGCGAGATCGGCGGTCAGCGCGGCGACCGGCACTCCCCGCTCACGTGCGAGGAGGAGTTCGCGTTCCAGCAGGGCCGTCTTCCCGCTGCCGGGGCTGGACAGCAAGTTGATCACGGTGGTGCCCCGGGCTGCCAGTCCGGTGCGCAGCGCATCGGCGGCAACCTCGTTCTTGGCGAGGACCGCCTGTTGCAGGTCGACGACTCGGCACATGGTTCAGCGCTCCTCGGAGACGGGTTCTCGGGTGCGGTCACGGGCCGGACCGTCTTCCCACTGCACACCGGCGATCTGCAGCTCACGGCCGGAGAGAAGCTCGGCTGCCGCCTGACCGCACGCCGGGCAGCACAGTTGCGGAGGCGCACCGACCGCCCATTCGTCCACGCACGTCGCGCAGCGGGCGCGGCCGGGCACGGATTCGGCGATCAGTTCGGCGCCCTCCAGGACGGTCCCCGCGCAGGCGAGCTCGAAGCAGAAGGCCAGTGCGTCCGGGACGACCCCGGCCAGCTCACCCACCTGGAGCCGCACGGACGTGACGGCGGTGACGCCGCCGGCTTTGGCTGCCGCCTCCTCCACCTGGTCGACGACGGCCAGCGCGATGGACATCTCGTGCATCGGTCTCCGTCCTGGCGGAGGCCGGTAGGGGTGTGGCCGGTCCGCTGGGCACCATTACACGGCGGCTTGCGGGGACGGGCTCCGTGACTCACCGATGCCGCGCCCCGCGTGCCCCCGTTCGGTGCAGCGGCCGCGTCACATCCTGCGGATGCGCAGGTAGCGCCTGACGTCGGGCAGGACTTGCCTGACCAGGGCGAGGAAGACGATGGCGGCGACGGCGCTGCCGATCACGGACTTCTTCATGGTGTGCTCCTCATGTCCCGGCCGGTCGGGCCCCGGCACTGTGCGCGGGCGCTTCATGGGTGCTCTGGCGTACGAGGTCGAGGACGCATCGAACGGCCTCGGGTACGGCGGCGGCCACCTCGGGGCTGAGGCCGATCCCCTCCTCGACGGACGCGGGTTCGCATCCCACCACCAGCGTGCACCGCGGCGGCGTCGCACCGGTTCCGGCACACAGGGTGTCCAGCACGGCCAGGACCGCGTCGGGCGACATGTGGTGCCCGTCGAGCACGGCACCCTCGGGCTCGATGCCGCCCGCCGACGCGGCTTCGATGAGGTACACGGTCCCCGGGGCGCCGCCGCGCGCCGTGGCGTCGACGAGGATGAGCGTGTCGTATCCGTCGAGCAGCTGGTACGCGAGGTGCACGCCCCGTACTCCGATGTCCACGACTTCGACGTGGTCGGGGAGCTGGTGCCCGGCCAGCGCGCGCACCGTCTCCACGCCGAAGCCGTCGTCACCGACGAAGATGTTGCCGACTCCGGCGACCAGGGTCCGGCCGTTGCCGGGCGGGGCGGGGTTCACGCGTCCTCCAGGAGTGCTACTTCGTCGGGCTGGAAGTACAGGAACCGTCCCTGTTCGCGGCGGATGTCCGCGCCGGGATCACCTTCGACGGTCACGGCGAGGTGCACTCCCCCGTCCACGTCGTGGAGTACGGCCTCGACCCGGGCGCTGCGCCCGTGCAGGAACAGGTCCTGCGCGTCGGTGCGGCGCAGGCCGGGACGCAGCAGCACGCGGCTGCCGGCGGCGACCGGGCGGCCGTCGACCAGGACCTGGTCGGTGGCCGGGTCGAGACCGGCGTCGCCCGCGGGATCCCACCAGGGCGTGTCGGGACGGGAGACACCAGGCGTGTCGAACGGGTCGGGCGGGATGGGCGGCCCCGTACCGGAGAGACCGGACGGGCCTGGTTCGGTGATCTCGCGCAGGGCGCGGACCGCTCCGTGGAGGCGTTCGAGGACCTCGGGCGGCATGGAGTCGGCCAGGTCGATCACGGCGGCGGCCTTCGCGTCGGTCCCGCGGGCCTCGCGCTTCTCCTGATCGGTCAGGGCCGCGGTGCGCAGGGCGAGGATCTCGTCGATCTCGGTCGCGTCGTAGAGCGCCCCCGGGCTTTCCGGGGCGATGGCGGGGTGGTCCTCCAGAATGATCGGGGAGGACAGCACCAGGTCGGCGCGGCCTGGCTCACCGGCCAGCACCGGCCAGGTGTTCCGGTTCCGGCAGGACGCCACCGCGCCCTTGGCCCACTCCGGCGGGTCCGTCATCGAGACGAACGAGCCGGTGTCGAGGCAGAGCAGGAGGTGCGTGGAGACGAGCGAATGAGGCAGTGCGGCGTCGCGGTCGCCGCTCCCGTCGGCCGGAACCCACGTGCTGGTGTTCTCCACCACGGCCGTCAGCCGCATCACCCGGTAGGGACCGTCGAGTTCGCTCGCGGACAGGCGTACGACGCCGACGGCCTCGTCGTACCGGCGGACCAACCGGCCCACCAGCGCGCCGTCCGTGTCGTGAACCGGTTCGGTGTCTTCACCGGCGGGCCGGGTGAAGGGGACGACGATCCCGTCTCCGGTCAGCTCGGCCACGGTCGCGACGATCTCGACGCGTTCTTCGGTGCCTTCGTCCCAGGGGACCAGGACGCGGTCGTGGAGGTGCAGTTCAGGCACCGTTTCGAACGTGCCGCCCGGCCGGGCCTCCTGGACGGTGCGCCGCTGGGCGCGCAGGAACCGCACCTCGGCCGCCAGCGTGGCGCCCGCTCTGGGTTCCATCAGGCATTCGGTGCGCTGGAAGGCGTGTTCCTCACGGTCGGCGCCCCATGCGGGCGGTACGAGCACTCCGAACTGCCAGCGCAGCCGGTTCTTGGCCGCCGAGGCCCGGTAGGGATAGAGCACGTAGCCTTCGAAGAGGACGGCATCGGCCACCTGCCGCGCGGTGGCGAAACGGGACTCCACCTCGGGGCTGAACACGGCCGTCGTGGTCATGTCGCCGTCCTCTCGGTGACGCGCGGCAGTACGGCACCGGAACGGGGCAGGCTACGGGCCGGTGTCCGGGGAGCCGCCGGGGCGGCCTCGTCCAGGAGTGCCCGGAGGGTGGCCTCCCACGAGGGCAGCGCCCGGTGCGAGCGGAACGCGAGAAGGGCGTCCATGGTGTCGCGGGGCAGACGGATCCAGCCGCAGCCGGGAAAATGCTGTTCGAGCATCTCCCGCCATACCTCCAGGGGCATCCGGTAGGTCGCTTCGCGGTCCCAGGGCACCGGCTCGACGCGGAACCCGCCGGCACCGGTGAAGGCCGTTCCCGAGAAGAGCATGAGCAGCGGCACCTCGCCACCCGAGAGGGCCTCGGCGTACCTGGTCGCGGCGATGTCCATGTCGTAGGTGCAGGGCACGACGAGGTCGATGTCCGTCTCCCCGGTGAAGCTGGGAGACATGAGGGAGACCTGCGCGAACTGCACCGGCTGGAGTGTGGTGCCCCAGCGTGAGCGCTCGCCGAACAGGTCGGCCAGCTTGTCCGCCTCCGGCTCCTCGTAACGGCGGCGGGCCGGTTCGATGCGGATCTGGCAGCGGAGCGCGAGGGCGTGCACCCGGGTCTCGTCCGACGCGGTGACGTGCAGCCGGAAGACCAGGGTGGGGCCGGCGGCGTAGGGGTCGGCGCGGACCCCGGTGCAGGTGAAGGAGAGCTCGGTCACGGCCTGCTTCCTTCTGTGAGCGCCCGGGCCCGCTGTCCGACCTGCGCGAAGAACACCTGCAGAGCGGCCCGTGCCTCGGCTCCGCCATCGAACCCCTGCCACAGCAGGCGCATTCGGCCCACCAGTTCGTAACAGATGTCGATCGGCACCAGGTAGCACTCCGTGCGGCCTTCCGTGCGGCGCAGCAGCAGCGCCTCCACATCCGGTTCGAGCATGCCGGCCAGCCGGCTGGTGCCGAGTACGGTCTGCCAGGTCGCCGGGTCGAGTTCGCTTTCCGTGGCACCGGCCGGGCTGGGGTAGAGCGCGACCAGCCGGTCCAGTGCGGCGTTGCGGAAGAAGAAGGCGACGCCGACCGGGATCTGCAGGAGGTCCCAGGCGGCGGCGTCGAAGGCGTGGCCCGGGTCGGCCAGATAGCGGTCCGGGACCGTGCGGTAGCGGCCGCTGCCGGCGCCGGGCTGTGCGAAGAGCAGGGAGCACGGGGTGCAGGCACAGGCCAGGGAGCGCCTCTCGGTGTCCACGAGGTGGCGGTGGTTGTCGTCCGGGACGACCACTCCGCACAGTTCGCACCGTTCCTGCTGCGGCGCACGCGGTCCCGCGAACCGGCGCAGGCCCCGCGTCCGCGCGCCGGGTGCCGGGGGCTGCGGCCGGCCCTGCGGCGCACTCACGGCGCCGTCGCCGGAGCCGACCGGCCCGCCGCGCCCGTGGGCGGACGCGTGCCGATCTGGAGCAGGGCCGGCTCGTGGGAGGACGGGGCCTCTTCCAGTTCCACGCGGCTCACCTCCGGGGCGAAGCAGGCCAGGGCATCCTCCACGGCCTGCCGGGCCGACGAACCCGTGCTGGAGCAGCCGCAGCCCGAACCGCCGCCGGACGGGCTGGTCGTGCGCAGCCGCAGGGTGCCGGTCGCTTCGTCGAATGCGAGGAGCTCGAACTCCACACCATGTCCCTGAACGCTCTTGAGAGCGCGGGAGATCCGCGCCGAGGTGTTCTCGGGGTGGACGTCGTGCAGGACAAGGAGACTGGCGACCAGTTCGTCGCCGAGCAGCCCGCTGAGCGGGCCGCCCTGCGCTGCGCGCGCCGCGGGGGCCTGCAGCAGTGTGACGATCCGGGCGAGGCCCGCGGCGTAGAAGTCCATCAGGACCCGGACCAGTTCTTCGGCCGCCGCAGCCGTCGCGGGGTCTGCGGCAGCGGTCAGCCGGTCAAGGATCTCCTCGACCCGCCGCCCGGCCTCCTCCGCGCTCGGAGACCGCGGAGTCTCGGTCGCGCTCATCCGGCCAGGCCGCTCAGGCCGGTCGGCATGTGCATCTTCTGCACGGTCTTGCCGCCGCCCACGTACATGTGGACGCCGCAGGGCAGGCAGGGGTCGAAGCTGCGGACGGCGCGCATGATGTCGATGCCCTTGAAGTTCTCCGGCGGGTTCTCCTCGAAGATGGGCGTGTTCTGCACGGCGTCCTCGTAGGGCCCGGGGGTTCCATAGGTGTCGCGGGTGCTGGCGTTCCACGGGGTCGGCGGGTAGGGGTGGTAGTTGGCGATCTTGCCGTCGCGGATCACCATGTGGTGCGAGAGGACACCGCGTACCGCCTCGGTGAAGCCGACGCCCAGGCCCTCGTCCGGTACCTCGAACTTCTCCCAGGTCTGGGTGCGTCCGGCGCGCACCTCCGCCAGACCCTGCTCCGCGCAGTGCAACGCGATGGCCGCGGCGTATGCCTGGAAGTACGTGCGGGCACGGTTGCGTTCCAGCGCGTTGCTCCACTTCGGGCTCTTCCACTCGAAGCGGGTCTCGGGCTTGGTCATGGTGCGGGGCAGGGTGATGACGACGCTGTGCCCGGTGGCCTTGACGTAGCCCACGTCGACGAGGCCCGACAGGGCGGTCGACCACAAGCGGGCGATGGGGCCGCCTCCGGTGTCGAGAGCGAGGTAGTCCTTGCCGTCGAACCAGCGCGGCGACATCACCCAGCTGTAGTTGCCGTTGAAGTCCCGCTTCTGGGGGGCCGGGATCGTGTGCTGGTTCCACGGGTGGCGCGGGTCGACGGGATTGCCGAGCGGGTCGTGCGTGACGAACTGCTCCTTCCCGGCCCAGTCCTCGTAGTACGAGCTGCCCAGGAGGATGCGGATGCCGAGGTTGATCTCGGTGAGGTCGTTGGTGACCAGCTTGCCGTCCACCACGATGCCCGGGGTGACGAACATCTTCCGTCCCCAGTCGGTCATGTTGGCGTACGTGAAGTCGCAGTACTCGGGGTCGTTGAGGGCGCCCCAGCAGCCGAGCATCACGCGCCGGCGGCCGACCTCCTCGTACCCGGGAAGGGCTTCGTAGAAGAAGTCGAAGAGGTCGTCGTGGAGCGGGACGACGCGCTTCATGAACTCGACGTAACGCATGAGGCGGCTGAGGTAGTCAGTGAAGAGCTGGACGGACGCGATGGTGCCCACGCCGCCCGGGTAGAGGGTGGAGGGGTGCACGTGGCGGCCCTCCATCAGGCAGAACATCTCCCGCGTGTACCGGCTGACTTGCAGCGCTTCGCGGTAGAACTCGCCCTCGATGGGGTTGAGGGACCGCATGATGTCGGCGATGGTCCGGTAGCCGTGGTCGCCGGCGTGCGGGGCCTCGGTGCGCTCGGCCAGTTCCAGGACCCCCGGGTTGGTCTCGCGGACCATCTTCTCGCAGTAGTCGACCCCGACCAGGTTCTCCTGGAAGATGTTGTGGTCGAACATGTACTCGGCGGACTCACCGAGATTGATGATCCACTCGGCGAGATGCGGGGGCTTGACGCCGTAGGCCATGTTCTGCGCGTACACCGAGCAGGTGGCGTGGTTGTCGCCGCAGATGCCGCAGATGCGGCTGGTGATGAAGTGCGCGTCGCGGGGGTCCTTGCCGCGCATGAAGACGCTGTAGCCGCGGAAGACCGACGAGGTGCTGTAGCACTCCGCCACCCGCTTCTGCTTGAAGTCGATCTTCGTGTGGATGCCGAGACTGCCCACGATCCGGGTGATCGGATCCCAGGCCATCTCCACCAGGCCACTGCCGTCGTCGCCGGCCTTCGTCGTCGGTGCCATCGTCTGCGCAGCGCCCTTCTTCAAGACTTCGTTACGGGAGGGGGTCGGATCAGGACGGGATGATCAGCCGGGGCCGGCCGGGGCCGCAGCCGAGGCGGGGCCGGGGTGGTGCCGTGCGCGTCGCACGTCCGGGGCCGGTCACCAGGGCGGCCGGTATCCGGTCGTCAGCTCGTCTCTCGCGTGACGCCACTTCGGCTCCTTGTCCACGGTCTTGGCGGTGATGGAGCGGAGTTTGCGGACGACGGCTCCGTACGCACCGCTGGCCGCGCTGGAGACCTTGCCGCCGGGCGGCTCGTCCATGAACGGCATGAACTTGTCGGGGAAACCCGGCATGGTGCAGGCGATGCAGATGCCGCCGACGTTGGGGCAGCCGCCGATGCCGTTCATCCACCCGCGCTTGGGCACGTTGCACTTGACGACGGGCCCCCAGCAGCCCAGCTTGACGAGGCACTTGGGCGAGTCGTACGTGGTGGCGAACTGGCCCTGCTCGTAGTAGCCGGCCCGGTCGCACCCCTCGTGCACCGTGGCCCCGAACAGCCACGTCGGACGCAGCTTGTCGTCCAGCGGAATCATCGGGGCGGATCCCGCGGCCTGGTAGAGGAGGTAGGTGAGGGTCTCGGAGAAGTTGTCGGGCTGGATCGGGCAGCCCGGTACGCACACGATCGGGATGCCGGCCTTCGACTTCCAGTCCCAGCCCAGGTAGTCGGGTACTCCCATGGCGCCGGTCGGGTTGCCGGCCATCGCGTGGATGCCACCGTACGTGGCACAGGTTCCGATGGCGACGACCGCCAGCGCCTTGGGCGCCAGGCGGTCGATCCACTCGCTGGTGGTGATCGGCTGGCCGGTCTCCGGGTTGTCGCCGAACCCGCACCAGTACCCCTCCGGCTTGATCGACTCATTGGGAATGGATCCCTCGATGACCAGCACGAACGGGTCGATCTCACCGCGCTCGCCTTTGAAGAACCACTCGATGAACGTGTCCGCCCCACCCACCGGTCCGCACTCGAAGTCGACAAGCGGCCAGTGGACCGCGATCTTCGGCAGGCCGGGCAGCACTCCGAGCACGATCTCCTCGATGCTCGGCTGCATCGCGGCCGTCAGGGCTACCGAATCGCCATCACAACTCAGCCCCGCGTTGATCCAGAGGATGTGGATCGGGGACTCGTCCCCATCGGGTGCGCCGGGGACGGTCTCGGACGGGGCCGGGGTCGGCGTTGCTGCATCCATGGGGCCAAGCCTCCTAGGGGAGGAATACGACGAAGCGGTTCATATTCCCTTCACGTTTCTTGATAGCAGGCAGCCGGTCACCCCGCGACAGCGCCGGGGGCGGATCCGGTACCGCCTCAGCGTGAGGACGCCGGGGGCGCCGCCCTCCTCCCGGGGAGCGCCACGCCGATGTGGGGCGGTGTCCGGGCCGCGGGGTGCTTGCGCACGAAGGCCCTGCGCAGCGCGTGGTAAGGGGCGTCCGGGTCCGAGAAGGTACGGAGCATGTGGACCAGTTCCTCCTCCCGGTAGGAGGCCAGCGGCTTGGCCGCCTCGTGCCGCTCCCGTTGGGCCTTCTTGGCTGCGATACGCGCCTGCGTCGCGGATGAGGACGCGAGCCGCGCGGCGAGGCGGCCGGTCTCGGCGGCGAAGTCCTGTGGCCCGCATTCGACCGTACGGTCCACCAGGCCGAGCCCCAGTCCGGCTGCGGCGCTCACCGGGAGGGCCTCCCGCATGAGCCTGTCGGCCACCCCTGGGCCCACCCGGCCGGGCAGCGTGTACGTCCAGTACTCGGAGCCGTACAGGCCCATCAGGCGGTAGTGCGGGTTCAGCACCGCGCCCCTCCTGCACCACACCTCATCCGCAGCCAGGGCCAGCATCACCCCGCCTGCGGCCGCGTTGCCGCCCACCGCGGACACCACCAGCCGGTCCGTGGTCGTCAGAACGGCCTCCACCAGGTCGTCCATGGCGTTGATGTTGGCCCAGGACTCCGCGCCGGGGTCGTCGGCAGCCTCGATCACGTTCAGATGGATCCCATTGGAAAAGAAGTCCCGGCTGCCACCGAGGACCAGCACGGAGGTGGGACGGGAGCAGGCCGTCCGGTAGGCGCGGAGCAGACGGTGGCAGTGCGAGGTGCTCATGGCGCCGCCGGGGAAGGAGAAGGAGAGGAAGCCGACGGGGCCGTCCTCCCGGTAGCGGATGTCGGCCCAGGTTCGGAGGGAGGCGTCCGCGTCCGGCGCGGCGGGGTGTTCGCGCAGCTTGGGCAGGCTGTCGCCCAGGGCCAGAACGGCGGGGAGCTTGAACGTGGCCGGCCCCCCGGGTACGCGCCGGGGGCGCAGCTCGGGGATCCACACGGCGCCGTCGACGGTGGCCCGGCAGATCGCCCCCGACCTGGTGGCCAGTAGCTCCCCCGGGCGGCCGCGCAGTCCGTACTCCGGGTGACCGCCGTGCAGATACCACTCCTTGCCCAGCAGTTCGTCCAGCACACCGGGGAACGAGTCGGCCGCGCGCAGTGTGCGGACCACGGTCTCGGTGGTGTCCGACTCCCAGCGGATGCGGCGCAGACCCTGGTCGAAGTAGGCCCGAGTGCGAGCTGCCCCCTCTTCGCCTCCGCCGGTCTGAGGCTGAGGCTGAGGCTGAGGCTGAGGCTGAGGCGAGAACGTACCCGAGGCGAAGCGTTCGACGGCCAGGAGGATCGCAGCCAGCGCGGCGTCGGACACCTCGTTGCGGTACAGGTCCCCCTTGCCCACGGGCGGCACCGGGCAGGCGACCGACGCCCAGACGTCGCCTGCGTCCATTTCGGCATTGGCCTGCAGGACGGTCACGCCCCACCGGCTCACCTTCTCGTGGATGGCCCAGTCGAGGGAGGACGGTCCGCGGTCACCGACGGGGCCCGGGTGAACGATGAGGCAGGTGTACGCCTCCCATACCTCTGGCGGGATGGCACTCTTCAACATGGGCGCCACGACGAGGTCGGGCTGGTGGCGGGAGACGGCGTCCCACAGGGGCACGTCCCGGAGGGCCAGCTCCACGGTCACGCTGTGCCCGTGGTCGCGCAGTTCCGCATGAGCCCGTTGCGTCAGGCTGTTGAACGCGCTCGCGATGAGCAGGATGTGCATCGGCAGGCTCCCCGTGACCGGCGGTTCCACGGCCAGGACGAGACCGGACCTGCTGGTGATGCTCAAGCACGCACGACGCGGCGACGGCGAAGCCGGACCGGGGGGTCACCCGGAAGTGGGCACCCTGGCGGCCAGTCGCAGGCTTCGCGGGGGTCACCGAAGCCAGTTCCGCCCGCTACAGGGACATACAGGTCAGGGCATCCGACCGCGGGTTTTGCAAGGGGGGCCGGCGGAAGTGGGGGGGCAGGGATCGGCGAGCCGTCATAGCCCTTTACCTCGCCGAAGCGGGTTCCGTTCATCCAGGTCAACAGGGGCCTCGGATCGCTGACGGTCAGCAAACCGTCAGCACCGGAATCCGAGAAGGCCACAACAGTGACGAGATGGGATGACATGGGCACTGTCGGTCAGGTCGTAGACGGCTGCGCACAGAGGGTCGTGGGCGTCCTCTTCTCCCGTGCGCTCGGGCCAGTCCACAGCGCGACGATCACGGCTGCGTCGTCCGGCTCGGGAACACACCCGCGTACGTAGTACGGCCTGGCGATGGGGGTGTCCGTGTAGTGCCGGAGGGCTGCGACAACGGCACTCTGGGCGCGGGCGGGGCAGCCCTCTGAGCAGTTCAGTTGACCCATGAGGGGCATTTCTGCATCCCGCGGCAATAGGCCGTGACGACTCCGGCCTTCCCCTTCGCTCCCGGCGCTTCGTACCTGCCGTCCTCGGTGGTCTCGGCGTAGCGGACCTTGACCACGAAGTCGACTTGGCGGCCGTCCTTGATGGCCGAGCCCCAGTATTCGGGGTTGCCCTGCTGGTCGGACAGCTTGTCGGGCTTGCCGTTGAGGGCGGCGAACAGACCCAGGCGGCATCAGCAGCGTATCGAAGTCGCGGGCCTGACTGCACCTGCACCAGCCGGAAGACGAGTGGGGGCACTCAGCGCGGGGTGGCTGGGCTTCCCCAACCAGCTGTTTCGGTGAGCGCCTCGAACGAGTGGCAAGCGGACGGTTTTCCCTCGCGCTTCCCCTGGCGCACCTGTCGGTAGCCCTCAAGCGACAGGCTGCCGACCCGATGCGCGCCGAATGTCGGAGTTCAGCGCTGCGTAGTCAGCACCGGCCCGCTGAAACGGGCCGAATTCTGCACATCCGACACGATACGGAGGGGCTTCCTCCGGGGGTGGAAATGAGCCAGTGGTGGTCGTGTGGTGATGCGGCACACAACCTGGCCTGTGATTGTGATGGTCCGCCACATATGCCGCTGATCTGCGGACTTCTACGTTGTGGCGACACCCGACGTCCCCGCAGACCCCCTGGAAGTGGTGCACATGGTCTCCCCCGCAGCGAGCAGAACGAGCCCGTCAGGCATACGGAGGATCGTCGCCGCGAGTCTGATCGGGACCACCATCGAGTGGTACGACTTCTTCCTCTACGGATCCGCCGCCGCTCTCGTGTTCAACACGCTGTTCTTCCCCGCCAGCGACCCCCTCGTCGGGACCCTGCTGGCGTTCCTCACCTATGCCGTCGGGTTCGCCGCGCGGCCGCTCGGCGGGGTGGTGTTCGGGCACTTCGGGGACCGGATCGGGCGGAAGCGGCTGTTGGTGGTGAGTCTGCTCATGATGGGCGGGGCCACCTTCGCCATCGGGCTGCTGCCCACCCATGCGAGCGTCGGCTGGGTCGCGCCCGTGCTGCTGACCGTGCTGCGGCTGGTGCAGGGCTTCGCGCTGGGCGGGGAGTGGGGCGGGGCCGTACTGCTCGTCGCCGAGCACGGGGACGACCGCAGCCGGGGGTTCTGGGCCTCGTGGCCGCAGGCCGGGGCGCCCGGCGGGAACCTGCTGGCCACCGGGGTGCTGGCGCTGCTGGCCGCCGTGCAGTCGGACGAGGCGTTCCTCGCGTGGGGGTGGCGGGTTCCGTTCCTGCTGTCCGGGGTGCTGGTGGTGGTCGGGCTGTGGATACGGATCTCGGTGTCGGAGTCGCCGGCGTTCCTGGAAGCGCGGGCCCGGGCCGAGGCCGAGGAGGCGGCGGGGGCGCGGCAGCGGCCGCCGGTGGTCGAGGTGTTCCGGGCGCACGGGCGTGAGGTGGTGACCGCCATCGGGGTGCGGCTGGGGGAGAACGTCTCGTACTACGTCCTCACCGCCTTCCTGCTGGTGTACGTCACCGTCCACCTGCATCTGCCCAAGTCGGACGCCCTCGACGCCGTACTGATCGGCTCGGCCGTGCACTTCGTGACCATCCCGCTGTGGGGGGCGCTGTCGGACCGGATCGGGCGGCGGGCGGTGACGCTGGTGGGGTCGGCCGGGATGGCCGTGTGGGCGTTCGCGTTCTTCGCGCTGCTCGACACGCGGTCCTTCGCGGTGATCGCCCTCGCGGTCACGGCGGGGCTGCTGCTGCACGGGGCGATGTACGGGCCGCAGGCGGCCTTCATCTCGGAGATGTTCGACACCCGGGTGCGGTACTCGGGCGCCTCGATGGGGTCCCAGCTGGCCTCCCTGCTCGGCGGGGCGCTCGCGCCGATCGTGGCCGTCGAGCTGCTGAAGGACTATGGCTCCTCCGTCCCGGTGTCCGTGTACCTGTGCGCGGCGGCGCTGGTGACCACGGTGGCCGCGCTCGCCGCCCGGGAGACCAGGGGCCGCAGCCTCACCGGGTCCCGCGCGGCCGCCCCGGCCACGGCGGGCTCCCCCAGCGGGCGTTGAGGGGCCGGCCCGTATGCTCGGCGGCGTGACCGACGCGAGGCTGCGGGAACTGCTCGGGCTGCTGGCCCAGGGCGCGCCGGCCGAGGAGTTCGCCCGGCCGGCCGCCTCCGCACGGGCTGAGGGGGCCTCCCCCGCCGAGCTGGCCGCCCTGGAGGAGGCCACCGCGGTGGCCCTGGAGATCCACCGGACCCTGGCCCAGCACCGTACCCGCGAGGCCGAGCTGACCGCCCTGTTCGACACCGCGGGGGACCTGGCCGCACTGCGGGACCTGGACTCGGTGCTGCGGGCCATCACCCACCGGGCCAAGCAGCTGCTGCACACCGACGTCACCTATCTCTCCCTCAACGACGAGGCCGCCGGGGACACCTTCATGCGGGTCACCGACGGTTCGGTGTCGGCGGCGTTCCAGCAGTTGCGGCTCGGTATGGGCGAGGGGCTGGGCGGGCTGGTCGCGCAGACCGCCCGCCCGTACGCCACCGGCGACTACCAGCGCGACCCCCGTTTCCGGCACACCGCGCCCATCGACAGCGCGGTCGGCGAGGAGGACCTGCACGCCATCCTGGGCGTGCCGCTGCGCGTGGGGGCGCGGGTCATCGGGGTGCTGTTCGCCGCCGACCGCAGCCCGCGCGAGTTCAGCCCGCGCGAGGTGGCGCTGCTGTCCTCGCTCGCCGACCACGCGGCCATCGCCATCGACGGGGCCCGGCTGCTGGAGGAGACCCGCCGGGCGCTGGCGGAACTGGGCGTGGCCTCGCGCATCATCCAGGAGAACAGCGACGCGCTGCGCCGGGCGGAGGAGGCGCACGACAGGCTGACGGGCCTGGTCCTGCGTGGCGGTGACCTGGCCGAGGTGGCGGCGGCGATCGGCGCGCTCCTCGACGGGGGCACCCTCGTGCACGACGCCGACGGGACGGAGCTGGCCCGTGCGCGGACCCGGCCGCTGGCCCCGCCCGCTCGGGCCGTGGCGGCCTCGCGGACCAGCGGCCGGGCGGTCGCCGCGGAGGGTACCTGGGTGTGCGCGGTCCTGGCCGGGCCCGAACTGCTGGGCAGCGTCACCCTGACCGGGCGGCCCGGACTGGACGAGGCCGGGCGGCGGTTGTTCGAACGGGCCGCCATGGTCACGGCCCTGCTGCTGCTCCTGCGGCGCTCGGTCGCGCAGACCGAGGACCGGATCCGGGGCGAGCTGCTCGGCGACCTGCTCGGCCCGTCCGGGGATCCGGCGGGGCTGGCCGAACGCGCCCGGCGGCTGGGGGTGGACCTGGGCCGCCCGCACGCCCTGTTCGTCCTGCACAGCGACGCCGCCCCGCGGCCGCGGCTGCTGGCGGCCGCCGCGCACCAGGCCCGGGAACGCCGGGGCCTGGCCGGGGTCCACCATGACCACGCCGTGCTGCTGGCCCCCTCGTCGGCTCCGGGTGCGGACGCCGCCGGGCTGGCCGTGGCGCTGGGCCGGGCGGTGGGCGCCCCGGTGACGGTCGGCGCGGCGGGGGCGGTGGGGGGTCCGGCGGCGCTGCCCGCCGCGCACGCGGAGGCCCTGCGCTGTCTGAGCACCCTGTGCGCGCTGGGCCGGGCCGGGGACGGATGCACGCTCGCGGAACTCGGGTTCCTGGGCGTGCTGCTGGGCGACGGACCCGACCTCGCGGGGTACGTCCGGGCGACGCTCGGCCCGGTCCTGGACTACGACGCCCGGCGCGGCAGCGACCTGCTCCACACCCTGCGCGTCTACTTCGCCTCGGGCATGAGCCAGGCCCGGGCGAAGGAGGTGCTGCACGTCCACGTGAACACCGTGGTGCAGCGCCTGGAGCGCATCGGCCGCCTCCTCGGCCCCGACTGGCAGTCCCCCGACCGCGCGCTGGAGCTCCAGCTCGCCCTGCGGCTGCACCAGGTGTCCGCACCACCCGACGCGGCGCCCGCGGGCGGCTGACAGGACCGTTGGTGATTGACAGGGCCGGACCCTGCCCCCATGATTCCACTAGTTCCCTAGTGGATTCACGGAAAGGGGGAGCCGTGCGCGATACGACCGCATCCGCCGCGACGGGTACCCGCTGGGCTCTGGAGGCACGCGGGCTGGGCAGGAGGTACCGGCGCGGATGGGCGCTGGAGGAGGTGTCCTTCCGGATCCCCGCCGGCCGGATCTCCGCCCTGGTGGGGCCCAACGGGGCCGGCAAGAGCACCCTGCTGTCCCTCGCGGCCGGCCTGCTGGAGCCTTCGGCCGGTGAGGTGCGGGTCTTCGGCTCGCCCGTCACCGACCCGGACACCATGGCCCGGTGGGCCTATCTCGGCCAGGACAAACCCCTGTTCAAGCGGTTCACCGTGGCAGAACACCTGCGGCTGGGACGCGAGCTCAACCCGGGCTGGGACCAGGAGGCGGCCGAGCGGATCGTCCACTCGGGGCGGATTCCGCTCCAGGCGCGCGCCGGCGACCTGTCCGGGGGCCAGCGGACCCGGGTGGCGTTCGCGCTCGTCTTCGGGAAGCGGCCCGAACTGCTGCTGCTGGACGAGCCGATGGCCGACCTCGACCCGGTGGCGCGGGACGAGATGGGGGCGCTGCTGCTGTCGGAGGCCGCCGAGCACGGGACGACCGTGCTGATCTCCTCCCACCTGCTGAACGAGATTGAGGACATGTGCGACTACGTCCTCGTCCTCGACGGCGGCCGTCTGCGCATGGCGGGCGAGACCGACGAGCTGGTGCCGATGCACACCCTCGTCAGCGGGGTGACACAGGGGGACGGGCCTCCCGCCGCCCTGCACACCCACACCGTCGTCGAAGTACGCACCTCCGGGCGCCACTTCTCCGCGCTCGTACGCCGTGAGGGCCCCCTGGACCCGGCGTGGCAGTTGTCGGAGCCGAGCACGGAGGAGGTGCTGCTCGCCTACCTCCGCTCCCCCGGCGCGCCCCCGCTGCTCTCCCCCACCGCCGTCCCCTGCCACCGGAAGGAAGCCACGCCATGACCGCTCCCGCCCCGGCGCCGGCCCGCCCGGCCGCCGCGTCCGCCCGCCCGCGCCGGCTGCGCGGACTGGCCTGGCTCCTGGTCCGCCAGCACCGCGCGGCGCTGATCCTATGCGCCGCCGTGACCGTCCTCGGCTCGGCCTGGATGCTCTACCAGCGGGCCGCGGTGCTGGACACCCTGCACTCCGCCGGGTGGCCCGCCCGGTCCCCCGACTCCGTCGCCCCGGAGGCCGTCAACCGGGTGCGCGAGGACCTCGACTCCTTCGGCCGGAACCTGGGCTTCCTGCCGCTGCTGCTGGGCGTCTTCCTCGGCGCCCCGCTCCTCGCCGCCGACCGGGAGCAGGGCACCGCGCGGCTGGTGACGACCCAGTCCGTCCCCCGGGGCCGCTGGCTGCGATGGAAGCTGTGCTTCGCGCTGGCTCTGGCGATGCTGACGACCGGGATCCTGGGCCTGCTGTACGGGTGGTGGTGGCGGGCGGCCGGCCCGCTGGCGCCCGTCGACTGGCTCAGCGGCGCCCTCTTCGACGCCGGCGGCCCCGTCCTCGCGGCGACGGCCCTGTTCACCACCTCCCTGGGCATCGCCGTCGGCGTGGTGGCCCGCCGGGCCACCACGGCCATGACCGTCACCTTCCTGCTCTCGGGCGCCGCCCTCTTCGTGGGTGACGTCTACAAGGGCGACCTCGGCACCCCGCGCCGGCTCGCCTTCCCGCTGGGCAGCCCCGAGCCGCCGGCGCTGGAGCAGGTAGTGCAGGTGGACCAGTGGGTGGGGACCGCCTCGGGGCGGCTCTACGGGTGGGGCACCTGCGTGCAGGACGCCTCGCCGGAGGGCTGCCGGGCGGCGCGCGGGATCGTCAACTCGGTCTGGGACTACTTCGACGCGGACCAGATGGCGGGCATGCAGGCCGGCGCCGCCGGGGTGCTGCTGGGGCTGAGCGCCGTCCTCGTGGGGTCGGTCCTGTGGTGGACGCGGCGGAGCACCCTCTGAGCAGGGCCGTCGATCCGGGGTCACGGCCCGCGGACACCCCCTAGGCTGGACCGGGCTTTTCGGATGATCTTCAGATGGTCTTCGGTGATCAAGGAGGCGTGCGCCATGGTCGTGTTCCGCATCGAGCGCCGCAGCGGCCTGCCCGCCTATCTCCAGATCGTCCAGCAGGTGGAGCAGGCGCTCCGTATGGGTGCGCTGGCCGAGGGGGACAAGCTGCCGACGGCGGCGCAGGTCGCCGCCAGCACGAAGGTCAACCCGAACACCACCCTCAAGGCGTACCGGGAGCTGGAGCGATCCGGCCTGGTCGAGGTGCGCCAGGGTGCGGGCACGTTCATCACCCGCTCCCTCGCCACCCCGCAGACGGCCCCGGAGTCCCCGCTGCGGGCCCGGCTCGGGGAGTGGATGCGGGAGGCGTGCGAGCAGGGCCTGTCCGCGGCGGACGTGAGCACGCTGTTCGCCACGGTGCTCGCCGAGCAGTACCCGGCCGCGGCGACGCCGCCGCCGGTCCGGTAGCGGGTCCTGCCGGGTCAGGCCGCCAGGGACGTGGTGACCACCAGCGGGGGCTGTTCGCGTTCGGCCGTCCAGGGACGGCTGCCGGCCAGATCCGGATCGGCGACGTCCTGCGCCTCCTCGACCGTGGGGCGTTCCTGGACCACGTCACGGAAACCGGCCCGCTCCAGGAGCGCCGGCAGCAGGGTGACGGGCCAGGCGTGGTTGCGCACCTCCTGCCAGGATCCGTCGGTGCGCAGCAGCCGTACGGTCAGGGGCTCACCGGGCGCGTGGGCGGTGCCCGGACCGCCGATCCGCAGGGAGGCGTAGGCCCGGCCGCCGCAGTCGGGGTCGGTGGACAGCAGGACGAACGGGCCGCCGGGGCGCAGCAGCCGGCGGACCTCCGTGAACACCGACAGCACCGCCTCCTCGTCCGGCAGCGAGGCGAGCACGTGGCTGCACATCACCGCGTCCGCGCAGCCGTCGGCGAGGCCGGCCGTCCGCCCGTCCTCGACCAGGTGGAACTCCGCCACGGCGGTCTCCGGGGCGCGGGCCAGGGCGAGCATTTCGGGCGAGGTGTCCACCCCGATCACCCGCGCCCCCAGCACCCGGGCGGCGTGGTCGGCCACCGTGCCGGGCCCGCAGCCGTAGTCGACGAGGACGGCGCCGGGCCGGATCCGGCGGGACAGGGCCCGCAGCACGAAGGGGTAGCCCAGCAGCCAGTCCGTGGCCGCCTCCACGGCGGCGAAGGCCCGCGCTCCCTCACTCCCGGACCATGCGGTGCCCCCGGTGGGGCCCGCCGCCGGGGGCCGCCGCGTCCCGTCGTCGCTCACAGCTCCACTATCGGGCCGCCCCGGGCACCCGGCACGGTGAGAGCGCCGGCCGTCGCCTCACAGGGCCTCAGGCGCCGGGGCGGGGCGGAGGGCGGGTGCGGCCAGGGCGGCGAAGGCGCAGCAGGCCACGGGCAGCAGCAGCGCCGGGCCGAGCGGTACGAGGCGGGTGAGCGGGCCGATCACGGCCGGGCCGGCCAGCATGCCCAGGTAGCCGAGGCCCGCGACGCGCGAGACGTTGGCCCCGGCGGCGTCCGGGTCGGCGTGGCCGGCGGCGCTGAACAGCTGCGGGACGCAGCCGGAGAGGCCCGCGCCGAAGAGGGTCCAGCCGGCCAGGGCCACCGGTACGGCGGGCGCGGCGACGGCCAGCGCGAGGCCGGCCCCGGCGAGCACGGCACCGTACCGCAGGACGGCGACGGGGCCGGTGCGCGCGGCGAGCCGGTCGGTGAGGAGCCGGCCGGCGGTCATGGCCGTCGCGAAGGCGCCGTAGGCGAGCGCGGCGGTGGAGGCGGGGGCGTCGAAGGAGTCCCGCAGGTGGAGCACGCTCCAGTCGTTGGCCACGCCCTCGCAGAGCATCAGGAGGAAGGCCAGGGCGGCGAGCATCCGGATGCGCGGCGGTGTCGGGCGGCGGCCCGGGACGGCCTCGGGCGCGGTCGCCGCGCGGGCGGGTTCCCTGGGCAGGAGGGCGGGCGGGAGCAGGAGCGCGAGGAGGAGCCCGCCGAGGGCGGTGGCGCCCAGGGTGGCCACGGGCGGCCGGCCGGCGCCGAGCGCGAGGGCGCCGGCCAGGGCGGCGAGTACGCCGCCGATGGAGAACACGGCGTGGAAGGCCGACATCACGGGGCGCCCGTAGCCGCGTTCCACCTGGACGGCGTGGGTGTTCATGGCCACGTCCAGGCAGCCGTTGCCGAAGCCGAGCAGCAGCAGGGCCCCGCCCAGGGCGACGGCGTCGCCCGCCAGCGCGGGCAGCACCACCGCGGCACTGCACAGCCCCGCGCCGGCGGGGACGACGAGGCGGGCGCCGAAGCGGTCGGTCAGCGGGCCGGCGAACCGCATCCCGGCGAAGGCCCCGGCACCCAGGAGGAGCAGGAGCCAGCCGAGGACGGCGTGGCTCACACCGGTGCGCTGTTCCACCGAGGGGATGTGCACGATCCACATGCCCATGACGAATCCGTTGAGGGCGAAGCAGCCGGTGGTGGCCGCCCGCGCCTTCCTGAGGGTGGCCGTGACGTCGGGTGCGGCAGGGGGTGCGGCTTTCGCCGAGGTGTCCGTCTCCATGGAGCGAACATAACAAACACCAGAGATGTTCGGAACTTGCGTTTCGAACACCAACATTGTTCAATCTGAGCATGAGTGCAGACCGCCTGAGGCAGATCACCGAGACCGTGCGCGCCCGGGGCAGCAGCAGTGTCGCCGAGCTCGCGGGGCTCACCGGCGCCTCCGAGATGACGATCCGCCGCGACCTGGAGGCCCTGGCCGAGCAGGGGGTGCTGGAGCGCTACCGGGGCGGGGCCCGCAGCCTGCTGCTCCGCGGGGAGGAGGCCCCCTTCCCGCTGCGGGCCCGCGACGGGGTGGAGGTCAAGCGGCGCCTCGCCGCCGAGGTCGCCGCCCTGCTGACGGAGGGGGAGTCGGTGGTCCTGGACAGCGGGACCACCTGCCTGGAGGTGGCCCGGGCGCTGCACCACCGCAGGCTGACGGTCATGCCGCTGTCCCTGCACGCCGCCAACGTCCTCGCCGACGCGCCGCAGCTGACGCTGCTGCTGCCGGGCGGGGCGCCCCGCCGCGGGGAGCTCTCGCTGACCGGGCCGCTGACCGAGGCGTCGCTGGCCGCCCTGCGCTTCGACACCGCCGTCATCGGCTGCTGCGGCCTGACGGCGGCCGACGGACTGACGGCCTACGACCTGGCGGACGCCGCCGTCAAGCGGGCGGCCATCGCCTCGGCCCGCCGGGTCATCGCCGTCACCGAGTCGCAGAAGCTCACGCGTACGGCCCTCGCCCATGTCCTGCCCGCCTCCGCGCTGCACGCCGTCGTCACCGACGCGGCGGCCCCGCAGGACGCGGCCGACGCGCTGGCCGCGGCGGGCGTCACCGTACGGACGGTATGACCGGACGCCCGTCCCCGGGGCCGGCCGGGGGTAGCGGTCAAGGGGCGGCGGCGGTGAGGAGTTCGGGGCCGTTGTTGCGGACGCTGTTCACCGCCGTGGTGACCGGGCGGACCTCCAGGCGGCCGCCGGCCGGGGTGGCGAGCAGGGCACGGAGGGCGCCGGGGTCCTCCTGGGCGGGATCGAGCCAGGCGTCGAAGTCGGCCGGGGCGAGGGCCAGGGGCATCCGGGGGTGGACGCGGCCGGCGGCGTCGGTGGCC
Organism: Streptomyces sp. NPDC006687; assembly: GCF_040636215.1. NCBI lineage: Bacteria > Bacillati > Actinomycetota > Actinomycetes > Kitasatosporales > Streptomycetaceae > Streptomyces > Streptomyces sp. NPDC006687. Next base: position 401,206 of record NZ_JBEYJJ010000003.1, on the reverse strand, counting down.
TCGGTGGTGATGACGGTGCAGGTGGACCACCAGGCGGCCGGGTCGTCGGGGTCGGTGACGGCGGGGTCGCGCCAGAACTCGTACAGGCCCGCCATCGCCATCACCGAGCCGTCCTGCGGGGTGATGAAGTACGGCTGCTTGTACGCCTTGGCGGTGGGGGTCGCCGCCACGGCCTGCCACTCGTAGAACCCGTCGGCGGGCAGCAGGCAGCGGCGCTTGGCGAAGGCGCGGCGGTAGGCGGGCTTCTCCCCCACCGTCTCGACCCTGGCGTTGATCATCCTGGCGCCGCCGTCCGCGCTCTTGGACCAGGACGGCACCAGCCCCCAGCGCAGGGGCCGCAGCTGCCGCTCCAGCTCCCCGCTCTCCCGGTCGGCGCGCTCCAGCACGGCCCAGACGGGGTCGGTGGAGGCGACGTTCCAGCTCGGCGGGAGGACCAGACCGGGGTCCGGCGGGACGGCGTCGAAGAGGCCCGTCAGGTCCTCGGGGGCACGGGTGGAGACGTAACGGCCGCACATGGCTCCAGCCTGCCACGCGCGGCCCCGGACGGGGGTGCACGGATGCGGGGCGCGCAGGGTGGGGCCAGGGTGGAGGGATGGAGCACGCGCCGATCGTCGTACACCGCGTCTCGCCCTCGGGCGGCCGCCGGGTGAGCCTGCGCGCCGAGGGGGGTGAGACGGTCCTGGGCGTCGCGCACTCGGATCCCGACGTCATCGAGTTCCTGCGCCGCGCCGAGGTGCCGGACCCCGACGAGGTGGTCCTCGGCGGTGCGGTCCCGCTGATCGAGTGGCAGGGCGACGCCCCGCACGTCTACGAGGCCGAACCGGTGGACACCGATCTGCCCTGACCGCGGCCGCCCCCGCCCGGCGGCCGCCACGATCCGGCCAATATTGACACGCGCATGACATCGCTCGGGATTTCTCGCGAGCCCTGTGGCACGCTCCCTGACGCACTCGGTACCGCCCTCGCACCACACCCCCACAAGGACGTGTCACAGAGGAGCGACATGATGCACCGCGCGAAACTCGCCATAGCGGTCATGGCCCTCGCGGCCACCGTCGGCAGTGTCACGAGCGCCGCCGCCCTCGGCCCCACCGCGGGCCAGCAGGTCGATGGCGTCATCGTGGTCTCGGGCAACACCTGTACCTGGACCAACGCCCGTACCAGCGCCAATCCCCCCACCGCCCTCACCGTGGACCGTACGAGCATCAACAAGCCCGGCGGGAACCTCGCCTGCAGCGGCGGGATCACCGCCTCCCTCAACAACGACCCGGCCTTCACGTTCGACGACGCGACGGCCACCGCCCGGACGGACCTGATCGACATCACCGGGCAGCAGAGCTTCGTCTCCTGCCGCTACAAGGCCACGAACATCGTGTGGGACCGCGACGGGACCACCCGCAAGTACGTCAACCGTGCCTTCACCGCCACCAAGTCCTCGGGCAGCTTCCTGTGCCCGGGCTCCGTCACCACGGCGGCCGGGGGCGCCTCCATGCTCTTCCACTGACGCCCCTGCGCCCGATCTCCCTTCCCCTGACCGGCCCGGCCCGCCGGGGTGCCGCACGATGCGGCGCCCCGGTCCCGCCCGCCACGGAGCCCCGCCGGCGCCCCCTCCGCCCCTATGGCCCCCGCCGGGTCGCCGGGCCAGGAGCGGGGCGCCAGCATGGAAGGAGCTCCGTCCGGGTGAGGAGGCCGGTGATGGCCGATGCGCAGCCCGCTCCGCCGGCCGACGGCCCCGGGGAGGAACCTCCTGCGCCCCCGCCCGCCGGTTCTCCCTCGGCGGGCGGTCTCCTCGACGTCCTCGGAGTGGCCGCGGTGGTGCTGGACGCCGAAGGGCGGATCCGGCTGTGGAGCCCGCAGGCCGCCACCCTGTTCGGCTACTCCGCCGAGGAGGCGCTCGGCCGGTTCGCGGTGACCCTGCTCGTGGAGGAGGAGAACCGGGAGGAGGTCCTCGGCCTGTTCGCCCGGGTGATGGCCGGCGAGGGCGCCTGGGCCGGCTCCTTCCCCGTCCGCCACCGCGACGGCCACACCGTGCTCGTCGAGTTCCGCAACATGCGCCTCCAGGCCGACCACGGGGGCATGTTCGCCCTCGGGCTCGCCTCCGAGCAGGCCACCCTGCGCCGGGTCGAACGCGATCTGGCCCTCTCCCTGCGGATGGTCGACCAGTCCCCCATCGGGCTCGCCGTCCTCGACACCGACCTGCGCTACGTCCTGGTCAACCCGGCGCTGGAGCGGATCAACGGGGTGCCGTCCGAGCGCCACCTCGGACAGCGGATCGGCGACATACTGCCCTTCCTGGACGCGCCCGCCGTCGAGGAGCGGATGTGCGAGGTCATGGAGACCGGCGTTCCGGTCCTGGACAACTTCACCACCGGCCGGATCTCCGACGACGCCAAGGAGCGCGCCTGGCTGGTGTCGATCTACCGGCTGGAGGACCAGTCCGCGCGGGTGATCGGCGTCGCCGTGTCGGTGGTGGACGTGACCGAGCAGCACCGGGCCGCCGTCTCCGCCGCGCACGCCCGGCGCCGTCTGTCGCTGATCGCGGACGCCTCGGTGCGCATCGGCACCACCCTCGACCTGGACATCACCGCCCGGGAGCTGGCCGACGTCGCCGTGCCGGAGATCGCCGACATCGCCGCCGTCGACGTCCTCGACACCGTGCTGACCGGCGGCCGGCCGGGCGACGGCGCGGACGAGCTGACCGTACGGTTCCGGGCGCTGGCGGTGAAGGCCGGCTACCGCACGCCCGCCGAGGACGCGGCCGACCCCGTGGGGGACGTGGCCCTGTACCGCGCCGACCGGCTGGTGGCCCGCTGCGCCCGCACCGCCCGGCCCGTCCTCGTCCCGCACGTCACCCCGGAGGACCTGCCGCGCATCGCCCGCGACGAGGAGGCCGCCCGGCTGCTGGCCGAGGCGGGGGTGCACTCGTACCTGGCGGTGCCGCTGATCGCCCGCAGCCAGGTCCTGGGCACGCTGGACCTGAAACGGGCCCGCAACCAGGCACCGTTCAGCCAGGACGACGTCCTGCTCGCCTCCGAACTGGCCGCCCACGCCGCCGTGTCCATCGACAACGCCCGCTGGTACCAGCGCCAGCGCCATGCCGCCCTGGCCCTCCAGCGCCATCTGCTGCCGCAGCACCCGCCGGCCGCGCCCGGGCTGGACATCGCCTACCGTTACCAGCCGGCCGGGGCGGCGGACGAGACCGGCGGCGACTGGTTCGACGTCATCGCGCTCACCGGCGACCGGACCGCGCTGGTCGTCGGCGACGTCATGGGGAGCGGTATCAACGCCGCCGCGACCATGGGCCAGCTGCGCGCCACGGCCCGGGCGCTGGGCCGTCTCGGCCTGGACCCGGCGACGGTCCTCACCCACCTCGACGCCGCCACCGCCGACCTGGGCGAGGCCATGGCCACCTGCGTCTACGCCGTCTACGACCCCCACTCACGGCTGTGCCACATCGCCACGGCCGGCCACCTGCCGCCGGTGCACCTGCGCAGCGGGCGCCATCCGAGGCTGCTCCAGCTGACGACGGGCGTACCCCTGGGCGTCGGCGGCGTGCCCTTCCACACCAGCGCCTTCACCCTCGGCGAGGGAGACGAGCTGATCCTCTACACGGACGGCCTGGTCGAGACCCGGGACCAGGACATCGACACCCGGCTGCTGACCCTGACCGACCTGCTGGCGGGCCCGCACCGCCCCATCGAGGAGACCTGCGACCTGCTGCTGTCGGCCCTGCGCCGGCCCGACACGCACGACGACGTCGCCCTGCTCATCGCCCGCGCCCAGGCGTAGGGCCGCTGCTCAGCGGTGCCGGCCGGTCACCTGGGCGGGGTCAGGTGGTCCCGGAGGAAGGTGTGGACGAGGGCCTCGTTGAAGGCGGTCTGCTGGTGGTCGGTGGCTCCCGCGTGGCCGCCGCCGAGGTGTTCGTGGAAGAGCACCGGGTGTCCGAGTTCCCGCAGCCGGGCCGCCATCTTGCGGGCGTGGCCGGGGTGGACGCGGTCGTCGCGGGTGGAGGTGAGCAGGAGCAGCGGCGGGTACGGGGGGCCGTCGGCGCGGATCCGGTGGTAGGGGGAGAGGGCTTCGAGGTGGGGCCGGTCCGCGGGGTCCTCCGGGTCGCCGTACTCGGCGGTCCAGCTGGCCCCGGCGAGGAGCTTGTGGAAGCGGAGCATGTCGAGGAGCGGTACGTGGGCGACGACCGCCCCGAACAGTTCGGGCTCGCGGGTGAGCATCGCGCCCATGAGGAGGCCGCCGTTGCTGCCGCCCTCGATGCCGAGCTGGGCGGGGGTGGTGATGCCCCGGGCGGTGAGGTCGCGGGCGACGGCGGCGAAGTCCTCGAAGGCGCGGACCCGGTTCGCGCCGAGGGCGGCCTGGTGCCAGGCGGGCCCGTACTCGCGTCCGCCCCGGATGCCGGCGACGACGTACGTCCCCCCGTGCGCGAGCCAGGCCCGGCCGGTGACGGCGCTGTAGTACGGGACCATGGAGACCTCGAAGCCGCCGTAGCCGTAGAGCAGGGCGGGGCCGGGGCCGGGCCGGTCCTCGGGGCCGATGACGAAGTAGGGCACCCGGGTGCCGTCGGGCGAGGCGGCGAAGTGCTGGCTGACGGTGAGCCCGGCGGTGTCGAAGAGGGCGGGGGCCTGCTTGAGGATCTCGACGCCGTCGGTGCCGGCTTCGCCCCGGTAGAGGGTGGAGGGCTGGAGGTAGCCGGTGACGTCGAGGAGGTACTCGTCGCTCTCGTCGGGGTCGGTGCAGGTCACCGTGGCCGTGGACAGGGGCGGGACGCCGGCCAGGGGGGCGCGGCTCCAGCCGTCCGGGCCGGGGGTGAGCAGTTCCAGGCGGGAGGAGACGTCCGCGCGGGTGCGCAGGATGAGGTGGTTGCGCGTCCAGTGGTGGCTCGCGAGGGCGGTGCGCTCGTCCGGGGTGAACAGGACCCTCGGGGTGCGGTCCCCCGCCCGGTAGGCGTCGAAGCCGAAGGCGAGGAGGCTGCCCGCGGGGTGCCCGAGCCAGGGCGAGCGGGGGTTGACCAGGAGCCATGCGCGGTGGACGGAGGTGACGGCGTCGTCCGGGACGTCGATCTTCTCCGGCGGGGCGGCGCCGTCCTCGGGGAGGAGGAACAGCTCCTGGTTCCAGAAGTCGATGCTGCGGACGGCGAAGTCCCGTTCGTAGCCGGGGGTGTGGTCGCGCCAGCCGGAGGCGGACAGGTCCGCGGGGCGGCCCTCGTAGACGAGTTCGGCCTCGCCGAGGGGGGTGCCGCGGCGCCAGCGGCGGACCTGAAGGGGGTATCCGGACGGGGACATGCTGCCGGGGCCGAAGTCGGTGCCGATCCACAGGTGGTCGGCGTCGATCCAGGAGACGCGGGTCTTGGCCTCCCCGACGGTGAAGCCCTCGTCGACGAAGGCCAGGGTCTCCAGGTCGAACTCGCGGACCACGCAGGCGTCGGCGCCGTCCCGCGAGAGCATGACCAGGGCGTGGCGGTGCCCGGGGGCCAGGACGCTGCTGCCGGCCCAGGCCCATTTCTCGCCCTCCGCCTCGGCGAGCGCGTCCAGGTCGAGGACGGTCTCCCAGGCGGGCCGCTCGGTGCGGTACTCCTCCAGGGTGGTGCGGCGCCAGATGCCGCGCAGGCGGTCGGCGTCCTGCCAGAAGTTGTAGAGGTGGCGGCCGCGCCGGACCACGTACGGGATGCGGCCGTCGTCGTCGAGGACCTCGCGGACCTCGCGCTCCAGGACCTTGAAGGCGGGGGCGGTGGTCAGGGCGGCGACGGTCTCCGCGTTGCGCTCCCGCACCCAGGCGAGGGCGTCCTCGCCGCTCACGTCCTCCAGCCAGAGGTAGGGGTCGTCTTCGGGGGAACGGGGCGCGGGGTCGCGGGGGGCTTCATCGCTCATCCGCCGATTGTGCCGGACGCCGCCGCGCGGGGCGGCGTCCGCGGGGGCCGTCAGGGAGCGGTGTGGTGGAGGGCGTCGAGGCGGGCGAGCTCGTCCTCGCTCAGGCGCAGGGCGCCGGCGGCCACGTTGGCGTCGAGGTGGGCGGGGTTGCCGGTGCCCGGGATGGCCAGGACGTGGGGTCCGCGGTGCAGGGTCCAGGCGAGGCGGACCTGTGCGGGGCTCGCGCCGTGGGCCCGGGCGACATCCAGCAGCTCCGCGCTCTCGGAGCCGCTCGTTCCGCCCTCGCGTCCGGAGGCGGCGATCGAGTAGAACGGCACGAAGGCGATGCCTTCCTGCCCGCAGAAGCGGACGAACTCGTCCTGCTCGGGGCGGACTCCGATGCCGTACATGTTCTGCACGCAGACCACCGGCGCGATGGTGCGGGCCTCCGCCAGCTGCTCGGGGGTGACGTTGGAGACGCCGAGGTGACGGATGAGCCCGGCGGCGCGGAGTTCGGCGAGGGCGCCGAAGCGGTCGGCGAGGGAGTGGTTGCCGAGGACGCGCAGGTTGACCAGGTCGAGGTGGTCGCGGCCGAGCTGGCGGAGGTTCTCCTCGACCTGGCCGCGCAGTTCGCCCGGCGTCAGGGCGTGGTCGGCCCACTCCCCCGCCGCGTCGCGGCGGGGGCCGACCTTGGTGGCGATGACCAGGTCCTCGGGGTAGGGGCCGCCCAGGGCGCTGTTGATCAGCTCGTTGGCGGAGCGCAGCGGGGAGAAGTAGAAGGCGGCGGTGTCGATGTGGTTCACGCCGAGTTCGACGGCGCGGCGCAGGACGGCTATCACCCGGGCGCGGTCGCTGGGAACGGCGTCGGGCTGGAGGGCGGGGCCGTCCTGCGGGAGGCGCATGGCACCGAAGCCGATGCGGTGGACCTCCCTGTCGCCGAGGGTCCAGGTGCCCGATGCCGCCGCGGTGATCGTTTCAGTGGTCATCCGGGGATGATCTCCCGCGCGAGGGCTCCGGCACCAGAGTCTTCGGGGCCGGCCCGGCGTGGGGCCGGGCCGGACCCTGGTGGGGGGTGGTCAGGGACTGGCGCGGCCGGTGAGGGTGATCTCGGCGGCGCTGGTCCAGGGACCTCGCCCGCCGGCCTCCGTCAGGGCCCGTAGCCGCAGGTAGCGGCCCGTACGGGGGGCGAAGGTGACGGATGAGGCCGCGGCGGTGTCGGGCAGGGTGCCTGTGGCGGCCGGGCTGCCCCAGTCGGTGGTGGAGTCGGAGACGTAGACCTCGTAGCCGCCGATCCGGCCGTTGACCCCGCCGTCCTGGCGGGGCAGGTGGCCGAGGCCGTCGACGGCGTAGCGGGCGCCGAGGTCGATCTGGATCTCGTGCGGCAGGGCGGCCGGCGTGCCCGTGGACCAGGCGGTGTGCCAGAGGGTGGCGGGGTTGCCGTCGAAGGCGTTGACGGCGGCACCGTTCTCGGCGGCGGTCTCCTGGCTGTCGGCGGAGACCAGGGTCCAGGCCGAGGACGGGATCGGGGAGGAGGGGGCCGGGATGGCACTGGCGGCGGGGACCGAGGTGCCGGTGGCGGTGACGCTGAACGCGCCCGTCTTCGTTCCGGTCTTGACCCACAGGACGCCGCCCCGGTCGGCGGGGTCGAAGAACCAGCCGGTGGTGGCGGAGTCGTAGGCGCTCTTGCCGGCGAGGCGGGGCAGCGGTGCGCCGTCCAGGGTGAGGGCGGTGGGGGCGGTGGCCACGTGGAGGGTGAGCTCGTAGCCGCGCCCGGCGGGCTGTCCGGCGTAGCTGCCGCTGGGGGCGCCGACGGAGACGGTGACCGTGCCGGAGCCGCTCGCCGGGGCGGTGACGTCGACGCGCTGGCGGGCGTAGGCGCCGGAGGCGTAGGCACGGGTGCGGCCGTCGTCCTCGTACAGGCTGAAGGAGGAGCTGCCGCGGGGGTGGATGTCGTAGGTGAGGGTGGAGACGGGCTTCTCCCCCGAGTAGTTCATCTGTGGCCACATCGGCACGATGGCCCCGCCCTTGACGAAGAGGGGCAGCGTGTCGAGGGGTGCCTGGTAGCCGTTCAGCCAGCCGGGTCCGGCGTACGTCCTGCCCGTCCAGTAGTCGGTCCAGGTCCCGGCCGGCAGGTAGATGCCGTCGCGGACGGAGGTGTCGGAGACGACGGGTGCGACGAGGAAGGAGTCACCGGCCATGAACTGGCCGCTGGTGAGGTTGCCGCGGGCCACCGGGTCGTCGGGGTACTCCAGGACCATCGCCCGGGTGCTGGGGACACCGCTCTCGTGGGCGACGCGGCTCATCGTGTAGAGGTAGGGCATCAGCCGCATCTTGAGCTGGAGGTACTTGCGGTTGATGGACAGGTAGGGCTCGGCGAAGCGCCAGGGCTGCTTGTCCTGGTAGCCGGCCGAGGGGTTGACGGCGCCCCAGCCCGACATGGTCATGAAGGCGGGGGTGAACGCCTTCCACTGGAGGTCGCGGGCGTACGTCTTGGGGCTGCCGCCGAAGATCCCGTCGATGTCGCCGGAGGCGTAGTTGAGGCCGGACAGGCCCGCGCCGGCGATGGCGGGGACGTGCCAGCGCATGTCGTCCCAGGTGCCGTACGTGTCCCCGGTCCAGACGACGGCGTTGCGCTGGGTGCCGGCCCAGCCGTCGACGGTCCAGACGTAGCGGCGGGCGTCGGAGTTCTTCTCGATGCCGTCGACGGCCTGCTGGACGCCCTGGAAGGCGCTCTTGTAGCCGCCGCCGATCCAGGCCACATCGGTCTTGACCCCGCGGGTGCCGGCCGTGCCCACCTCGGTGGCGATGTCGGTGAGCCCGGTCGAGGTCCACAGGCCCGTCTGGAAGCCCTTGGCCTTCAGGGCGTCGACGGTGGACTTCAGCGGGGCGGTGTAGCCGCAGCCGTAGCCGTCGTTGGGCAGGAACCAGCCCGAGGGCATGTCGGCGGCCCGGGCGTCGGCGGCGTATCCGGCCACGTCGGGGGTGGTCTGGTGGCGGAGCCGGTTGTGGTCGCCCTGGTAGGCCGGGTTCGAGGCGTTGAAGCAGTCGGCGTTGCCGAGTTCCAGGCCCCAGAGGGGAGCGAGGAAGGGCTTTCCGCTGACGTCCGTGTAGGCGTCGAGGACGGACTTCAGGGAGTCGCCGGTGAAGTACCAGGCGTCGAAGCGGTTCTCGTTGTGGGTGAGGGTGGTGGGGGCGTTGAAGGCGTACGAACCGGGCGCCCAGGTGTTGCGCATGACGCCGTAGTCGTGGGTGGACATGTAGAAGGGGGCGGGGCTGGCGTTGTTGTTCTCGCGCCACTTGTTGTCGACGGCCACGGGGACGGTCTTGTCGCGCAGGGCCCATTCGCCGAGGCGCAGGCCGGTGCCGTAGAACTGCTCGTCGGCGCCCCGGGCGAGGTACTGGGTGGTCTTGCCGCCGCCCCACTTGGTGGGCTGGGTCTCCTGCCACACAGGGGTGGTGTCGTCGGCCCGGTAGAGGGAGAACATCAGGGGCGACTTGTTGACGTGGAGGGAGAGGGAGCCGGTGGTGATCCGGTAGTACGGGCCCGCGTCGGTGGAGCGGGCCGTGACGGGGCCGAAGTCGGTGGTGGGGGCGAGGTCGGTGCCGGCCGGGTCGTCGGTGAAGGAACCGTCCGGGGAGAGCCAGAGCCGGAAGATGTCGGCCCGGGCGATGGTCACCCGGGCCTTGGCCCCGCTGGTGGTGCTCACGGTGAAGGTGCCGCCCGACTGGGACAGCCCTGTCACCGACCCGGCGGTGGAGGCGGCCGCCGCCGGGCCGGACGCGGCAGCGCGGGCCGTGGCGGGCCCGGCGGCCGCGAGCCCGGCGGCGGCGAGCACCCCGGCGAGCAGCGCCGCGAGGCGGCTGCGGGCCCGGTGGCGGGGGCGGTGGTGCCTCGTGGTCGGCCTCGTCGTACTCGGCGGACGCGTCTGACTCATGGGGCAGCTCCTCGTGCGGTCCGGACAGCGGACAACCGATGTGGCATGCACACGGAAAGATAGCGACCCGGGCCGGGTTCTTGAAGGAACTTGCTCGAAGTAACCGGAGAACGCGCAGATTTGAGCAAGCCGGCCGCGAGGCCGACGCGGTGCGGGTGCGGGGTGCAGCGCGGGCGCGTGCAGGGTTCGGCGACGAGGATGCCTGGCTCGACCGGTTCGAGGACGGTCATGGCCCCGGGTCACATCAGAAAACGGCGGTCTGGGGTTGTTGAATGATGACCTTGATTTGCTTGCGGGGTCCGGGCAGCCTCGCGCGGCGATCTTCAGGCTGCTGCTGCGCGCCTTCGGCTCTGGGGAGGTTGGCCGTGCGACGGTCGTAGCGCGGCTGTGTTCCGTCAGCGCCAGGCGGCTGCGGACAGCAACACCTCGGTACCCCGGATGCGGTGAATGGGCAGGTGACGGCATGGCAGATGCGGCGACGACGGGGGCACGGCGGGTGCTCGCCCCGCTGGCGCTGGCGCAGTTCATCTGTAGCTTCGCCGGCTCCAACATGAACGTGATGATCAATGACATCAGTGAGGACCTCGACACCACGGTGCAGGGTGTGCAGGTGGCGATCACGATCTTCCTGCTGGTGATGGCCGCGCTGATGATCCCGGGCGGGAAGCTGACCGACAAGTGGGGACGCAAGCGCTGCCTGCTGGTGGGGCTCGTGGTCTACGGGGTGGGGGCGCTGCTCAGCGCGGTGGCACCCGGCCTGGGGGTGCTGATCGTCGGGAACTCGATCCTGGAGGGTGTGGGCACGGCGTTGCTGATTCCGCCGGTCTACATCCTGACGACGCTGTTGTTCACCGACACGGCGTCGAGGGCGCGGGCGTTCGGCGCGATCATGGCGATGGGTGGGATCGGCGCGGCCGCGGGTCCGCTGATCGGCGGCCTGATCACGAGCGCGATCAGCTGGCGGGCGGCGTTCGTGTTCCAGGCGCTGGTGATCGTGGTGATCGTGGTGCTGAGCCGCCATCTCGACGATCCGCTGCCGCCCGATCCCGCCCGGCCCTTCGACACCGTCGGGGCGGTGCTGTCGGCGGCGGGCCTGGTGCTGCTGGTCACCGGCATCCTCGCCGTCGACAACAACGGCTGGTTGTCGCTCGGCCTGCTGCTGGCCGGCGCAGCGGTGCTGGCCGGGTTCTTCGCCTGGGTGCGTGGCCGCGAACGCAAGGGCCGAGAGGCGCTGCTGTCGACCAGCCTGTTCCGCAACCGCACCTCGAACCTGGGTCTGGTCACCCAGAACACACAGTGGCTGATGCTGATGGGCGTCTCCTTCACCGTCGCCGCCTACCTGCAGGTCGTCCGCGGCTACGACGCGATCGAGACCGGAGTGATCTTCACCGCCGCGACCCTGGGCATCCTCACCTCTTCGCTGGCCGCCGAGAAGCTGGCCCGGCGCCGCGCGCAGCGCACCCTCATCATGGCCGGCTTCCTCGTGGCGGTCGCCGGTATCGCGGTGCTCATCGCCCTGGTCGCCTGGACACCCAGCGCGTGGGCGTTCACCCCCGGCCTGCTGCTGATCGGGCTGGGGCTGGGGGTGATGCTCACCCCGTCGGTGAACGTGGTCCAGTCGTGCTTCCCCGAGACGCAGCAGGGCGAGATCTCCGGCCTGTCGCGCAGCGTCTCCAACCTCGGCTCCTCGCTCGGCACCGCCATCGCGGGCACGATCTTGGTGTCCGGGCTCAGCAAGGGCGCGTACGCGGCTGCGACAGCGACGCTCGCGGTCGTCGGCCTGGGCGGGCTGACCGCCGCGGCCCTGCTGCCGCGCGTCGGCCCTCCTTCGGCCGGTGGAGCCGGGACGGCGACACCGCCAGGGGCGCCGCGGCCGTGACCCTGACGCGGCACGGGCGTCGGCTGCCCGGCGGCGGTTCGCCCGGTCAGCCGGTCCGGCCTTCGGCGCGGTCGAGTTCCTCGTCCAGCAGGTATGGACACGTCGGCCATGGCTCCAGAGTCACGGCCGGAATCCCGGGCCGCGCTCAGGCGGTGTCCCATCGGGGTCAGTGACCCACGTGCCCGGTGGATCCCCACCAGCCCCGTCGGACTTGCCACCCGGACCTTCGCCGGGGGGAACGCGGTGCGTGCGGGTCTGCGCAGCGGGCAGGTCGCCGAGGCGGCCAGGGTGAAATCCAGACCCTGCGCTATTACGAGCGGCGCGCGGCCTGCTGGCCGAACCGGACCGCAGCAAGGGCGGCCACTGCCTGTAAGACGAGGACGCGGGTTCGCCCACCGCGCGTGCCGGGCGGGGGCACGTGCAGCGCGGGGGCGGGTGATGCGGGTGCGGGTGCCGGTGCCGGTGCGGTGACCACGCGGTGCAGTCGGGTGCCGGTGCGGTCCGATGTGGTGTGGTGCGGCACGGTTCCGTGCACGTGTGGTGCGGTACGGCGACGGAACTCCTCGCGCGGCACCTGGTGTCCGGAGCGGCGGAGTATGACCGAACGGTCACAGCCGATCGGACACGGAACGCGCAGGCCAGGCCGCGCATCTAGGTGATCAGCGGGCCGGAGACGGCGGCCGCACCGACGTAGCGGCGAGACCGGCGGAGCCGGGAGCGAACAGCAAGGTGGCGTGGATGAAGGCGGAATCGGTGGCAAACGGCGAAGAACCCCTTGCCCTGGCCGGGAGCGAACGGGCCGACACCGACGGACCGGCCGGCGGCAACTCCTCGTCCGGGCCCCAGCCGAAGCCGGGCCCGGGCACCAACCCCACCGCAAAGCCGGACCCCCGTATGCCCAGCGCCGGCCAGCCGGCCGCCGAGCCGAAGCCGGGCGCCACCGCCCCCACCGGGAACTCGGCCACCGAGCACCGCTCCAGCAGCCAACCGCCCACGGCCGACCGCCTCCCCGGCACGCAGCCGGGTCCCGACGCCGACGCCGACCCCGCCAGGAAGCCGGACGCCGACGACCACCCGGCCCCCGCCGACAAGCCGGCCCAAGCCGACACCCAGCCGGACACCGACGCCGACCCCGCCGAGAAGCCCGACGCCGACGGCAACCCCGCCGAGAAGCCGGACGCCGACGACCACCCGGCCCCCGCCGACAAGCCGGCCCAAGCCGAAGCCCAGCCGGACGCCGACGCCGACCCCGCCGGGAAGGCGGACAGCGACGGCACCCCGGGCAGCCAACCGGTCGGCAGCGACGGGCCCGGCGCTCAGCAGCCGGCCGAGGCCGACGCCCAGGCGGACGCCGGTGAGCGCGCCGGGGAGCCGGACACCGACGACCCGGCCGAGGCGGGACCCGCCGACCCGGATGCCGTCAAGACGGACGCTCAGGCCGACACGTCAGGCCCGGAAGCCCCGGCCGAGCCGGAAGCCCCTGGCGTCGACGCCTCCCCGCGGGCGGGCAGCGCCCCTGAGGACGAAGCCGCGGGCCGGGCCCTCCCCGGGGACGGGGCTGCCGCCGGGACCGGGTCCCCGAAGGGCGAAGCCCCCGTACGCCGTCCCTCGTGGGCCGGTCGGGACGGCGAAGCCGGGACGGAATCCGGCCCGCCGGCCGCCGGGGAACCGCTCGCGGACGACGACGCGGCGTCAACCCTCACCCTGCGCAAGGAGCAGCCTGCCGCACCGGTGCGGCGTCCCTCCTGGGCGAAGGACAAGGACGAGCGGAACCAGAACGAGGAAGACCTGGACGGAGACGGCGGCACCGCCGGGCGCCAGTCCGGCGTACCCGCGCCCGCGAAGGGGGCGAGGGCAGGGGCGACGACCGCCGGCGCGGACGGCGGAACCGGCGACCGTCCTCGGACCGAGCCCGCCTCCCCGCCGTCCCAAGTCGAGGCGGCGGACGCACCGAAGGCAGCCGCCCGGACTTCGGCGCACGCACCCGCCCGCCGGGACCCCGTCGGCGTGGCCGGGCCCGGGCCGGTCGTGCTGGAGCGCACCCGGGAGACCCCCCGGCCGCCCCTCGAACTGCTCGCCGAGCTGACCAACTCCCCGCCCCCCGCCGAGACTCTGCGCCGCACCCTCGTACGCCGGGTCACGGTGTGGGCGGCGGTCGGCCTGGTGCTCGGGGGCGTCGCCGTGGGGGCGCAGATGCTGCGGCCGCTGCCCGAGCCGCGGCTCGTGGCGTCCCAGGACTCGTTCACCCTCGACGGCACCACCACCCTCCCCTGGCCGGCGCAGGGCCAGGCGGCCGTCCGCATCCCCGGCTCCGGCGACATCGGTACGTTCGGCGAGCAGAAGCCGGTGCCGACGGCCAGCGTGGGCAAGGTGATGACGGCGTACGTCATCCTCAAGAACCACCCGCTGCGCAAGGGCGACCCGGGTCCCCGCATCGAGGTCGACCCGGAGGCGGCCGCCGGGGGCCGGTCCGAGAACGAGTCGCGGATCCAGACCCTCACCGTCGGGCAGAAGTTCAGCGAGCAGGACATGCTCAAGATGATGATGATCCCCTCCGCCAACAACGTCGCCCGTCTGCTGGCGCGTTGGGACAGCGGCAGCGAGGCGGCCTTCCTCGCGAAGATGAACGCCGCCGCGCAGGAGCTCGGGATGCGGGACACCCGGTACACGGACCCGAGCGGCCTGGACTCCGGCACCGTCAGCACCGCCGTCGACCAGCTCAGGCTCGCGGAGGCGGTGATGCGGGACGAGGTGTTCCGGGCGATCGTGGCGACGCCCGGCGCCACGATCGAGGGACTGCCCGAATCGCTCGTCAACAACAACAGCCTGCTGTCGGTGCGCGGCCTGAGCAACGTGGGCATCAAGACGGGGTCGAGCACGCCCGCCGGCGGCACCCTGATGTGGGCCGCGTACAAGACGGTAGGCGGCGAGACCCCGCTGATCCTCGGCACGATGATGGACCAGCACGTCAAGGGCCCGGATCCGGACGCCCGGAACAGCCTCGCCCTGGTGCTGGACAACAGCCGCAAGGTCATCGAGGCGGTCCGTGCGGCCCTCGCCGCCGCTCCGGTGATCCACAAGGGGCAGACGGTCGGCTACGTCTCGGACGGACTCGGCGGCCGGACCCCGCTCGTGGCGACGAAGGACCTGACGGTGATCGGCGTACCGGGCCAGCGGCTGCGGGCCTCCCTCGGCACGGCCGGCGGCAAGCCCGTGCCGCACGAGGCCGGGGCGGGCACCGAGGTGGGGGTGCTCACGGTGGGCGAGGGCGCCGGGGCGAGGACCGTCCCGGTGGCGGTGGGCACGCGGCTCACCGGACCGTCGTTCGGGACCCGGGTGACCCGGCTCTCCTGAGAGTCAGCCCCCAGCCCCTGCCTAGGGGTTCGCGATGACCAGCAGGGCGCGGGCCGGGCCCGCCCCTGCGGCCAGGGCGCAGCGGTGGGGGACCTCGCCGCGGTGGTGGGCGCTCTGGCCCGCCCGCAGGGGCAGCGGGGGCTCGTCGCGCAGTTCCAGGACGATCTCGCCCTCCAGGACGTAGAGGAAGTCCTCGCCCGGGTGCTCGAACCAGCCCCGCTCGCCCTGTCCGGGCTCGAAGTGGTGCTCGTACGCCTCCATCAGGCCGCTGCGGCCGCCCGGGATGAGGACCTGGGCGACCTGGCCCGCGGCCTCGGAGACCCGGATGACCTGGGGGTCGCTCTGGTGGCTGATGACGCCGGGGCGTTCGGGGGGCCGCAGGAAGGTGCCGGGGGCCACGTCGAGGGCCTCGGCTATGCGGTAGATCGAGCTGAGGCTCGGCGTGGCCAGGCCGCGTTCGAGCTGGCTGAGGAAGGGCTGGGACAGCCCTGAGCGGGAGGCCAGTACGGCCATGGAGACGCGGCGCGCCGTACGGCAGTCGCGGATCGCCTGGCCGACCTCGATCGCCTCGGGCGTGGGTTCGGTTCGGGGTCGGGACACCTCGTGAACGTACCCCATCGGATCAAGGGGCCTGGGAGGGCGCCGGAGGTTTCGTACTGCTGCAACAAGCCGTTCATAAGCGTGGTCAATTATTGATCTCACTTATGAACGACGCCGAGGAGTACTGCCGTGCAAGCCACCCCCTCCCCCGCCGGACGGGCCCTACCCGCCCTGGGCGCGGCCGGCGCCGTGCTCGCGCTCTGGTCACTGGCCGCCTGGTCCGGCGCGGTGGCGCCGGGGCTGCTGCCCGGGCCGGCCGCCACGGCGGCGGCGCTGGCCGAGAGCGCCCGTAGCGGCGTCCTGGCCGCCGACCTCGGCGCGAGCCTGGCCCGCGCCGGCCAGGGCTTCGCCCTGGGGGCGGCCGTCGGTGGCGCGCTCGGGTTCGCCACCGGGTACCTGCCGCGGCTGTCGGCGGCCGTCACCCCGGTCGTCTCCTTCCTCCGCCCCATCCCGGCCATCGCCCTCGTGCCGCTGGCGACGGCCTGGTTCGGGATCGGCGAGAGCGCCAAGCGGCTGCTGATCGCGTACGCCGTCGCCCTCGCGGTCTGGCTCTACGTCCATGACGGCGTCTCGCGGGTGCCGGTCTCGCACCTGCGGGCGGCCCGGACGCTGGGGGCACCGCTGCACCGGCGGTTCACCGAGGTGCTGCTGCCCGCCGCCGCTCCGGCCGTGCTGGCCGCCCTGCGCTACGGCGCCTCGGTGGCGCTGCTGGCGCTGGTCGCCGCCGAACTGGGCGGCGCGGACAGCGGGCTGGCGTACCGGCTCCAGGTGGACGGCCAGTTCCTGCGGGTGGACCGGATGTTCGCGGGGCTGATCGTCCTCGGACTGCTCGGGGTGGCCGCCGACCTGGTGCTGGCCGCCCTCGGGCGCCGGTTCGCGCACTGGGGGGCGTCATGAGCCTCGAAGTGCGGCTGGAGGGTGTGGCGTTGGGGTACGGGGGCGGCGGCGCGCCGGTACTGGAGCCGACGGATCTGGTGCTGCCGGCGGGATCGTTCACCGCCCTGCTGGGGCCCAGCGGCTGCGGGAAGTCCACGCTGCTGGGCGCGGTGGCCGGATTCGTACGGCCGACGGCGGGACGGGTGACGGCCGGCTCGCTGCCGGTGCGCGGCCCGGGGCCCGAGCGCGGGGTGGTCTTCCAGCACTACGCGCTCTTCCCGTGGCGAACGGCCCTGGGCAACGTCGAGTTCGCGCTGAAGCGGCTCGGACTGCCGCGCCCGGAGCGGCGCGAGCGGGCCCTGGCCGCACTGGAGGAGGTCGGGCTGGCGGACGGCGCGCGCAAGTACCCGGCCGAGCTGTCGGGCGGGATGCAGCAGCGGGTGGCGCTGGCCCGGGCGCTCGCGGCGGAGCCGGAAGTCCTGCTGATGGACGAGCCGTTCGGGGCGCTGGACGCGCTGACGCGCTGCCGGATGCAGGAGTTGCTGCGGGAGCTGTGGCGGCGCCGGGGCACGACGGTGCTGTTCGTGACGCACGACATCGACGAGGCCCTCACGCTGGCCGGGCGGGTGGTGGTCCTGGGCGGCTCCCCGGGCCGCGTCCTGGCCGACCACCCGGTCCCGCCGGGCCCCCCGGACCCGTCCCTGCGCCTCCTGATCGCCGGCCACCTGTCCGCCCCGTGACCCGCCCCGGCCTCCGACCCACCCCGCCGGAACGGCAACCGGCCGGCCCGGAACGCCCGCCGACCCCGGCCCCGCCCGGAACGGCAGCCGACCCGACGCGCCCAACACGCCCGGCCCCCGGCACCGCCGGAAAGCCGTCGGCCCACCCGGCCCATCCGACCCACCCGGCCCACCCGGCCCACCCGCCTGACGAAAGGCCCCCCATGCCCAGACCCCGCGCGGCCCTCGCCGTGCTGATCGCCACCCTGCTCTCCCTGTCCGCCACCGCCTGCGCGGGCGGCAGCGGCCGGAGTGCCGCCGGAGGCCACCGAGTCACCATCGCCGGGAGCGATCAGCTCGGCGGCGCGCCCGTGTACCTCGCACAGGAGCGGGGACTGTGGTCCGCCGACGGGGTCGAGGCCACCGTGACCACCCTGCCGACCGGGCGGGACGCGCTGAACGCCGTGCTCGGCGGGCAGGCCGGGTTCGGGGTCGTCGGGGACCTGCCCGCCGTCACGGCGGCGCTCGGCGGCCGGGACGTGCGGATCCTCGCCGAGCTGTCGCGGTTCTCCGACTGGCGGCTGCTCACCCGCACCGACCGCCAGATCACCGGTTTCCCCGCGCTGAAGGGGCACAAGGTCGGCGTCCCGCAGGGCACCAACGTCGAGTACGCCCTGAGCCGGATGCTCGCCTCCGCGCAGCTGACGCCCGCCGACGTGACGGTGGTCAACCTGGCCCCGAACCAGGTCACCGCCGCCCTGGCCCGCGGTGACATCGACGCCGGGGTGACCTTCCCCAGCTTCTACGAGGCCGCCCGCACCGCTCTGGGCGAGCGTTACGCCGAACTCCCCTTCGCCGGCTACACCGCCCGCACCCTCCTCGTCGCCGGGCCAGGCGCCGACGACGCGACCGCCACCGCCGTGCTGCGTACGGTGCTGCGGGCGCGGCAGGCGGCCGAGGCCGACCCGGCCGCCGCCCGCAAGGCGGTCGTCGCACAGGCGAAGGGAGCCCTGGAGCCCGGCTACGTCGAGACGTTCCAGCCCCGCTACACCTACGGCCCGAGCCTGAGCCCCGAGCTCCTGGCGCAGCTGGCCGACGAGGCCGCCTGGGCCAAGGCGGCCCAGAACCTCCCCGGCCCCGCCGACCCGCAGGCCCTGCGCGCCCGGCTGCACCCCGGCCCGCTCCGGACCGCCGACCCGGCCGCCGTCACCCTCACCGACTGACCACCACGACCCGAAGCCACCCGAGCGACCGACAAGAAAGAGACACCCCCATGAGCGTCGACCAGAACACCCTTCGCCGCCGCGGTACGGGCCTGCGCGCCCACGACCCCGGCCGCAGCTACGGCGGCTACACCCTCTACACCCCGATCGCCGGCGACGGCACCATCCGCCTCGTGGACATCGAGGGCCGGCCCGCCCACACCTGGAGCTCCCCGCACCCGCCCGGCCGCCAGGCGCAGCTGCTCCCGAACGGCAACCTCTTCTACGCCGCCAAGGACACCACCAGCCCGACCCTCTTCCCGATCTGGGACGTCTACCACGGCGGCATCTTCCAGGAACTGGCCCCGGACTCCACGGTCCTGCGCGAGGTGCGCCACCCCTTCCACCACCACGACGCCACCGTCCTGCGCAACGGCAACCTGCTGATCACCACGGTCGAGCCCCTCACCCCCGCCGACGCCGCCCGGATCCGCGGCGGCGTTCCCGGCTCCGAGGCGCCGGGCGGGGTGATCTACGGGGACGTGGTGTACGAGCTGACCTGGGAGGGGGAGACCGTCTGGCGCTGGGCGGCGATCGAGCACCTGGACCCCGAAGAGGTCCCGCTGAACCGGCACTTCGCCCGCGAGCACTGGCCGATGGCCAACACCGTCAACGAACTCGCCGACGGCGGCGTCGTGGTGGGCTTCCGCAGCGCCTCCACGACCGTGGCCGTGGACCGCGCCACCGGATCGGTGCGCTGGCGGATCGGCCCCGACGTCCTGGCCCAGCAGCACTACCCGCACGAACTGCCGGGCGGCACCATCCTCGTGTTCGACAACGGCACGTACCGGGACACGACCTCGGTGCCGTACTCGCGGGTGCTGGAGCTGGATCCGGCGACCGGAAAGGAGGTCTGGTCGTACGAGGACAACCCGCCGCAGAACTTCTACAGCCCGTACATGTCCAGCGCGCAGCGGCTGCCCAACGGGAACACCTTCATCGCGGAGGGCTCCTTCGGCCGGCTCTTCGAGGTGACCCCGCAGGGGGACGTGGTGTGGGAGTTCGTCGTACCGGAGTTCGGCTCCTTCCGCGAGGGCACGGGCCTGGAGTCCTCGCGCGGCGCGCAGAACTCGGTGTTCCGCGCCTACCGTTACGCGGCGGACCAGATCCCCTGGCTGTGACGGTCCGGCGGCGGCCGGACGTGGTGACGGGGCGCGGTGGCCGGAAGCAGACCAAGCAGGGTGAACCACACCTTACGGGCTGGTAACTTGCGCGAGTTGATCAAGGTCGGAGCGGACTCCCTCCCGGGGTCCCTCCGGTCCGAACCACCCCCCTCTCCAAGGAACCACATTGGCACGCACCGTCCGCACGACGGCCCTCTCCCTCGCGCTCTCCTTCGCCCTGCTGCCCGCCGCCCCCGCCTTCGCCGACTCCCCCACCCCGCACCTGGACGCCGTCGAACAGGCCGTGCGCCAGTCCTCGCCGGGGCTGGAGGGGTCGGTCTGGGAGCGCACCTCGGGCAACCGCCTCGGCACCTCCGCCCCGGGCGGATCCACCGCGGGCGGCTCCGGCGGGCTGCTCCAGACGCCCGGCTGCTGGGGCGACCCCTCCTGCACGGACCGTCCGGGCTCCCGCCGGCTGCTGGACACGATGCGCGAGGACATCGCCAAGGCCAGGCAGAGCGTGGACATCTCCACGCTGGCCCCCTTCCCGAACGGGGCCTTCCAGGACGCGATCGTGGCGGGCCTCAAGGAGTCGGTGCGCCAGGGCAACCGCCTCCAGGTACGCGTACTCGTCGGGGCCGCACCGGTCTACCACGCCAACGTGATCCCGTCCTCCTACCGTGACGAACTGATCGCGAAGCTGGGCCCGGCGGCGGCGGACGTCACCCTGAACGTGGCCTCCATGACCACCTCCAAGACCGGCTTCTCCTGGAACCACTCGAAGCTGGTGGTGGTGGACGGCGCCACGGTGATCACCGGGGGCGTCAACAGCTGGAAGGACGACTACCTCGACACGGCCCACCCCGTGAACGACGTCGACCTGGCCCTGTCGGGCCCGGCGGCGGGCTCCGCCGGCCGCTACCTCGACACCCTGTGGGACTGGACCTGCCGCAACAGGAGCAGCTGGGCCAGCGTCTGGTTCGCCTCCTCCAACGGCGCGGACTGCCTGCCCACCCTGCCCCGGCCGGCCGCACCGGCCGACGGGGGCGATGTCCCGGCCCTCGCGGTCGGCGGGCTCGGCGTGGGCATCCGCGAGAAGGACCTCACCTCGGCCTTCAGCCCCGTCCTGCCGACGGCGCCCGACACCCGGTGCGGTATCGGGGTGCACGACTACACCAACGCCGACCGGGACTACGACACCGTCAACCCGGAGGAGAGCGCCCTGCGCGCCCTCGTCGCCAGCGCCCGCGACCATGTGGAGATCTCGCAGCAGGACCTCCACGCGACCTGCCCGCCGCTGCCCCGCTACGACGTCCGCCTCTACGACATCCTCGCGGCGAAGCTGAAGGCCGGGGTCAAGGTGCGCATCGTCGTCAGCGATCCGGCCAACCGGGGCGCGGTCGGCAGCGGCGGCTACTCCCAGATCAAGTCCCTGACGGAGATGGGAGACGCGCTGCGCGGCCGGCTGACCGTGCTGACCGGCGACGAGCGCGCGTCCAGGGCCGCGATGTGCCAGAACCTCCAGCTCGCATCCTTCCGCGCCTCCGACCGGCCGACGTGGGCGGACGGCAAGCCGTACGCCCAGCACCACAAGCTGGTCTCGGTGGACGACTCGGCCTTCTACATCGGCTCGAAGAACCTGTACCCGTCCTGGCTCCAGGACTTCGGCTACGTCGTGGAGAGCCCTTCCGCCGCGCGCCGGCTGGCGGACTCGCTCCTGACGCCGCAGTGGACGTACTCCCGGGCGACCGCGGCGTACGACTACACGCGCGGCCTCTGCCAGAGCTGACGGCCCGGGGCCGCCGAGGCCCCTCGTCCCGGGTCAGCGCCTGCGCCGGCCCGGGACCTCGCAGAGCACCAGAGCCTCGGAGACCAGGCGCGCGCCCCGGGAGAGCCGGCCGAGCTGCTCCAGCTCCAGGGCGTACATCCGGATGGTGTTCTCGATGACCGACTCGGCGACACCCAGGGTCGGCAGCTCGGCGCGGCTGGTGTGCAGGGCCACGCGGACCGCGCGCATCTCGTGCTGGAGCTGGAGCTGGACGTGCCGCCCCAGGAGGGCGTGGTGACGGGTGAGCGTCAGGTAGCTGCCGTAGCGGGCCGGGAGGAGGTCCCGCAGCCAGCGGGTGGCGCTGCGTTCCCAGTCGTGCGTGCCGGGGGCCTTGACCTGGAGGGGCCAGTCCGGGCTGCGCGTGAGGGTGGCCGTCTGGGGCATCTCGTCACTTCCGAGGGGTGTGGACTCTGACCGAGAGACTGCTGTGGGTGGGCGGCCTCGGCCCAGGGGTTGGCCGAGGCCGCCGGGGCGCTCCTCCGGGGATCCGTAGGCCCTGACCCGACACCCGGTTCCGCCGTGAGGAGGTCCGGCGTACTGGGTGTCCGTTCGAGGTGGACGAGGGGACGTCCGCCTTGGCGTCTGAGGGATCCGGAGCGCCTGCGTCAGTAAACATATATACCGTCGAGTAAGCAAGGGTATGAAAAATTTCATGCACCCCCGGACAGTGAATATCTGCAGAACAAACGGGGTCGAAGACCGCCCCTAGAGGAAGAAACCGTGCTGGTCGGCGGCCTGCTCGTACTGTTCGAGCCGGGCCTGGGTGCGCTCGGGGTCCGCGTCCGCCATCGCCTGGAGCAGGGCCGCCGAGAGCATCCCGGGGGCCGCGTAGGAGTCGAAGACCAGCCGTGATCCGGTGCCGGCGGTCAGCACCACATCGGCCTCCTCCACCAGCGGGCCCACCGTGGGGTCCGTGATCAGGACCACGCTCAGCCCGGTGCTGCGGGCCGCCCGCAGCGCGGCCAGGGTCTCGTTGGCGTGCCGGGGCATCGCGAAGGCCAGCACCCAGCTGCCGCCCGCCGCCCGGGACTGCAGGAGGGCGTCGTAGGCCACGCTGCCGCCCCGGGTCACCAGGCGGACGTCGGGGTGGATGCGGCGGGCCGCGTACGCGAAGTACTCGGCGAGGGAGACGGAGATCCGCAGCCCCAGCACGGTCAGCGGGACCGAGCGCGCCAGCTCGCGGCCGATGCCGAGCACCCGGTTGGTGTCGGCGAGCAGCCGCCGGACGCTCTCCAGGTTCTCGATCTCGGCGTCGACGGCGGCCTGGAGCTCGTTGTGGCGGATCTGCTCCCGGGTGTCCTGGGTGCCGCCCGCCACCGCGCTCAGCGCCATCGGCTGGAGCACCTCGCGCAGGGCGGGGTAGCCGCTGAAGCCGAGCGAGGCGGCGAAGCGGGTGACGGAGGGCTGGCTGACCCCGACCCGCTCCGCGAGTTCGGTGATCGACAGGAACGCCGCCTCGGTGAGGTGGTCGATCAGGTACTGGGCGATGCGCCGCTGGCCCGGAGAGAGCCGGTGGCCGTCGAAGAGCGCCAGCAGCCGGTCCGCCGCCGGCTTCTCCCGCTCCGCGGGCGGGCTCTGGCTGGGCGTGATCGCGGCCGCCTGCGCGCGTGCCTGCTGCCCGGATGACACCGGCGGCCTCCTTCTCACGTCACTCTTCCCCCAACATAGCCCACGCTCCGTGGCCGGATGATCGTCCCGCACGGTACGGGGCACCCGCGCGGGCGCGCCGCACCGGCAGCGGGTACCGGTGCGGCGGCCGGTCAGCCCTGCGACCGGGACGGGCGGCCGGAACCCCTGGTCAGGCAGTACCCGTAGAGGCCGGCCAGGGCCGCGAGCACCCCGCCCGCGGCGGTCCACAGCCAGCGGTCGGACCACCAGCCCCCGGACCAGCCGCCCTCCGGCGCGCGTGCCTCGCGCTGCTGCTCCGAGGCGCCGGTGATGCCCGGGACCAGCGGCTCGCCGAGGGCGGCGTCCACCGCCTGGGCCCCGCCGGTGTCCTTCACCTCGGCCTCGACCTGCGCCTTCACGGGCAGTCCGTGGTCGTCCTCGGGAACGCCGACGACGGTCAGGCGGACGTAGTAGCTGCCCGGCAGCGGGTCGTCGGACCAGGGCTCGGCCCCGGAGCGGACGGTGCGCAGGGTGCAGGACAGCTCCACGGTGGCGTCCTCCTTGGCCGCCGCCACGTGCTGGTTGCCGTAGGTGCAGGGCTGCCTGCGACGCAGGCCGTCGTACAGGTCGAGCTGCCAGGTCTGGCCGCCGTGCCGGGCGGCGGACGCGGGCAGGGTCACCGTGGCCCGTACGGTGAGCCGCTGGCCCGTGTCGGCGGGCACCGCCCAGTACAGGTAGTCGCCGGTGGAGGCCGTGGCGGTGGCCTTCTGGCCCGGCCGGAAGAGGGCCGCGGTGCGGAATCCGGTGCCGGCGTCGGTCGGGGCGCTGCCGTCCTTGCCGGTGCCCTTGCCCGGGCTGGGCACGGGGCTCGGGGCCGCGAAGGCGGTGGCCGCCGGGGCGATCAGGGCGGCGCCCGCGAGGAGGGCGGCGGCCAGGGTGCGTACGGTACGCATCAGTTGGTCCTCCAGACGGAGATGCGCCAGCGCGAGATCCAGCCCCAGACCAGGCCGGCCAGCAGGCCGGTGAGGACGAGCAGGCCGATCAGCCACCAGCCGCGGCCGAGGCCGAAGGAGGCGATGTCGGAGCCGTCGTCGGGCCCGTCGACCACGTCGATGGTCAGTTCGAGGGGCATACCGGGGGCGGTCTTGACGGCCGGTCCGGCGGAGAAAGAGTTGCTGACCTGGAGGCAGACCGTCTCGGGCCGGTCGGCCTGGTCGCCGTCGGCCGCGCCCTTCGGGTAGCGCAGGCCGGTGGAGATCACGTCGGTGCGGCCGTCACCGGCCTCCGAGCCGCGGACGATCTCCCGGCCGTGGGCGGTGGTCGCCCGCAGCAGGATGCCGTAGTCGTTGTTGACGGCCCGGTCGGCGCCGATGCTGGCCGAGGCACGCAGTTCCTGGCCGGGGCGGACCTCGACCTTGTACCAGCGGTGCTCGCCGAAGGTCTCGCGGTCGCTGTAGAGGCCGGCCTTGAGCACCGGGGCGTTCTCGCAGCTCTTGGTGCCCTCGGTGGCCACCGGGGTGGCGACGGGGTCGGCGGCCCGGTCGACGAGCTGTCTGACCCGGCCGGAGAGTTCGGCGGTGTGCGCCACGGAGGTGTAGGTGCCTCCGGTGGCCTCCGCGATGCAGGTCAGCTGGGCGCGGGTCTTGGCGTCGGGGACGAGGCCGAGGGTGTCCACGACGAGGTGGATGCCCTTGGCCGCGATCTCACGGGCCACTTCGCAGGGGTCGAGCGGGGCGCAGGTGTCCTCGCCGTCGGTGATGAGCACGATCCGGCGGGTGGCGTTGCCCCCGTCGAGGTCCTGGGCGGCGGCCTGGAGGGCGGGGCCGATGGGGGTCCAGCCGGTGGGGGCGAGGGTGGCGACGGCGGTCTTGGCCTCGGTGCGGTCGACCGTGCCGACGGGGTAGAGCTGCTTGGTGTCCTTGCAGCCCAGCGCCCGGTCCTCGCCCGGGTAGGTGGCGCCCAGGGTCCGTATGCCGAGCCGCACTTCGGCGGGTACCGCGTCCAGGACCTCGTTGAACGCCTGCTTGGCCGCGGCCATGCGGGACTGGCCGTCGATGTCGTTGGCGCGCATGGAGCCGCTGACGTCCAGGACGAGTTCGACCTTGGGCGGTTCCTTCGCGGGCCCGTCGGCAGCGGTGGCGGTCTGCGGGAAGAGTCCCGCGGTCAAGGCGGCGAACAGGCCGAAGGCCCCGGCCGCCAGCCGTTTTCTTGTGATCATCGCCGGATCGTAGTGAGGATCGGCTGGGCAGTCCAAACCGTGTGCGGGTGACCGCCGGTCTCCGCCCCGGCCGGGCGGGTCGGCCGGGCGGGGCGGGGTCCTGACGGGGGGTTACCAGCGCACCGGGAGGCGGCTCACTCCGTGCATCAGGGGGCCGGGGAGCCATTCGAGGGGGCCGCCGTCCGGGTCCAGGGCCAGGTCCGGGAAGCGTTCCAGCAGGCCGCGGACGGCGATGCGGCCCTCCATCCGGGCCAGGGGGGCTCCGATACAGAAGTGCAGGCCGTGACCGAAGGCGAGGTGGCCGCCCGCGGGGCGGCGGATGTCGAACACGTCCGGCTCGGGGAAGCGTTCGCCGTCGCGGTCGGCGCCGGACAGGGAGATCAGTACGGCCTGGCCGGCGGGGATGACCACGCCGCCGATCTCCACCTCCTCGCCGGTGTAGCGGTAGGTGGTGTTCTGCACGGGCCCGTCGTAGCGGAGCATCTCCTCCACGGCGCCGCCGAGCAGCCCGTCGTAGTCGGCGCGCAGGGCGGCCAGCTGGTCGGGGTGGGCGAGGAGGGCCTGTACGCCGTTGGAGATGAGGTTGACGGTGGTCTCGTGCCCGGCGACCAGCAGCAGGAAGGCCATGCCGATCAGTTCGTCGGGGGACAGCGAGTCGCCGTCCTCGTCGCGGGTGCGGATGAGCGCGCTGAGCAGGTCCTCGCCCGGGGACTGGGCCTTGGTCTTGACGAGCTCCGTCAGGTAGGCGCTGAGCTGCTGGTGGGCGGTGTTGTCCAGGGCGCCGGGCCTGGGGGCGACGACCTCCTGGGACCACTCGCGGAAGCGTTCGCGCTCCAGGTCGGGGACGCCGAGCAGTTCGCAGATGACCGTCATGGGCAGCGGGAAGGCCAGGTCCCGGATCAGGTCGCCGGCCCGTTCGGGGCGGGCGGCCATGGCGTCCAGCAGCTCGTCGGTGACCTGCTGGACGCGCGGCCGCATCGCCTCCACCCGGCGGGCGGTGAATTCCCGGGCGACCAGGCGGCGCAGCCGGGTGTGGTGGGGCGGGTCGGATTCGAGCATGTTCAGGTTGGCGGCGGTGGGCTCGATCCCCGGGAAGAGGTCCGTGGCGTGCCAGTCCTTGCGCAGGCCCGGGTGCGTCAGTGCGGCGCGGGCCTCCTCGTAGCGGACGACGAGCCAGTACGGCTCGTTCAGGCGGGTGTTGGCGCCGCCGTCGATCCGGTGCACCGGTCCGGCCTCGCGCAGCCGCGCGAAGAAGGAGTGCGGGTCGGCGTCGAAGTCCGGACTGAGGGGGATGATGTCAGGTACAGGCATCTCGCCACAGTACGACGGCCAACTCACCTGCCGCCCAAGGAAATCCGGCCACTCGCGGGGGCGAGTGGCCGGTCCTCGACGGTCAGGCCGCGTGCTCCGCGAGTCCGGCCGGGAGCGGGCCGGTGTGGACGACGGACAGGTGCTGGGTGGCGCGGGTGAGGGCGACGTAGAGGTCGCTGGGCGGGAACCGGTCCGGCTCGGCCACGATCACCGTGTCGAACTCCAGCCCCTTGGCCTGGCGGGGGTCCAGCAGGACGACGGGCCGGGTGAGGTCCGGCTCCTCCCCAGCCCGCACCCCGGGCAGCGCGGCCGCCAGCCGCGGGTGCAGCGCGCGCGGGGCGATCACCGCGAGCCTGCCCTCGGCGGGTGCGGCCGTGCGCACGGCCTCGGCGACGGCCGCCGCGAGGTCCCCGGTCGCGCGCAGCTCGGGGCGTGCGCCGGTGGAGCGCACCGAGCGCGGCGGCTCGAAGCCGGGATGGCGGGCGCGCAGCACGGCGGCGGCCACCTCCATGATCTCGGCGGGCGTACGGTAGTTGACGCCGAGCCGGACCCGCTCGAAGCGGTCGCCCACGTACGGTTCGAGGATCCGCTCCCAGGAGCCGATGCCCGCTTCGTCCCCGGTCTGCGCCGGGTCGCCGACGAGGGTCATGGAGCGGGTGGGGCAGCGGCGCATCAGCAGCCGCCAGGCCATCTCGGACAGCTCCTGCGCCTCGTCGACGATGACGTGCCCGAAGGCCCACGTCCGGTCGGCGGCGGCGCGTTCGGCGGTGGTGCGGTGGTCGGCCTCCTCGTGCCGCTCGGCCATCCGCTCGGCGTCGATGACGTCGTGGGCGGCGAGGTACTCCTTCTCCATGTCCTCGAACTCGAAGGACTCCGAGCCCAGGGAGAGGTCGAGGACGCCCTGGGCGTAGGCGACGCGCTCCAGCCGGTCGCGTTCGGCGGCGGCCTTCTCGGCGCTGTCGTCGACGCCGAGGAGTTCGGCGGCCTCGTCCAGCAGCGGGACGTCGGCGGGGGTCCACTCCCCGGCCGCGCCGGGGGGCCGGCGGATCAGCGCGGCGTCCTCCTCGCCGAGGTGGGTGGGATCGGCCAGGAACTCGGAGACCAGCTGCTCGGGGGTCAGGGGCGGCCAGAGGGTGTCGATGGCGGCGTGCACCCGGCTGCTGGTGGCGATCTCCTTGCCGAGCTGGGCGATGTCGTCCGGCCCGAGGAGGTTGGGGCCGCCGTAGGGGTCGGCGCCCAGCCGGTCGGCGAGCTGCTCGGTGAGGGCGTCGATGACGGAGAAGGCGAAGTACGGGCGGGCCAGGTTGTGGGGCAGGCCGGTGGCGCGGGCCCGGTCGCGGGCGGCGTGGGCCATGGTGCGGTCCAGCAGGAGGGTTCCGTAGTCGTCGTGGTCGATCTCCAGGGCGGGCTCGGGGACGAGGTCGTTGTCCTCCCCGCTGCCGGCGGGCACCCCCTCGGGGAGGGTCTGGCGGTCGGCGACGACCCGGGCGAGCACTTCGGCCATGGCGGCGCGCCCCTTGACCGCGGCGGCGCCGGGGCGGTCGGTTCCGGTGGCGCGCAGGCCCGGGAAGAGGTCGCCGGGCGCCGCCAGCAGCACCCCTGTCTCGCCGAGGGAGGGCAGCACCTCGCCGATGTAGCCGAGGAACGCGGGGTTGGGGCCGACGATCAGCACGCCGCGCTTGCCGAGGAGCTCGCGCTGGGCGTAGAGGAGGTAGGCGGCGCGGTGCAGGGCGACGGCGGTCTTTCCGGTGCCGGGGCCGCCCTCGACGACGAGGACGCCCTGGTGGGGGGAGCGGATGACGCGGTCCTGCTCGGCCTGGATGGTCTGCACGATGTCGTGCATCCGACCGGTGCGGGCCGCGTCGAGGGCGGCGAGCAGCACCGCGTCGGCGTCGGTGCCCTCGTAGCCGGTGCGCTCGGTGTCGGTGAGGTCGAGGATCTCGTCGTGCAGGGCGGTGACCTCGCGGCCCCGGGTGGTGATGTGGCGCCGGCGGCGCAGGCCCATCGGGACGTGCCCGGTGGCGAGGTAGAAGGGGCGGGCGGCGTCGGCGCGCCAGTCGAGGACGAGCGGTGTGCGTTCGGCGTCGTCCCGCCGGATTCCGATGCGGCCGATGTGGTGGTCGCGGCCGTCGGAGAACTCCAGTCGGCCGAAACACAGACCTTGTTCCGCGGCGTCCAGAGCGGAAAGCAGCCCGGATTGTTCGGCGACGATCACATCGCGTTCCAGCCGCGCCTGGAATCCGCTCGCGCGTGCCGACAGGGCGCCCTGAACGGCGCGTTCGGCCTTGCCCCGCAGGTCTTCGAGGTGCGTGTAGAGCGTGTCGATGAATTGCTGCTCGCTCTGGAATTCCTTGTTTGACAATGTCGCTCCCTGCGCGATACGATGTCCCTGCAAAGCTTCGCCACGCCCTCTTTAAAATCTCGGCGTGAATTACCGAATATACGCAGATGCACGCCCCGGACGTCAATTCGCCCGGGGCGTTTTCCGTATGTGCGCGGGGTCTCGCCCGCGCGAGTCCGTACGCGCCCACACGTGGCTGAGGGTTCGCGCCTTGTGAGGCGATTTGTACGTGATCTTCTAGCATGGCGACCCATGTCCCGCACCGCATCCCGGTCCGCCGCCCTGTCGGCGGCGCTGGCCGCCGCCCTGGCCGCGAGCGCCTTCCTCTCCGCGCCGCCCGCCCGGGCCCATGACACCGGATCAGGCACCGGCTCCGGCGCCGGCCACGGGCACGCCGAGGCGGAGGCCGCCGTCATCGGCGCCGACCACGCCCGCGCCCACGCCGAGCGGCGCGGCGCCGCCGCCGACGCCGCCCGCTACACGCAGGCCACCCGCACCGCGAGCCTGGACGCGCTGGCGAAGTCCCAGGCGGCCGCCAACAAGGCCCACGCCGCGGCCCGCGACGGCCGCTTCGCGGAGTACTTCCCCTCCCCCGACTTCGGCGTCCACGTCGCCCAGCTGCCCACCGGCAAGGTGCTGCTCTTCTCCTTCGAGCGGGTGGAGACCGACCCCACCAAGGAGACCGGCCCCACCGACCGCATCGGCCGGACCAACGCCGGCCGCGCCTTCCTCTGGGACCCGGCCAAGGGCACGGGGGCGCGGGCCTTCAAGGAGGTCCGGCCGCCCACCGTGCTGATGCCGGACGGCACCTTCGTCCCGCGCCCCGCGCCGTTCTTCTGCGCCGGGCACGCCTTCCTGCCCAACGGGATGCTGGCGGTCTTCGGCGGCAACGCCGGCGGCAAGGGCGGCAGCGGGGCGAAGCTCTCGTTCGTGTTCGACCCGTGGACCGAGACCTGGTTCCGCAACCGGGACATGTCCGTGGGCCGCTGGTACCCCTCGGTGGTCACCGGCGCCGACGGCCGCCAGACCATCGTCTCCGGACAGTCCGAGCGCGGTACGGGCACCCCCACGCCGGTGGTGGAACGCTTCCCGGCGAAGGGCCTGCCCGTGCCCTGGCGGCCGTACGACATCCCGGCGGGTCTGCCCGTCGAGCGGTTCCGGGCCGACGCCCCCTTCCGCAACGACTACCCGCACCTGTTCTCGCTGCGCGACGGCCAGATCTACGGGCTGGGCCGCGACGCCGACCAGCAGTGGCGGTTCGACCCCGTCGCCGAGACCCGCACCGGGCTGCCCCGGCGCCCGGCGGACTTCCGCGGCTACGGGTCGGCCGTCCCGCTCCCGGCCGGGCTGCGCGGCCCGGACTCCGTCCTGGTCCTCGGCGGCGACCCGCACGACCCGAACACCTACCGGCTCGCCCAGGGCCGGTGGAGCACCGAGGAGCCCCGTGCCTTCGGCCGCACCCAGGACGACACCCTGATCCTCCCCGACGCCACCCTGCTCACCGTCAACGGCTCCCTGGACACCCGCGACTACGGCCACGGCCCCTTCAACCCGCGGGCCGACCTCAAGTACCGGCAGACCGAACTGCGCGACGCGGACGGCCACTGGCGGCTCGGCCCGGCCCAGCGGCTGCCGCGCGGCTACCACTCCAACGCCCTGGTGATGCCGGACGGGCGGGTGATGGTGACCGGCGACGAGCTCCAGCAGATCGCCAACGACCCCGACATCGGGGACCGGATGGACGGCAGCATCGAGATCTACGAACCCGCCTACCTCCACCAGGGCGACACCCGCCCGGCCCTGGACCGCGTCCCCGGCAGCGAGCTCGCCTACGACGCCCCCTTCGAGGTCCGCAGCCGCACCGCCTCCGCCGTCCGGCGGGCCGTCCTGCTGGCGCCGACGACGGTCACCCACGCGGTGAACACCAGCCAGCGGCACCTGGAACTGGCCGTCACGGCGGTACGGGCGGACGCCCTCACCCTGCGCACCCCGCCGGGCGCGGCGGACGCCCCGCCCGGGTACTACATGCTCTTCCTGCTGGACGGGCGCGGGGTGCCCAGCACCGCCAAGTGGGTGAAGCTGGGCCGCCGGTAGTCCGGCGCCGACGGTTTCCGGGGTGTGTCGCCCGGACGGCTGTGGACAACGGCCTTCCGGCGCGACACGCCCACGGACGGCCCCGTAGCGTCGTCAGCGCCGGACCCCGAGGTCCGGCGGGCCCGCCGTCGGGCGACGACGGGCCCCGGGGGGAGACCTCCTGCCGGAAGGCCGTGAGCCGTGACGACCATGCGAAGCGAAGAGGCCGTATCCAGCCTGTTGCGGGTCCACCGGGGCGCCGCCGGGCCCGAGGAACTGGCGGCGATCACCGTCGTGGTCGCCTGCCTGGCGGGCCACGCCGGCGGGCCCCCGGCCCACCCGGCACGTGCCGGCGCGCACGCCAGAAGGCACCGCCGCCCGCATCCGCGGCCCGGGGGCCACGGATGCTGGGCGGGGTGCTGGGCCTGCCGCTGAACCGGAAGACCCCCGAGCCCTAGGCGCGCCGCAGCACCCGCTTCAGCGCGTCCTGGAGCGCCCCGCGCGGATCGGCCGCGGGACCCTCCGCCCGCCAGGCGACGAACCCGTCCGGGCGGACGAGGACCGCTCCGCCGGGCGGCAGTTCGTGGAGCTCCTCCCAGTCGGCCCCCTCGGGCTGGACCAGGTCGGCTTCCGGGGCGGAGCCGACGGTGTAGGCGTCCAGGCGGGCACCCAGCTCCCGCGCGACCTGGCCGGCGGCCTCCTTCCAGGGCGTGCCCGGGCTGCTGAGCAGCGTGAAGGAGGTCTCGTACAGGTCGAGCAGGGAGATCCGCTGCCCGGCCCGCGTCAGCCACATGTGGGGGGCGCGGGTGCCGACGTCCCCCTTGAGGCGCATGGTCTCGGGGATGACCGGCCGGCCGGGGTCGCCGCCGACGACGGCTCCCTTGGGGTAGCAGTAGCCCATGGCGGTGGTGAGGACCCCGCTGCCGGGGCCGCCGCCCATGGTGGGGGGCGGCACGTAGCCGGGGTGGCTGTGCTCGGCCGAACGGGCGGATGCCCGCTCGCTGGTGGCGAGGGCGACGGGGAGCCGCTCGTCCTCGTAGGTGTGCAGCAGGGCGGGCCCGGCGGAGCCGTTCAGTACCGCGGCGATCTTCCAGGCCAGGTTGTGGGCGTCCTGGATGCCGGTGTTGGAGCCGAAGGCGCCGGTCGGGGACATCTCGTGCGCCGCGTCGCCGACGACGAACACCCGGCCGACGGAGTACTGCTGGGCGACGCGCTCGGCCGCGTGCCAGGGGGCCTTCCCGCCGATCTCCACGTCCAGGTCGGGCACGCCGATGGCGCCCCGGATCTGGGCGATGCAGCGCTCCTCGGTGAAGTCCTCCAGCGTCTCGCCCGTCTCCGGGTGCCAGGGTGCGTGGAAGACCCACTGGGTCTCGTTGTCCACCGGCAGCAGGGCCCCGTCGGCGCCGGGGCGCATCAGGTAGCAGACGATGAAGCGCAGGTCGCCCAGGAGGCCGGCGAGGCGTTCGGAGCGGAAGACGATGCTGACGTTGTGGAACAGCTCGCCGTTGCCCGCCTGCCGGATGCCCAGGGCTTCGCGGACGGGGCTGCGCGGGCCGTCGGCGGCGATCAGGTAGTCGGCGCGGACGGTGAGGTGCTCACCGGTGTCCCGGTCCTTGACCAGGGCGGTGACCCCGTCGCCGTCCTGGTCGAAGTTCATGAGCTCGGTGGAGAAGCGCACGTCGGCGCCCTGGGCGCGGCTCTGGGCGGCCAGGACGGGCTCGATGTTGTTCTGGCTGCACAGGCACCAGCCGGTGGGGCTGAAGCGGGCCAGCGCCCCGGTCGGGTCGACGGCCTTGATGAGCCACTTGTGCTCACCTCCGATGAGGGCCTGCGTCTGCAGGATGCCCTGGTTGGCCTCCAGGGCGGACGCCTCCCTGCGGATAGCGGGTTCGACCCCCGCCGTCCGGAACAGCTCCATCGTGCGGGCGTTGATGCCCCGGCCGCGCGGGTGGACGGAGGTTCCGGCGTGCTTCTCGACCACCATGTGCCTGATGCCGTGGCGGCTCAGGAACAGCGAGGTCGAGAGGCCCACGAGGGAACCGCCCACGACGAGGACCGGTACGCGGACATCGGCTTGCTCTTCCATCGGCTGCGGGCTCCTGTTTCGTGTGGGGGCAGTGGAGTGGCAGTGGACGGCTTATGCCCCCGATCAGCCTTCTTGTCCGGGCGCGTCGCGTCTTGTCACCCGCTTGATCCGGAGATGTCGCGATCCTTACCCGGCCGGATGACGATGAGCGACAGCGGCGGCCCCTCCCGTCCGGACCGTCCGCGTCCGCCGACCACGGGCCACGGGGCCCGTCGTCACCGGGCAGTTGCCGGGAAACCGCCTCCGGATGACGCAGAGGAGCGCGTACGCGCCGGCGTCCGTGCCCTCACGAAGGAGTGAGCAGATGACAACCACCCTGTCCGAACGGGTGTCGCAGTCCGCGTTCGACGGCTCCATGCTCCGGGTCGTCCTGCTGATGGACCTCCACGAGGGTGCCCAGCAGCGGTTCTTCGATGCCTACGAGCGGCTGCGGCACGACATCGCCTCGGTGCCCGGGCACCTGGGCGACCAGCTCTGCCAGTCCTTCGAGAACCCCTCGCAGTGGCTGATCACCAGCGAGTGGGAGAGCGCGCCGCAGTACCTCGCCTGGGTCAACAGCGAGGCGCACGCCGAGCAGGTCAAGCCGCTGGGCGCCTGTGCCCGCTCGATGCGCCCGCTGAAGTTCACGGTGCTGCGCGAGACCGGCCGCCGCTACGACGCCCCGCGCGGGGCCGCCGTCGGCGCGCGGCTCCAGGACGCTCCCCGGCTCGGCGAGGGGATCGTCCGGCACGCGCTGACCTTCACGGTCAAGCCGGGCAGCGAGGGGAAGGTCGCGGAGATCCTCTCCTCGTACTCCTCCCCGGCCGCCCGGGTCGACGACCACACCCGCCTGCTGCGCACCTCCCTGTTCATGCACGGCAACCGGGTGGTGCGGGCGGTGGAGGTGCAGGGCGACCTGACCGCCGCGCTGCGGCACGTGTCGGAGCAGCCCGAGGTGCGGGCGGTGGAGCAGGCCATCAACCCGTACCTGGAGCAGGACCGCGACCTGGCCGACCCGGAGTCCGCCCGGATGTTCTTCATGCGCGCGGGCCTCCCGGCCGTCCACCACGTCGAGGCGCACGGCCCGCAGCCGGACCGGGTGACGCGGCACGCGCTGTTCTACCCGGCCAAGCCGGGCTGCGGCCCGCTGGTCGCCCGGTTCCTCGCCCGGCAGGACGAGGCGGCCGCGAAGATCCCGACCAGTCCCGTGCTGAGCAGCAGCATCTTCCAGCGCGACGACGTCGTGGTCCGGCTGCTCGACGTCACCGGGCCGGCCGACGGCCGCTTCGCGGGCGGGTTCGGCGTCGGGAGCCCGCGCAAGGCGGCGGTGCTGGACCGGCTGCTGGCCGGCGCCCCCGAGGCCCCGTACCCCATGGAGCTGATCACCGACCGCCGGGCTCCCGCCGAAGCCTGACCCGCGCCCGCCCGCGGTGCCCGCCCGGGCCCGTACCACCCCCCCATACCTACCGGCAGCCCGTCACCGGGCTCCCGTCCGCCAGGAGGAAGTCCGCATGACCAGACATCACCCGCGCATCGTCGACCTCAGCGAGACCCAGCCCAACCGCAGGCGCGGAGGCGATCTGCGGGCCGTCCTCACCCCGACCTCGGTGGGCTCGACCAGCGGTTTCATGGGGCTGGCGGTGATGGCCCCGGGCGAGTCGATCGCCGAGCACTACCACCCGTACTCCGAGGAGTTCGTGTACGTCGTCGCCGGCACGCTGGAGGTCGACCTCGACGGGGAGACCCACCCGCTGCGCACCGACCAGGGGCTCCTGGTCCCGCTGAACGTGCGCCACCGCTTCCGCAACGTCGGCGGCACCGAGGCCCGGATGGTCTTCCACCTCGGTCCCCTCGCCCCCGATCCGAAGCTCGGGCACGTGGACACCGAGGAGGCCCCGAACCCGGACGCCACCGCCTGGGCGGAGCGTCCTCCGGAGCGTACGGGGGCCGTCTCGTGACCGGCCGGCGGGTGGCCGTCACGGGGGTGGGGGTGGTCGCCCCCGGCGGCATCGGCGCCCCCGCCTTCTGGGACCTGCTGTCCAACGGCCGTACGGCGACCAGGGGCATCACCCTCTTCGACCCGGACGGCTTCCGCTCCCGGATAGCCGCCGAGGTCGACTTCGACCCCTCCGAGCACGGTTTCACCGAGGACGAGGCGGCCCGCGCGGACCGGTACATCCAGTTCGCCCTGGTCGCGGCCCGTGAGGCGGTGGCCGACGCCGGTCTGAAGCTCGACGGGGAGAGCGCCTGGCGCACCGGCGTCTCCCTGGGCACGGCCGTCGGCGGCACCACCCGGCTGGAGCACGACTACGTGGACGTCAGCCAGCGCGGCGCGTGGTGGGACGTGGACCACCGCCTCGCCTCTCCCTTCCTGCACCGTGCCTTCACTCCCGCCACCCTCGCCTCGGCGGTGGCCGAGCAGGCGGGGGCGCGCGGTCCCGTACAGACGGTGTCCACCGGCTGCACGTCCGGGCTGGACGCGGTCGGGTACGCGGTGCACTCCATCCAGGAGGGCCGGATGGACGTGTGCATCGCGGGCGCCTCCGACTCCCCCGTCTCCCCCATCACCGTGGCCTGCTTCGACGCCATCAAGGCGACCTCGGCGAACAACGAGGACCCGGCACACGCCTCCCGGCCCTTCGACGCCGACCGGGACGGTTTCGTCCTCGGCGAAGGCGGAGCCGTACTGGTCCTGGAGGAACTGGAGCGGGCCCGGGCCCGGGGCGCGCGGATCTACTGCGAGATCGGCGGGTACGCCACCTTCGGCAACGCCCACCACATGACCGGGCTGACCACCGAGGGCCTGGAGATGGCCCGGGCGATCGAGACGGCCCTGGCCCAGGCCCGGGTGGACGCCCGGGAGATCGACTACGTCAACGCGCACGGCTCCGGCACCAAGCAGAACGACCGCCACGAGACGGCGGCCGTGAAGCGGGTGCTCGGGGACCATGCCTACAAGACGCCGATGACCTCCATCAAGTCCATGGTGGGGCACTCGCTCGGTGCCATCGGGGCGATCGAACTCGCGGCCTGCGTCCTGGCGATGACCCACCACGTGGTGCCGCCGACCGCGAACTACGAGACCCCCGACCCGGAATGCGATCTGGACTACGTACCGCGCACCGCGCGCGAGCACATCCTGCGCAACGTGCTGTCGGTGGGGAGCGGTTTCGGCGGCTTCCAGTCGGCCGTGGTCCTGACCCAGCCCAAGGAGGTACGCGCGTGAAGAGCCGTACTGCCGGCCCCGCGGCGGCCATCACCGGTATCGGGGTGGTCGCGCCGAACGGGATCGGCGCGGACGCCTTCTGGAAGGCGACCCAGGCGGGTGACAGCGTCCTGGACCGGGTCACCCGGCAGGGCTGCGAGCACCTGCCGGTGCGGGTGGCGGGCGAGGTGCGCGGGTTCGACCCGGGCTCGCTGGTGGAGGAGCGGTTCCTCGTCCAGACGGACCGGTTCAGCCACTACGCGCTGGCCGCGGCCGACCTCGCGCTGGAGCACGCCCGGCTGGGCCGCGCCGACTACGAGGACGACCCGTACGCGGTCGGCGTGGTGACGGCGGCCGGCTCGGGCGGCGGCGAGTTCGGGCAGCGCGAGCTCCAGCGGCTGTGGGGGCAGGGCCCCCGCTACGTCGGCCCGTACCAGTCGATCGCCTGGTTCTACGCGGCCAGCACCGGCCAGATCTCCATCCGGCGCGGGTTCAAGGGCCCCTGCGGGGTGGTGGCGAGCGACGAGGCGGGCGGGCTGGACGCCTTCGCGTACGCCGCCCGGGCGATCCGCCACGGCAGCCGGGCGATGCTCGTCGGCGCCACGGAGGCACCGCTGGCCCCCTACTCGGTGGTCTGCCAGGTCGGCTACGAGGGGCTGAGCACCGCGGACGACCCGGAGCGCGCCTACCGGCCCTTCACGGCGAAGGCGTGCGGGTTCGTCCCGGCCGAGGGCGGCGCGATGTTCACCGTCGAGGACGCGGCCGAGGCCGCGCGGCGGGGCGCGCCGGTGCGGGCCCTGGTGGCCGGGCACTGCGCCACCTTCACCCCGCCGGGCCGGCCGCAGGACTCCGAGGGCCTGGCGCACGCCGTGCGCGGCGCCCTGCGCGAGGCGGGCTGCGCCCCCGAGGAGGTGGACGTGGTCTTCGCGGACGCCCTGGGCACGCCCGAGGCGGACGCGGCCGAGGCCGCGGCGCTGCGGGCGGCGCTCGGCGCGTACGGGTCGAAGGTGCCGGTGACGGCGCCCAAGACCGGTACCGGGCGGGCGTACTGCGCGGCCGGAACCCTCGACGCGGCCGCCGCCGTCCTGGCGCTGGAGCACGGGGTGGTGCCGCCCACACCGAACGTCTTCGACGTCTGCCATGACCTGGACGTGGTCACCGGCAGCGCCCGCGTCACCCCCCTGCGGACCGCGCTCGTCCTGAGCCGCGGCCGGATGGGGTCGAACGCGGCACTCGTCCTGCGCAAGGGACCCCAGTCCGGCGCGTAGGGATCCGTACCCCGTCCGCCGGGGCCGCGCGGGCGACCGGCGGGCACGGCGGAGCAGGAGAGAGAGAAGGCACGATGTCCGACCGACTGACCATGGAAGAGCTGGCGACCCTGATGAAGGGCGCGGGCATCACCGTCGACCCCGCCGAGCTGACGAGCAGTCCGGACGCGCGGTTCGACGACTACGGCCTCGACTCGCTGGGGCTGCTCGGCATCGTGGGCGAGCTGGAGAACCGGCGCGGCCGGTCGCTGCCCGCGGACGCCGACCGTTGCAAGAGCCCGCGCGAGTTCGTCGACCTCGTCAACAACAGCCTGATGACAGGAGCCTGATATGCCCGGCCACACCGACAACGAGATCACCGTCAAGGCGCCCGTGGACCTCGTCTGGGACGTCACCAACGACCTGCCGAACTGGCCCGACCTGTTCAGCGAGTACGCCTCGGTCGAGATCCTGGAACAGGCCGGGAACACCACCCGGTTCCGCCTGGCCATGCACCCGGACGAGAACGGCGTGGTGTGGAGCTGGGTCTCAGAGCGGACGCTGGACCGCGCGGGGCTCACGGTCAAGGCGCGCCGGGTGGAGACCGGGCCGTTCGCGCACATGAACATCCACTGGGAGTACGGCGAGGTGCCGGGCGGCACCCGGATGCGGTGGGTCCAGGACTTCGCCATGAAGCCGGACGCGCCGATCGACGACGCGGGGATGACCGACCGCATCAACCACAACTCCCGGATCCAGATGGAGCTGATCCGGGACAAGATCGAACGCGCGCACCGGGCGAAGGCCCCGTCACCGGCGGCCCTGCGCTGAAGGCCCCTCCGCGTCCCCGGCGGGTCCGCGCCGACGGTCCCGCCCCTCCCCCCGCTGAAAGGCGGTCCTCGATGCACCAAGCCCTCATCGTGGCCCGGATGGCACCCGGTTCCGCGCCCGACATCGCCGGCCTGTTCGCCGCCTCGGACGCCGGCGAGCTGCCGCACCTGGTCGGGGTCCGGCGCCGCAGCCTCTTCCAGTTCGGGGAGGTGTACATGCACCTGGTCGAGTGCGACAGCGATCCCGGTCCGGCCATCGCCAAGGTGGTCTCGCACCCGGAGTTCCGCGACCTGAGCGACAAGCTCCAGGCGTATGTCAGCCCGCACGACCCGCAGACGTGGCGCGGGCCGAAGGACGCGATGGCCCAGCGGTTCTACCTCTGGGAGCGGGACGCCCGGTAGTCCGTACGGGTGCCCAAGCCGGCGCCGCACCTGCCGGGCGGCCTGGGCACCCACGGCCAGTGACGGGGGGAATTCGGCAGGTAGTTTTTGAATGAATACCTGACTGAATTCCCGTCAACAGCGTTCTGCCTCTTATCTCGATTTGATAACGAACTCCCTTTGTTGGCCTGGACCTTTATCGCGCGACGCGCGTAACTGCCCTGCATTTCAAGCGAATTGACGGTTCATCAAATCAGGCCCGAAGGTAACGGATAGATTTCCCGGGCCCCGCTCCCGTTTGTCCGAATTTTCCACGGCGCTCGTCTGGCACGCTTCTGCGCACCCACTCCCCTGAAACAGGACTTGAGGTGCGCATGACAGCGAGACCCCAGGGCCGGCGCCGCCGGGCCGACCAACGCCGCACACCGCGGAAGCTGATACTCCTGACCGCCGCGGCCGCGTCGGCGGCGCTGCTCGCGGGCGGTCTGGCCTACTCCAGCCTCGCCCCCGACGCCGGGGCGACGACACCCGCACTGGCCGGTGCGCCGGCCGCCGCCGCGGAACCGGCCGCCGCACCGGCCCGCGACCAGGAGCCGGCCCCGCTCGCGAAGAAGCCCGCGAACGACGACGACAAGGGCATGGTCTTCGACGGCCTCGACGCCGCCCCCCGGGGCGACCGCTGCGCCGGCGTCTACCGCACCGAGGCCGGCCTCTGCACCCACGGCCCCGACGCCCCGCCCAAGGGCGTCGACGTCAAGGCCGACGTCCCGCCCGTGGTCAAGGCCAAGGCGGCCGCGGCCGATCCCGCCTCCCCCGCCTCCGCCGACCCGGCCGCCACGGAAGGCGGCGGGCGTCCTCAGGACGCGCCCGCCGCCGACGCCCGCAGCCTCGCCCCGAGCGCCAAGGCCCCGGCGCCGCCCTCCGGCGGCCAGGCGGTCGCCGCCGGCCCGGCCGGGCAGACCGTCCAGTGCGACGGCGACGGCAGCACCGGCAACCGTATCCAGGTGGTGTACGTCCACGGCCCCGGCCGCGACCGGTACGCGGAGTACGCGGCCTCGTTCCGCAAGTGGGCGGTCGACGCCGACCTGATCTACGCGGCCAGCGCCAAGGAGACCGGCGGCATCCGCCACATCCGCTACGTGACGGCCGCCGACTGCACCCCGTCGGTGCTGAACATCGAGCTCCCGGACTCCGCGCTCGCGGAGTTCAGCGCCACCAACAACGCGCTGGCCGGCAAGGGCCTGAACCGCCGCGACCGCAAGTACATGATCTTCGCGGACACCCAGGTGTACTGCGGCATCGGCACCTTCAACGGCGACGAGCGCCACGGCCAGGACAACCTGAGCAACTTCGGCCCCTCCTACGGCCGTACCGACTCGGGCTGCTGGGGCGGGCACACCGCCGCCCACGAACTGGGCCACAACCTGGGCGCGGTCAACAACAGCGCGCCCAACACCAGCCGGGGAGCGCACTGCACGGACGAGTACGACGTCATGTGCTACTCGGACACGCCGTACTACCCGCAGATGCGCTACGTCTGCAACAACCAGGCGAAGGAGAACATCCTCGACTGCAACCACGACGACTACTT
Source organism: Streptomyces sp. NPDC006687 (assembly GCF_040636215.1). Taxonomy (NCBI): domain Bacteria; kingdom Bacillati; phylum Actinomycetota; class Actinomycetes; order Kitasatosporales; family Streptomycetaceae; genus Streptomyces; species Streptomyces sp. NPDC006687. The sequence continues at coordinate 360,925 of NZ_JBEYJJ010000003.1, read as the reverse complement.
CCACACCAGTCCGCAGCCCGGCAGCTACCTGGCCACCCACTGGAACATCGCCGACAACCAGTTCCTGATGCGTACGGAGGGCGGCGGCACCGACCCCAACCCGGGACCCTCCCCGAAGCCCACGCCGACACCCACCACGAAGCCCTCGGGCGGCCCGGCGGTGACGGCCGGTCAGATCCAGCCCGACTCGGTGGTGCTGAGCTGGCCCGCAGTGCAGGGCGCCGCCTGGTACCAGGTCCTGCTGAACGACAAGCACCTGACCTGGGTCCAGTCCACGTCCGTGCGCGTCTACAACCTGCGCCCGGGCACCGCCTACACGGCCGCCGTCTCGGTCCGCGACACCTCCGGCCGTGACAGCGGCCCCGGCAAGGCCGCGTCCTTCCGTACGGCCGACTCCGGCGGCGGCGCCACGACCACCCCGGGCACCCGCTACACGCTCGGCAACGGCAGCAGCGGCATGGCCGCCGAACTGTGGGGCGGCCGCACCGCCGACGGGACGGTCCTCGTCGGCGGCCGGTCCAACGGCTACGCGCAGCAGCAGTGGTACTTCGACGACGCCGGCAGCGGCCTGGTGCGGATCCGCTCGGCGGTCTCGGGCAAGTGCCTGCAGCCCGGCGGCGCCCCGGCAGCGGGCATGTGGATCGCCCAGCAGCCCTGCGCGGGCGGCTCGGCCGCCCAGCGGTGGAAGGTCTCCTCGCGCGACGGCGCGGTGACCGTGTCCGACCCGAGCGGGGGCTTCGCCCTCGCGGTGAGCAACCGCCCCTACTACGGGGACTGGCTGCTCGAACTCCAGCGCGCGGACGGCCGTCCGGCGCAGGTCTGGACGGCCCGCAAGGCCGCCTGACCCCCCGATGACCGGCGGGCGGCCCACCTCCCCTAGGGCCGCCCGCCCCTTCGTATCCCCCGTTCCGCACTCCGCCTCATCTGGAGCCCCGTGAGCACTCCGAGCACCGCGACGCCCTCCCGCGTCCGACGCACCGTCCTGCCGCCCCTGGCCGCACTGGCCCTCACCGTCCTGGGCACCGCCCTGGCCGGGCCCGCCCACGCCCACGGCGACACCCTGAACGTGGTGATCACCGGCGAGCGGGCCGGGCACGTCACCGCCGATGTCACCTGGGAGAACGACGGGGACGCCGTCGAGGAGGCCGTGGCCGCCACCGTGAACGCCGTCAGCGCAGACGGCGCCCGTACGCAGGGCCCGTGGAAGCTGGTGCGCGACCCCGGCCGCGCGGCGGGCTGGACCACCGCCGAGACGCTGCCGGCCGGGACCTGGACGGTGACCGTCGAGGCGGGCTTCCCCTCGCTCGGACGGGCCAGCAAGGAGATCGGCGTCCCGGTGACGGACCCGGCCCCGGCCCCGTCGGGCGCGCCCTCGTCGGCCCCGCCGGCCTCTCCCCCCTCCTCCGCCCCTCCCGCTCCTTCCGCCTCCTCCGCCCCTCCCGCCCCCTCCGCCTCCCCCGCACCGGAGGACCCCGCCCCGGCGGGCTCCGGCACCGGCTGGTGGACCGCCGCCGGTGTGGCCGCCATCGCCCTGCTGGGCGCGGCCGGCGGAATCCTCCTGCGCCGCGCCCGCCGCCGCTGACGGAGTGTCGCCCCGCCCGGCCGGGCGGGGCCTTGCATGGTGGTTCCCGGCAGCGGCTACGAACTAGGGCTTGGGGACACCAGATGAAGGCCACGGAGGTACTCGCGGACGGCTTCGGGCGGATCCGGGAGGCGGTCCACGAGGCGGCCGGCGGGCTCTCCGCCGAGCAGCTCAACGCCCGGCCGGACGCGGAGGCCAACTCGATCGCCTGGCTGGTCTGGCACCTGACCCGGATCCAGGACGACCACGTGGCCGGGGTCGCCGGGCAGGAGCAGGTCTGGCGGTCCGCCGGCTGGGCCGACCGCTTCGCCCTGCCGCTGCCCGTCGGGGACCACGGCTACGGGCACACGGCGCGGCAGGCAGGATCGGTCCGCGTCGACTCGGCGGACCTCCTGCTGGGCTACTACGACGCCGTCCACGAAGCCTCCCTGCGCTACCTCCGCGGCCTGGCCGCGGCTGACCTGGAACGGATCGTCGACGAACGCTGGGACCCGCCGGTCACCCTCGGCGTCCGCCTCGTCAGCGTGCTGGCCGACGACCTCCAGCACGCGGGCCAGGCGGCCTACGTCCGGGGGCTGCTGGAGCGGCGGTGACCAGCGCTCAGGGCCTCCCGTAGCCCGCGGTGGCGTGGCCGGCGTCCGCTTCCAGGTCCAGGGTGCGGGTGGCGGCGGGGTCGCGCAGGGCGTCGTCGGCCTCGCAGCGGCCGGCTCCCGCCCGGCAGGTGACGCGGTAGCGGGTGGCGGCGGGGACGGTCACCTCCAGGCGGCCGGAGCCCACGGCGGCCGTGACCCGGTCCGGCGGGGCCGCGAAGGCGACCTTCGCGTGGCCGGCGCCGGCGCGGACATCGGCCTGGGGGCCGGTGAGGCCCGTGGCGTCCAGGGTGCCCGAGCCGACACGGGCCCGCAGGGGCCCGCGCAGATCGGCCAGGACGAGGCGGCCCGATCCCATGTCGGCGTCGACGGTGCCGGCGAGCCCGCTGACGGTGACGCGGCCGGAGCCGCCGGAGACCCTGACCGGCATCCCGGCGGGCACGGTCACCGCGAGCCGGACCGAGCAGGCGATGCCGGTGCTCATCCCCAGGTCCTCACCGGGGCAGTGGGGGGTCAGCTTCAGGGTGTCGCCGAGCCAGCTCTCCTCGACGTCCGGCTTCCTGAAGGACCAGCTCAGGTCGGCCCGGTAGCCGACCGTCCGGTCCCCGCGCGGGGTGATCACCACCTCCGCCTCGCCGCCGGCGACCTCCAGGGCGGTCACGGTCCGCCCGCCGCTGTCGCGGGTCACGGTGGCGGTGCGCGCGCCGACGTTGCCCCGTACCTGCCAGCCGGCCGCCGTCACCACGAGGACGGCGCTCAGCGCGGCCGCCGTGTACCAGGCGAGGCGCTCGCCGCGCGGGCCCGACGGCGCGGCCGGGGTGCCCGGACTGCTCACGAGGCGCCGTCCAGGAACCTCAGGACGGCCAGGACGCGCCGGTGGGCCTCGGCGGCCGGGGGCAGGTCGAGCTTGGTGAAGATGTTGTTGATGTGCTTGGCCACCGCGCTCTCGCTCACCACGAGTCCCTCCGCGATCCCCGCGTTGGAGCGGCCCTCCGCCATCAGCGCGAGGACCTCGCGCTCACGCGGGGTGAGGCGCTCCAGCGGGTCCGGTCCGCCGCGGCGCAGCAGCAGCTGCGCGACGACCTGCGGGTCGAGGGCGGTGCCACCGGAGGCCACGCGGCGCAGGGCGTCGATGAACTCCTCCACATCGGCGACGCGCTGCTTGAGCAGGTAGCCGATGCCCGCGCCGTTCTGGGAGGACAGCAGGTCGGCGGCGTAACGCTCCTCCACGTACTGGGAGAGCAGCAGCACGGCGGTGCCGGGGCTCTGACTGCGGATCATCAGTGCGGCCCGGACGCCCTCGTCGGTGAATCCGGGGGGCATCCGGACGTCGACGAGGGCCAGGTCGGGCCGGTGCTCCTCGACGGCGGCGAGGAGCCCCTCGGCGTCGCCGGTCTCGGCGGCCACCTCGAATCCGGCCATTTCCAGGACTTTGACAAGACCTATGCGCAGGAGGACGGAGTCCTCCGCGATCACAGCCCGCACGGCAGCTCCACGGTGACGACGGTCGGGCCCCCTCGGGGGCTGTTGATCAGGATGGTTCCGTCGACCGACCCTACGCGTTTGCGCAGGCCGGTCAGTCCGGTGCCGCCGGCCGGGTCGGCGCCGCCCACGCCGTCGTCGGTGACGACGACGCGCAGCGACTCGCCCCGGCGTCCGCCGGGGACACGGGCGACGTGGACCGAACAGCGCTGGGCGCGGGCGTGTTTGGCCACGTTGGCCAGGGCCTCGGAGACGACGAAGTAGGCGACGGCCTCGACGGTGGGGCCGGGCCGTTCGGCGAGGTCCACGGTGAGTTCGACGGGCAGCGGGGCGCGGGCGGCGATCCCGGAGAGCGCGGCGTCGAGGCCGCGGTCCTCCAGGACGGCCGGGTGCAGTCCCCGTACCAGGCTGCTGAGTTCCTCGATGGCCTCCTTCGCCTCGCGGTGGGCCTCGTCGATGACGGCCCTGGCCTCGGGTGGGAGGCCGGTGAGGGTGGCGCGGGCGATGCCGAGGTTCATGGCGAGGGAGACCAGGCGCTGCTGCGCGCCGTCGTGCAGGTCGCGTTCGATGCGGCGGCGTTCGATGTCGGCGGCGTCCAGCACCCCGGCGCGGCTCTCGGCGAGGTCTTCGACGCGCCGCTGGAGCTCGCGGGCCCGGTTGGGGCCGAGAAGGGAGGCGGCTGCGAGCGAGTCGAGCCGGGTCAGGGCCGCGGCGATCCAGGGAGCGACGAGCAGCATGAGGGCGCCGACGACGGTGAGGAGGTCGGCCTGGCGGGTCCAGCCGAAGCCGGGGAGTCCGACGTCACCGAGCCCGCCGTCGCCAGGGAGTCCGACGTCGCCGGGGAGTCCGATGTCGCCGGGCCCGCCGTCGCCGGGGAGCAGCCAGAGCCAGCCGTAGACGGTGGCGGCGGCGAGGCCGCCGGCCCAGGTGAGCACGAGCACGACGGCCCCGAGGGCGGCGAGCGGGCTGACGGCCAGGTGGTAGGCGTACTGGCGGCGGGTCGCCTCGGAGCGCAGCCGCTCGGCCAGCCCGCGTACGGAGCGCCAGGGGTGGGCGTGCGGGACGGGCGGGACGTCGAGGCCGAGGAGGGCCCGGAAGCGGCTGCGCTGAAGCACCGTCAGCAGGGGGCCGAGCAGCAGGACGAGCAGGAACGGGTAGCCGCTGCGCGTGGGGCCGGCGGTCAGCAGGAGGAACGCGGTGGCCAGCGGCAGCGCGGGCGGGAGGGCGGCGACGGCGAACGCCGTGTTGCGCCAGGCCCAGGCCGACCACGGGGTGTGCCCCCGGATCCAGGTGTACGGACGCTTCAGCGCGCCCCGAGTTGCCATAGCCGTACGGTAATCGCACAGGTCAGGGTGGCCGCCACCCCCCTGGTACCCGGTGCGGGGTGTACCTGGTGCCACCCCCGGTTCGGACGGTGGGGCTACTGATCGCGGCCGGGCGGGCGGACAGAGTGGGGATGTGCCCGGCGGACCGGCCGGCGGGCCGGAAGGAGACCCGCCGCCATGGCCCTCGCCGCCCCGCAGTTCCAGGCCCGCAGCAGCCGCCCGGCCGCCCTGCGCACGCAGGGCGGTGGCACGCGCCTCGCGGCGGCCGTGTTCGCCGGGTGCGGGATGGCTCTGCTGCCGTGGATGGCGGTGCTGGCCCTGACCATGCCGCAGACGGCCGAGGTGTCGCACTGGTCGGCCGCCTGGACGGGCTTCGACGCGATGCTCGCCGTCGGGCTGACCGGCACGGGGCTGCTGCTGCGCAGGGGGGATCCGCGCGTCGCCCCGGTGGCGGCGGCCACGGCGGCGCTGCTGGCGACGGACGCCTGGTTCGACGTCACCACCTCGCTCGGAACCGGCGGCCAGGGGCAGGCGCTGCTGCTGGCGGCTGTGGCGGAGCTGCCGCTGGCGGTGGCCTGCGCGGTGGTGGCCGCGCGGCGCACCGCCTGAGCGGCAGGGCGGGGGCGGCTACTCGATGACGAGCTCGACGGGGATGTTGCCGCGGGTGGCCTTGGAGTACGGGCACACCTCGTGCGCCTGCTTGACGAGCAGCGCGCCGGTCTCCCCCTCCAGGGACTCGGGCAGCTCGATGCGCAGGGTCACGGCGAGGCCGAAGCCGGTCGCGTCCTGGCCGATGGAGGTCTCGGCGGTGACGGAGATGTCGCCGGTGTCCACCTTGGCCTGGCGGCCGACCAGGCCCAGGGCGCTGGCGAAGCAGGCGGCGTAGCCGGCGGCGAAGAGCTGCTCGGGGTTGGTGCCCTGACCGTTGCCGCCGAGCGCCGGGGGCATGGCGAGCGCGAGGTCGATCTGGCCGTCGGAGCTGACGGCGCGGCCCTCACGGCCGTTGGCGGTGGCGACAGCGGTGTACAGCGCGTCCATCGGGAGGTCCTTTCAGCGGGGCGGGGCGGCCGGTGGGCCGGCCCTCGACATAAATAGAGCACACAATTAAGTTGTGCACAACTCAATCGCCGACAACTCTGCCCGGGTAGACTGGCCCCATGACCGAGCAGCCCGGCGACACCCTCCGCGACGAGGACTTCCTGCGCCTCGACGGACAGATCTGCTTCGCCCTGGGCGCCGCGAACCGCGCCTTCGGCGGCCTCTACCGGGTCATCCTCAGGGACCTGGAGCTGACGTATCCCCAGTACCTCGTGATGCTGGTGCTCTGGGAGCACGGGACGATGCCGGTCAAGCAGCTCGGCCGGCACCTGCGGCTCGACTCGGGCACCCTCTCCCCGCTGCTCAAGCGCCTGGAGGCGGCCGGGCTGGTGCGCCGCGAGCGCAGCACGCAGGACGAGCGGTCGGTGCACGCGGTGCTCACGCCGGAAGGCGCCGCCCTGCGGGAGCGGGCGGTGGAGGTGCCGCGCCGGATCGCCCGGGCCACCGGGTTCGAGCTGACCGAGATCCGCGAGCTCCAGGAACGCCTGGGCCGCCTGACGGCCGCCCTGGACGCGGCCGTGGACTCCGTCGACCAGGACTGACGGAAGCCGCACGCCGCACCCGGGCCGGACAGCCGGGCAGGCCGGCCGGCTCACGCCTCCGGCGGCGGGCCCGGCCGCGCGCTCACGCCTCCGGCCGTCGCTCCATGGCCGGGCGGAGGCGTTCCAGCAGGGCGTAGAGGGTCGCACCCTCCGCCTCGTCCAGCGCGTCGAGCGCCCCGTGCGTGGCCTGCATCTCCTCGCGCACCCGCCGTATGGTCTCGCGGCCCGCCTCCGTCGCCACGACGTTCTTCACCCGGCGGTCCCGCGGCTCGGGCTCGCGCCGGACCAGCCCGCGCGCCTCCAGCCGGTCCACGATCCCGGTGACGTTCGAGGCGTCGCAGGCCAGCAGGGAGGCCAGGCCGCGCATGGGCACCGGGCCCTCCAGCTGGGCGAGGACCTTGGCCTGGGTGGAGGTCAGCCCGTACCGGGCGGCCGCGGCGGCGAAGTCCCGCCACTGGGCGGTGCCGATGGCGGCCAGCAGCTCCAGCAGCTGGAGCTTGGCGGGGCGGGGCGCGGCGGTGGTGCTCATGGCTCGGACCTTACTGGAGGATCGTTGACATTATCAACCTTTTACTTGACCACCTTAAGTATCTCTGGCTACCTTCGGGGAAGTACTTGATGACATGAAACATCTGCGTCCTCAAACACCGCGACGCAGGACTCCGAAGCAACGAAGCACTGAGAAGGTCCCCGCAGCCATGAGCTCCGCCGCATCCGCCCCCGCAGAAGGCAGGAAAGGGAACGAGACGGTCATCGTCTTCGCCCTGAGCCTCGCCGCCATGGTCGTGTCGATGATGCAGACCCTGCCCGTCCCGATCCTCGGCCTGATCCGCAACGACCTGGGCACCTCCACCGCCAACGTCAGCTGGGTGACCACCGCCACCCTGCTCTCCGCCGCGGTCTTCACCCCGCTGCTCGGCCGCTTCGGCGACCAGCACGGCAAGAAGCCCACCCTGGTGGCCGTCCTCGGCGTCATGGTCGTGGGATCCGTGGTCGCGGCGCTCGCGAGCTCGCTGCCGCTGCTGATCCTGGGCCGGGTGCTCCAGGGCTCCGCCACGGCGATCTTCCCACTGGCCCTCTCCGTCCTGCGCGAGGAGGTCCGCCCGCAGAAGCTCCCCGGCGCGATGGCGCTCGTCAGCGGCACCCTCGCGTTCGGCAGCGGGCTGGCGCTGGTCGCCACCGGTCTGCTGACCTCCGGTGAGGGCGCCGACTACCGCAACGCCTTCTGGATGGCCACGGGCTTCGCCACCCTGGCCCTGCTCGCCGTCGCCTTCCTGGTCCCGGCGACCCGGCACAAGACCGGCGGCCGTACCGACTTCCTCGGCGCGCTGACCCTGGGCATCGCCCTGCTGCTGCTCCTGCTGCCCATCTCGCAGGGCCACGAGTGGGGCTGGGCCTCCGCCCGCACCCTGGGCAGCTTCGCCGGCGCCGCCGTCATGACGGCCGTGTGGGTGCTGGTCGAGCGCAAGGTCGCCGAACCGCTCGTGGACATGAAGATGTTCGTGCACCGCCCGGTGCTGATGGCCAACCTGGCCGGCATCCTCGTCGGGTTCGGCATGTTCGCCAACTTCCTCGGCGTCTCCTACCTCGTCCAGATGCCGCAGAAGCTCACCGGCTACGGCTTCGACGCCTCCATCCTGCGCGCCTCGGTGCAGTTCCTGCTGCCCGGAGCCATCGTCTCCCTGCTCGCCTCCCCCGTCGGCGGCCAGCTGGTGCGCCACCGCGGACCGCGCCTGGCCCTGGCAGTCGCCGCCGCGCTGGGCGCCGTCGGCTTCGGCTGGCTGGCTCTGGACCACGGTCACACCGCCTCGGTCATCGGCGCGGGCGTCGTCGTCGGCGCGGCTGTCAGCTTCGGCTACGCGGCCATGCCCGCCGTGATCATGTCCAGCGTCCCGCACCACCAGAGCGGCATCGCCAACGGCATCAACTCGATCTCCCGCTCCACCGGCAGCGCGATCGGCAGCGCCATCGTCACCACGATCCTGGCCTCGCAGACGATCGAGCACCTCCCCGCGGGCGTGCCGCCCCTGCCGGCCGAATCGGGATTCACCCTCACCTTCTGGATCGGGGCCGCCGCCTTCGCGCTGGTCGCCCTGATCAGCTGGCTGGGCCTGCGCTCCGGCCACGGCCCCCGCGTCGTCCAGACCACGACCCCGGCCCCCGGGAAGACCCCCGTCCCCGCCGCGGCCCACTGATCCCCGCACCACCCCGCCGCTGCCCCCGGTCCCGCGACCGGGGGCAGCGGTGTTTCCCGGGCCGCCTCCTGGGTGTAGGCCGTTCGGCTTGCGGAGCCCTGGGGGGTTGGGCTGACAATGGGCGCTAACAGCGTGAAATCTGGATGCAATTGCATAAACCCCAACAGGATCCGGGTTTCGCCTTCCTGGCCCGACCGGTGGGAGGGGAATGTGAGTTCCGAACCACTGTCAGAGCGTCCCACCGGCCCACCGTCCGGCCCCCTGTCGGGCCGCCCGACCGGTGACCAGGCGGGTCCCCCGCCGTCGCCCCCGCCACCGGGCGGCGGCGGCCCGCCGTCCGGCCCCGGCGGCCCCGGTCCCGGAGGGGGGAAGACACCGCCCGGCGGGGGCGGGCACCGCCCCTGGTGGCGGTCAGTGCCGCGGATCGCGGCGATCACCGCCGCCGTCGTCATCGCCGTGGTCCTGGCCGTCGTCCTCGGCCGCCCGGGCGGCCAGACGGCCTCAGCGGGCGAGGTCATCCTCCAGCCGACGGACGACACGGGACTGGACCCCTACACCCCTTCGACGGCGAACACCACCTCGTCCCTCCCGGCGGCCGCGCCCGGTACGGCTCCCCCTTCGAAGGAGGCCCTCTCCAGCGTGACGGGGTCGGAGCCGGGCCTCTACGGCGGCACCCGCAACACCGCCAGCTGCGATGTGGAGAAGCAGATCCGCTACCTGTCGGCCGACCGCGCCAGGAACCGGGCCTTCGCCTCGGTCGTGGGGGTCCAGGAGTCGGCCGTCCCGGGCTACCTGCGGTCGCTGACCCCGGTACAGCTGCGTTCGGACACCCGCGTCACCAACCACGGCTACCGCGACGGCGCCGCCACCAGCTACCAGTCCGTGCTCCAGGCGGGCACGGCGGTACTGGTGGACAAGTACGGGGAGCCCAAGGTGCGCTGCGCCTGCGGCAACCCGCTGAGCCGGGTGGTTCCGCAGCAGGGGACACCGCGGCAGAAGGGGGCCGGCTGGCCCGGGTACCAGCCGCAGAACGTCGTGGTCGTCAACCGCGCGCCCAAGCCGGTCCACGTCTTCGTCCTCTACGACCACAAGGACAAGCAGTGGGTCCACCGGTACACGGGTGACCAGGTCCGCCACGACCGCCCGGCCCCGCCGCCGCCCCGGCACTGGCCGACGACCCCGCCGCCGCCCCCGCCGACGACGCGGCCCCCGTGGTCGAACACGCCCGGGACACAGCCGCCCGGGACACAGCCGCCCGGGACGCGGACCCCGGGCGAGAAGCCCCCGTCCACCGAACCGACGAAGCCGACCCCGGGCGAGAAGCCCCCGTCGACCGAACCGACGAAGCCGACCCCGGGCGAGAAGCCCCCGTCGACCGAACCGACGAAGCCGACCCCGGGCGAGAAGCCGCCCTCGACCGAACCGACGAAGCCGACCCCCGGCGTGAAGCCCCCGTCGACCGAACCGACGAAGCCGACCCCGGGCGAGAAGCCCCCGTCCACCGAACCGACGAAGCCGACCCCGGGCGAGAAGCCCCCGTCCACCGAACCGACGAAGCCCCCCTCGCCGCCGAAGGACAACCCGGCCCTCGTCCCCACCCCCACCACTCCCCCGACCACCCCGGCGAAGCCCCCGGTCCCGCCCGTGGTGCCCACGGTCCCGAGCGAGACCCCGACCAGCCAGCGGACGGCCCCCCAGCCCCCGACCAAGGTGCCGCCGGCCGTTCCGCCGCCGCCCACGCAGGCCCCGCCCACCAAGGCCCCACCCACCCAGCCGCCCCAGACCGAGCAGCCCACCGAACCCCCCGACCACGACCAGAACCAGCAGAACCAGAACCAGAACCAGAACCAGAACGAGAACCAGCAGAACCAGCAGAACCAGAACAACGAGAACCAGAACAACCAGAACAACAACCAGAACCAGCAGTCCGGGGGGTGACCCGGCCGTCAGACCTCCCGCAGGGGCACCGGCTCCGGCGGGAGGTCTCTGACGAAGAGCAGCCCGTCGCTCGCGGCCAGGTGCGCCGGGTCGAGCGGGCCGTAGCCGAACCAGGGGGAGACGCGCGGCGCGGGCGGCGTATCGCCGAGGGCGGCCGCCATCCGGCGGGGGTCGGCAAGGAAGCGGTCCTCCCGCAGGGCGTACAGGAGCCCCTCGACGCTGTCCGGCGGCGGAACGTCCACCCCTCGGTGCCGGATGGTGCCGAGGGCCGTGGCCACGAAGGCGTAGTCCCCGCCGAGACGGGCGCTCACCAGCGCACCGGCACTCCACCACTCCAGCGGCGCCCCGCCCATGCGCATCGAGCTCCGCTCCCGCTGGAGGTGGGCGTTGTGCGCGAAGACCAGGACGGGGCCGCGCTCCGCGAGAGCGAGGAGGTTGTCGGCCATCATCCGGTCGCGCACCCCCACCAGCCGGGTCATCCGGGCCGGGGACCCGTCGGCCATCCAGTGGTGGTAGCGCAGCAGGCCGGTCGCGGTGCGGGCGTACAGGCGGGCCCGGTCCCACGCCTCCCGGGAGGTCGCCGTGATCAGCTGCGGGGTCTGCTCGGCGAGCAGTTCCGCCAGGTCGTCGGCGAGGAGCCGCAGCTCCCGGGCCTCCTCCGACCGTCCGACGGAGAGCGCCGGGTCCCACATCACGCCCTCGTCGGTCCACGGCTCGTCGGGGCCCAGGAGGCGGTCGAGCGCGTCGCCCGTGCAGGGCAGCAGCGACGGGTCCACCGACGCGGCGAGGTAGCCGTGGAGGGCGGTGAGGGCCTGCCGGGGGCCGGCGGCCCCGGTGATCTCCAGGGGGCCGTCGAAGCCGGCGAAGCGGAGCCGGTCGGCGGGCGGGCGGCCTTCGTTGTACTGCCGCATCCAGCGTACGAGGGCGCGGTTAGCGGCGGACGCCCCGAACCCGTGGCTGAATCCGCGTTCCATGACCTCGTCGAGGGTGCCCGTGCCGGAGAGGAGGTGGTCGTCCACGGCCAGGCCCTTCAGGCAGTCGCTCTCGATCGCGACCGTCCGGTAGCCCTCCTCCTCCACGAGCTGCCGGAAGAGCGTGTTGCGCAGGTCGAGCAGGGAGTCCTCGCCGTGGGTGGGCTCGCCCAGGGCGAGGATCCGGGGCCGGGTGCCGAGCAGTTCCATGAGGGCGGCGGCCTCGACCGCGTGGAGGGTGTCCTTGATGCCGTTTGTCATGGCTTCAACGCTATCGTTGAAGATTCGGTGGAGGCTTTTGCGCTTCCGGGCCCCGCTACTGTGGGCTGCGTGGGAGAAAACCTTCAAATGGGCAGGAAGCTCAGGCCGGTCGATCTGGCCCGGGCGCACGGGCTGTCCACCCAGGCCGTTCGGAACTACGAGGAGGCCGGCATCCTGCCCGCCGCCGACCGCAGTCCGCACGGCTACCGCGCCTACACCCCGCGCCACGCCCTGGCTCTGGCGGCGTTCCTGGCGCTGGTGCCCGGGCACGGCCATGCGACGGCGACGGCCGTGATGCGGGCGGTGAACCGGGACGCCACCGACGAGGCGCTGCGTCTGATCGACCAGAGCCACGCCCAGCTGCTGGAGGACCGGCGGACCCTCGAAGCCGTGGAACGGGCCCTGCGCGACCTGGCCCCCGCCCGGGAGGCGCCGTCGCCCGAGGAGGGTGCCGGCGGCGGGCGGTTCATCGGGCCGCTGGCCCGGGAGCTGGGGGTCCGGCCCGCGACGCTGCGCACCTGGGAGGCCGCCGGACTGCTGCGCCCGCACCGCGACCCGCTGACCGGCTACCGGGTCTACGACGCGGCCGCCGTACGGGACGCCCGGCTCGCGCACCAGCTGCGGCGGGGCGGCTACCCGATGGAACGGATCGCCCCGCTGCTGGAGCAGGTACGGGCGGCGGGCGGACTGGAGCCGCTGGAGGCCGCGCTGGGCGACTGGCGCGCCCGGCTGACGGTCCGTGGGCGGGCCCTGCTGGCGGGGGCGGCGGAGTTGGACGCGTACCTGCGGGCGTCTGTCAAGTGACGAACAGCCGGGGCTGGGGCCCCGGCCCTCCCCCGGGCACGGTGGAAGGCCACCGCTGCCGCACCCACGGGTGCGGGAGCACCCGTCCGGACCGGAGGCATCATGTTCCGTCGTACGGGGGGCGGCCTGACCCGCCGTCCCCGACTCGTCGTCCGCGCAGCGGTGTTCGGTGCGGGAGCCAGGGGTACGCCGACCCGCACGCGGAGTCCAGCCGCGCGGCCCAGGCCCTGGCCGGACACCCGGCCGCCGCCCTCCACCCGGTCCTCGCCGCCCGGGCCCGTACCGGCTCCGACGCCCTGGCCCCCGGCTCCGGCGCGCCCCGGTCTTCCGCCTCCCGCGCGCCCGCCACCGCCGCCCCCGCCCCGGCCGGCCGGCGCGTGCCCGGCCCGGGCCCGGCTGCCCGCCCCTCCGGCGCCGGCCACCGCCTGACCTCCACTCCACCGCGCCCCGTCACCACGACACGGAAGACCGAAGGAAGACGTCATGACCGACATCGCCATCACCGGACTCGACTGCCGCTTTCCGGGCGCCCCCGACGCCCGCGCCTCCTGGAAGCTCCTGGTGCGCGCAGAGCGCCGGTTCTCCTCCGCCCTGGCCGGGCGCTGGAACCACGAGGTCTTCCACGAGCCGGACGACCGCTCGGCCGCCCACGCCTCCTACACCGGCCAGGTCGCCCTCCTCCCCGCGGTGGACCGCTTCGACGCCCTCCACTACGGGGTGCCGCCCGCACGCGCCCGGGCCATGGACCCGCGGCACCGGCTGGTGCCCGGCCTCACCCACGAGGCCCTCGACGACGCGGGGCCGGGCAGCCGCGGCTTCCACGGCGAGCACACCGGGGTCCTCTTCGGCCTCTCGGTCTCCGGCTACGAGGACCTGCGGTCCCGGCGGTCCGCCGCCGTCCAGGGCCTCACCCTGCCCGGAAGCGTGTGCGACATGGCCTGCGCAACGGTGAGCCGGTGCGGCGGCCTGGGCGGCCCCGGTTTCGCCGTCGACGCCGCCTGCTCGGGCTCGCTGGTCGCCCTGGACCGGGCGATCGCCCAGCTGGAGCGGGGTACCTGCCGGATCGCCGTCGTCCGCCTCAGCCTGACGCCCGGCAGCCTGGTCCGCTCCTCCCGGCTGCGCGCCCTGTGCGCCGCCAGGTTGTGCCGCCCCTTCGACGAGGAGGCCGACGGCTTCGTCCTCGGCGAGGACGCCGGGACGGTCGTCCTGCGGCCCCTCGCGGACGCCCTCGCCGCCGGGGACCGCGTCTACGCCGTGATCAAGGGCACCGGCTGCGCCCACGACGGCGGCGCCTCCCCCGCGCCCCTGGTCCCCACCCCCGAGGGCCGGCTGCGCGCCATGCGCCGGGCCTGCGAGGATGCCGGGCTGCCTCCGTCCACGGCGGGCTTCCCGGAGGCCCACGGCACCGCCACCGCCGCCGGACTCCGCTTCGCCGGCAGCGCCCGGCCGTGGACGGCGGGGAACGACGGGCACGCCCCGCGGCGGGCCGCCGTCAGCTCCTTCGGCTCCGGTGGGACCGACGTCCACGCGGTACCGGAGGAACGGCCCCGGCGGACTCCGCCGGTACGCGGTGGCGGGTCCGCGGTACGGGCGCCGCAGCTCCTGCTGCTCTCGGCGGGGAGCCTCCCGCTGCTGGACGAACACATCGGCGACGTACTCGACACTCTCGACGCCCTCGACCCCGCGGACCGGCCCCCGGTCGGGGCGCTGGCCCACACGCTGGGCGCGCGGGCACCGCTGAAGGCCCGGCTCGCGATCGTGGCCGCCTCGACGGAGGAGTTCGCCGAGCGGCTGCGCCGGGCCCGCCGTCAGCTGGCGGACGGCGACCTCGGCGACCTCGGCGGCGACGCCTTCGCCGCCGGAGCCCCGCTGCCGGCCGCCCAACGCCGGATCGCCCTGCTCTACCCCGGGCAGGGCGGCCCGCGGCCGGGCATGACGCGTGAGCTGTACGAGGGGTACGCCGGATTCCGTGCGGCCGTCGACACCTTGGGGGCGGTGGCCGGACCGGACACCGCCGCCCTGCTGTCCGGGAACCCCGGAGACGGGGAAGCGGAGCCCGGGCGGCGGCTCGCCGCCACCGAGGCGTGCCGGCCGCTGCCGGGGACCGTCCAGATCGCCACGACCCGTCTCCTCGCCGACTGCGGCATCACCCCGGACCTGGCCCTCGGCCACGGCGTGGGCGAGTTCGCGGCGGCCGCCGCGGCCGGGGCGCTGACCGGGGAGGACACCGTACGCCTGCTGGCCGCGCGGGGTGCGGCCCTGCGGGTGGCCGTGGAGAGCGGCCCGCCGGGCGGGATGCTCGCCGTGCAGACGGACGAGGCGACCTGCCGGCGACTGGCCGAGGGCATCGACGGCGTGTGGGCCGCCTGCTTCAACGAGCAGCGGCAGGTCGTGGTCAGCGGCACCGCCGAAGGGCTCGCCGCCCTGCGGCGCGTCTGCACGCGGGCGGGGGTGGTCACGGCGGCGCTGGAGGCGTCGGGGGCCTTCCACTCCCCGCTGATGGCCCCGGCGGAGGGGGAGGTGCGCGCGCTCCTGGCCGGCCTGCGGATCGCGGATCCGGTACGCCCGGTGATCTCGTCGGTGGACGCGGAGCCGTACACGGACTCCGCCCGGCTGCGTGAGCTGTGGGCCCGGCACGCGTCCGCGCCGGTCCGCTTCGGTGACGCCGTCCGCACCGCCTACGCCCAGGGGGCGCGGGTGTTCCTCCAGGTCAGCGGGGGCGGCACACTGCTCACCCCGGTCCGCCGCACCCTCTACCACCACGACGACGTACACCTCCTCGCCGCCGACGGGGCGGTGCGCGACGACGGCCGTGGCTTCGCCCGGGCCCTGGCCCGGCTCGCGGTCCTCGGTACCCCGGCAGACCCGCGGGGCCTGGTCCCCGCCGAGGACCGCCGCCTGCTGGACCTGCCCCCGGCGCGCCTGGACGGTCCCCCGTACTGGGCGGACACCGAGCCCCCCGCCCCGGCCCCGACGACCCCGGTCTCCCCCTCCGGCGGGACTCCGACGGTGGAGACCCCGTACGAGCTCCTCCGCCTGATCCGCCACCAGACGGCCCTGCTCACCCACCTCGCCGCCGCCCTCCCCACCCCGCCCGCCACCGCACCTCGGGCCGCGCCCGCGACCACACGCCCGAGCCGATCCGCCGGACCGTGACCCCACCGCGCGGGAACTCCGCCGACTGGACACCGCCGACGACACCGAGGCCGACCGCAGCGGGGTCTCCGGCACGGCACCGCGCCTGATCCCCCTGCTGGGGCTGCGGCCGCCCCGGCTCGGCGGACCGCGCCGGGCGATGGCCCGGCAGGCCGGGGACGCGGTCGTGGCCCTGGTCCTCGCCCGCTCGCGCGGCGGTGACGCGGCGCAGGCAAGCGGCACTGCGTTGGTGCTCCCCGCCCCGCCGGATCATCCTTGTCAGTGGAGCACCCTGGCAGGACGAGCGAGGGCGAGATGAGCGGCGATGGCGCAACTTCCCACCTTTCCCGGTGACCGGCCGCAGCGGACGGACACCTCGGGCGGGGCGGCGTACACCGCCACGGCCACGATCGGCGAGGACGGCACCGTGACCGACTGGGGTGACGGCGCCTGCCGGCTCCTCGGGTACGCGCCGGCGGAGATCGTGGGCCGGCCCGCCGCCCGGCTGCTGGCCGAGAGCGGCCCGCCCGGGCAGCAGATCAGCCCGGGGCAGGAGCGGTGGAGCGGCACGGTGGCCCTGCGCCACCGGGACGGCGGGCGCGTCGAGGTACCGGTGCTGGCGCACCGCTGGACGTCCACGAGCGGGGCCGTGAAGTGGACCGTGGTGTCCGCCGTGCCCGGCCCTGCCGCCCCCGCCTGGGACGCGGACCTGGACGAGTGGGCGTTCACCCAGTCCCCCTGCTTCCTCGCGGTGTTCGACAGGGAGCTGCGGCTGCTGCGGGCGAACACCGGAATGCAGCGCACGCTCTCCCTCCCGGAGGCGCAGATGCGGGGGCTGCGGCTGCCGGAGATCGCCCCCGACCCCGTCAGCGACGAGACGGAGCGCAGGATGCGCCTGGTCGTGGAGACGGGTGAGCCGCAGCGGCTGACCGCCTTCGTCCCCCGGACGGGCGAAGGCCCCGGGCCGGGATGGGAGACCTCCCTGGCCCCGCTGCGCGACCGGGACGGCCGGGTGCAGGCCGTGTGCCTGGTGGCGCACGACCGCGGCACGACCGACACCACGCACCCGGAGCGGCTGAGGCTGGCCGAGGAGCTCACGGCCCGGCCGGCCGAGGAGGCCGCGGCGGCGCACGGGCCCGGCCGGGAGCCCCGCGAGCACACCACCACCATGACGCTCCAGCGCAGCCTGCTCCCGCACACCCTGCCCCAGCAGGGGGCGCTGGAGATCGCATCCCGGTACCTGCCGGCCGGCGGCGAGGCGGGGGTGGGCGGCGACTGGTTCGACGTGATCCCGCTGTCGGGGGCGCGCGTGGCCCTGGTCGTGGGGGACGTCGTCGGCCACGGCATCCGCGCCACCGCGACCATGGGGCGGCTGCGGACGGCCGTGCGGACCCTGGCGGACGTGGACCTGCCGCCCGACGAGCTGCTCACCCACCTCGACGACCTGATCATCCACCTGTCCGCCGACGAGGCCGACCCGGACGTGTCCGAGGAGTCCGCCGGGGGCATCGGCGCGACCTGCCTCTACGTGGTCTACGACCCCGTCACCCGCGGGTGCACGGTGGCCCGGGCCGGGCACCCGCCGCCCGCGGTGGTGTCCCCGGAGGGCTCGGTGTACCTGCTCGACGTGCCGGCCGGCCCGCCGCTGGGCCTGGGGGGCCTGCCGTTCGAGACCGCCGACGTGGAGCTCCCCGAGGGGAGCCTGCTCGCCCTGTACACCGACGGGCTGCTCCAGCCGCGCGAGCGCGACCTCGACGAGGCCCTGGATTCGCTCTTCTCCGCCCTCACCCGGCCCACGTCCAACCTGGACACGGTCTGCGACCGGGTGCTGGCGGCCCTGCTGACCCACCGCCCCGAGGACGACGTGGCGCTGCTGGTGGCGCGGACCCGGGCCCTGCACGCCGACAAGGTGGTGGTGTGGGACCTGCCGTCCGACCCGTCGGTCGTCGCGGACGCCCGCCGGTACACGACCGACCAGCTGACGGCGTGGGGCCTGGACGAGGCAGCGTTCGTGGCGGAGCTCGTGGTCAGCGAGCTGGTCACCAACGCCATCCGCTACGGTGCGCCGCCCATCCAGCTGCGGCTGATCCATGAGAACGACACGCTGATCAGCGAGGTCTCCGACGCGAGCAGTACCGCCCCGCACATGCGGCGCGCGCGGACCTTCGACGAGGGAGGGCGGGGCCTGCTGCTGGTGGCCCAGCTGGCCCAGCGCTGGGGCACCCGGCACGCCCCCACGGGCAAGACGATCTGGGCCGAACAGTCCCTCGTGGAGTTCTGAGGGACGGGCCCGCGCGGGGCCGGGTTGCGGGTTCCGGTTCCCTGTGACGCGCCTGTGACAGTCGACGGACAACTCCATGAAGTGGCGAGCCCAAGCTCTTTAACAGGGACATAAAGCGACATTCCGATATATGTCCCCCTGCTTCCAAGGGTGTGAGCAGCAGCGATGACCGAGCCGACACGGCGGAGGAAATCCCATGAGCCTCACCCTCGTCATGGAGCACGTCGAAGCCCCCTCGACCTCTACCTCTCTGGCCCCGCGTGAGCAGGAGGCGCTGCGCTACATCGCCGCCGGGTGCACCTACGCCCAGACCGCCCGCAGCATGGGTCTCTCCAAGCACACGGTCGACGCCTACCTCCGCCGCATCCGCGCCAAGCACGGCGTCAACACCACCGCGGAGCTGACCCGCCTCGCCATCTCGATGGGACTGTGACGCGAAGGCCCCCCCCAGCCCCGCACCCCGGCCCTACGGCCCGTACGGCACCCCGCCGTGCGGGCCGTCGTCGTGCGCGGTGCGGAACACCGGCAGGGCCCAGGCTGGGGGATCCTGCGGGGGCTCGGGGATCAGCGAGACCTCGGTGGGCGGGTGGTCGCCGCCGGGTGCGGGGCCGGTGCTCCGGCGGGAGATCCCGGTGGTGCCGGTGGCGGCGCGCAGGGCGGCGACGAACTCCAGGCAGGTGTCGTAGCGGTCCTCGGGGGCCTTGGCCAGCCCCTTGGCGAGCACCGCGTCGACGGCGGGCGCGATGTCCGGCCGCTTGTCGACGAGCGGCGGCGGCGGTTGGTACTGGTGCGCCCACAGGAGCGCGGCCGGATCGGCGTCGCGCCCGAAGGGGGGTCCGCCCGCGAGGGACTCGTAGACCACGCAGGCGAGGCTGTAGAGGTCGCACCGGCTGTCGACCGGGCGCCCGGTGATCTGCTCGGGCGCCATGTAGTCCACCGTGCCGACGAACTCCCCGGCGGTGGTGAAGTTGTTGGGTGACAGCGCCTTCTTGGTGAGGCCGAAGTCCGTGAGGTAGATGTGCTCGGGATGGTCGCTGTCGGTGCCGGGGGCGACCAGGACGTTGCCGGGCTTGACGTCCCGGTGGACGAGGTCGCGGCCGTGGGCCGCGTCGAGCGCCGAAGCCACCTGCCCGGAGATGCGCAGGGCGGTGGCGACGGGGAGCGGCCCCTCCCGGTCCAGCAGCGCCCGCATGTCCAGGCCGGCGACGTAGCGCATGGCGATGTACAGGACGCCTTCGGTCTCTCCGGCTTCGAAGACCGGCACGATGTGGGGGTGGTCGAGGGAGGCGGCCATCCGTGACTCATGGGCGAAGCGGCGCCGGAAGGTCTCGTCACGGGCGCGTTCGGGGGCGATCAGCTTGAGCGCGACGGCGCGGTCCAGCCGCAGGTCCCTGGCCAGGTAGACGACGGCCATCCCGCCGCGGCCGATCAGGCGCTCGACCCGGTAGCCCGCGATCCGCCGGCCGATGAGGCCGGAGGCCCGGCCCGCGTAGAGGTGCAGATTGGATGCCGTGCCCATCAGGCGCCGCCCTCACCCGGCCGCCGCGCACGCGCAGGGGCGCGGCGGGCCGCCGTTCTGTCATCGAAAGTCTATCCAGTGATCCACAGGGCCGCCCCTTCCCCCGGCGGCGCCGGGGAGCCGGGGAGCCGGGGAGCCGGACACACGGAACGTCCTCCGGGGCGGGTGCTCCGGAGGACGTTCCGTGGGGTGGGGCGGCGGGTTTCAGTCGGAGTCGGAGCCGCCGTCGCCGCCGCGGCCGCCGGTTCCGCTGGTCTCGCAGCCGACGCCGACGCAGATGCCGCCGCTGCCGCCGTTGCCGCCGTCACCGCCGTCGCCGCCGGGCGGGGCCGCCCCGCCGTTGCCGCCGTTGCCGCCGTTGGCGCTGCCCTTGCAGACACCGGCGCAGATACCGCCCTTGCCGCCGTTGGTGCCGTTGCCGCCGGTCGTGCCGTCGGTGCCGTTGCCGCCGTTGGCGCTGCCGTTGCACAGGCCGGCGCAGACGCCGCCGTTGCTGCCGTTGGTGCCGTTGACGGTTCCGTTGCAGCGGCCGGCGCAGACGTTGTCACCGACGCGGACGCTGCCGTGACCGATCTTGACCTTGCCGGCGCTGAAGCCCGGTCCGCTGCCGCCGCTGTTGCCGCCGAGGAGCTTTCCGAGCCCGATGCCGGAGCCGGAGCCGTGTTCGGCGAGAACCTGTGCCGCATGGCCTGCCGGGGCGGCCGGGGCGGCGGAGGCGACCGGGGCGAGGGCGCCGCCGCCGAGGAGAGCCGTCGAGACGACGAGCCCGAGACGCAGTTTCCAGGAATGTACGCGCATGGTTTTTCTTCCTTGCCGGGAATTCGTTTCCACTACGGTCGGGATATCAGCGGCGTTGTCGTCGCCGCCTCGCGGGATCAGCTGGGGGAGCTGTTCATCAGGGCGAACCAGTCACCCTCGAGGTACTGCTTCTTCCAGGTGTCGATCTGCGCGGGGGTGATCTTGTACTTGGCGGCGATCTTGTCCTTCATCTCCTTGGAGTCGTCGGCGATCACCGTGAGCGCGATCCGCGCCTTGTCCACCACCGTCAGCTCCGACTTGGGCTTGTCGGGCAGGTCGTCGAAGCCGAGGCACGCCGTCCCCCCGGGCTTGCCGGGCTCGCCCGGCTGACCGGGCTGACCGCCCTGGCCGCCCTTGCCGCCTTCACCGCCTGCACCGCCCGCGCCGCCCAGCGTGCAGTCGGTGGCCTTGAGGGCCGGGGCCGAAGCGCTGGTGGCCGCCGGGGTGTGGGACACCGCCGCCTGCGCCGCACAGGCCGTACCGGAGACGAGGGCCAGGGAGGCCGCCGCCAGGAGGAGCGGACGCTGGAAGGGGATCGTGAACATGGGGGTTGCTCCGTTCGGGAACGTTCGTGTGAGAGGAGTGGGGGTCGATCCCGGGGGGGCGATCCGGGGGTGGAGCGGGGTGGAGCTTGGGGGGTGGGGCGGAGGCCCGAGGGCCTCCGCCCCGTCACGCCGGGTTACGGTCAGAAGATGCTGCCGCCGCCGGAGCCGCCGTTGCCGCCGAGGCCGCCGATGAGGCCGAAGCCGCCCTTGCCGCCCTTGCCGCCGTCGCCGCCCTGGAAGAGGCCGAACCCGCCGCCGCCGCCGTTACCGCCGGCGCCGCCCTTGAGGCGTCCGTCCCCACCGTTGCCGGCGGAGCCGCCGGAGCCGCCGAAGAGGCCGCTGCCGCCCTTGCCGCCGTCGCCACCCTTGCCGCCGATGAGGCCCTCACCGCCGCCGCCACCGCCGCCACCGCCACCGCCGGCGAGCAGGCCGTCCCCGCCGGCGCCGCCCTTACCGCCGTCGCCGCCGGTACCGAGGACGCTTCCACCGCCGGAGCCGCCGGAGCCACCGCCGCCGCCGATCAGACCGCCACCGCCCGCACCTCCGTCTCCGCCCTTGCCGCCTCCGTTGGGGAGGGCCGTGACCACGTGGGACGGAGCAGGAGCCGCCATGGCCGCCGAGGCCGGGAGGACGACGCCTCCGGTGACGATGGCCGCCGCGGCCGCCAGAGTGGCGAGGCGGAGGGTGCGGCGCTGCGGACGGGCGGTGGTCTCAAACTTGCGGTTCATGAGTTTCTCCTGACTATGCCTGCTATGGACTGGGACAACCCGGAATTCCGGGAGGGTGCGGTCGGGGTCCGGACCGGTAATCGATCGAGAATTCCTCGGTGAGGTTTTCCCTTTCGTTTTCCGTTTCCCGTTTCCCTTCCGCTCCTCTAGTAAGCCCCAGCGGGCACAGGGGGGACACGTTCCGTGAAGTCGGGACTTGACAGGACGGCGAGCGGCGTCTAATACGCGTACGCGCGCTTGATGAAGTAGCGACGCACGGCACCCGCCCCGGTGTCCCGGACGGATTCGAGAAGGCCGCCGTTGGCCTCGATCGTCCTCACCGAGGCGACGTTTCCGGCCTCGCAGACCACGAGCACCTCGTCCAGGCCGAGCCCCCACGCCTCGCCGAGCATGCGGCCCAGCGCCCAGGTGGCCAGTCCGCGCCCGCGCGAGGACGGCCGGATGCCGTAGCCGATGTGGCCGTACGCCGGCACGTGGTCGTGGCCGCCGTGCCGCAGCGCGATCCCGCCCTGCACCTGGCCGCCCTCGACGATCCACCGGTACGTACACGCGCGGCCCGCCTCGGCCGCTTCCGGGCCCGCCGCCTCGGCCAGCCGTGCCACCCAGGCCGCGAACCCCGCCGGCGAGGCGACCTCGTCGGAGGGCTCCAGCCCGAAGCCGTCTTCGTGGAGGCCGGGGCCCCATTCGTGATGGGCGTCGAGCCAGGCGGCGTGCAAGTGGGCGTGAGGTGTGATGAGTTCGGGCATACGCGGACCCTAGCGATACAGGAAGCCGCGCCTTCGCCGGGGCGGTGCGGGGTTGGTTGTCCGGTTATGGGTAGTCTTCCCGGGTCGGTGTGCCGGACCTTCGGGGCGGGGTGGTTGTCATGGGTCGTCAGACACGCGGGTGCGCCGGGGTGGTGGCCGCCGTGCTGCTGCTCGGCGTGGGCGGATGCGGCGGGTCCGGGGGCTCGGGGGACGGCAAGACCCCGGGCCGGACGGCGACGAGCACCGGCACCGCGCCCTCCGCCGCGCCCGGGGGCGGCGCGGCCAAGCCCGCCCCGGGGGACGTGCTGCCCGGCATGGTCGGCGCGGCCGTCGCGCGGACGCAGCTGGCGGCGCTGACCACCGGCAAGCCCGGCACGATGGCCGGCTACAGCCGCGACAAGTTCACGCACTGGGCCGAGCAGGGCGACAAGTGCGACACCCGCGAGGTGGTCCTCAAGCGCGACGGCAGGAACGTCACCCGGGACTCCGAGTGCCGGGCGGTGTCGGGCAGCTGGACGAGCCTGTACGACGGCGTCACCGTCAACGACGCCTCGAAGCTGGACATCGACCACATGGTCCCGCTCGCCGAAGCCTGGCGCTCCGGCGCCGCCCAGTGGGACGCCGCGAAGCGCAAGTCCTTCGCCAACGACCTGACCCGCCCGCAGCTGCTGGCGGTGTCGGCCGCGACCAACCGGGCCAAGGGCGACCAGAGCCCCGACCTGTGGCAGCCGCCGGACAAGTCGAGCTGGTGCCAGTACGGGCGCGCCTGGACCACCGTCAAGTCCCACTACGGGCTGACCGTCACCGAAGCCGAGAGGACCATGCTCACCACCATGATCGACACCTGCGCCGCATGACCGGCTCCCGGAAGTCCCAGTGGCAGGACGAGGTCCTCGCCGGCCCCGGCGGGGCCATGACCGACGAGGTCGGCGTCATCACCGGCCCGCTGACCCTGCGCACCACCGGCGGACCGGACGGGACGGTCCGTTTCGCGGTGCAGTACACCGACGCGGACGAGTGGTACACCCTCACCGGCAGCCCGGTGGAGGGCGGCGACCCGTACGCGCTGCACCTCGCGGCCCTGCGTGCGATCCGCGCGGGCGGCGCCGCCGAGGCACCCGCCGCACCGCGCTGAGCTGCCGCTTCGGGCGGATCGTTGGGCCGCCCGGGTGACTGGCGATAACCCCTCGCGCCCGGGGCAGTTGATCCAGTCGTCCCGCCGGGGACAGCTCATGCGACAGAAGGATCTCCACGATGCTCAAGAAGTTCATGGCCACCGCCGCGGTCACCGCCTCCGTCCTGGGCGCGGGTGCCCTCACGGCCTCCCCGGCGATGGCGATCGGCAACGACAACGGCGTCAACACCGTCAACGGCAACGGCGCGCAGCAGATCTACGGCAACGCGGAGACCACCGGCGCCATGAGCCCGCAGCTGTCGGCGGTCCAGGGCTCGCTGAACAAGCTCTGCGTCGGCCTGCCGGCCAAGGTCAACGTCCAGTCGCTGGTGGCCCTGGTCAACGTCGGTGTCCAGGACATCAACGTCCTGTCCAACCCGCAGAACCAGCAGTGCGCCGAGAACTCCACCCAGGCCAAGGGCGACGAGTCCCTCTCGCACATCGCCTCCAACATCCCGGTCCTGTCCGGGAACCTGTCGGCCGGCAGCTGACCCAGCGGGCATCCGGAGCGGCGTGGCGACGCGGTCGTCACGCCGCTCCGGCGTGTCCGGGACCGGTTCAGTGGCCCCGTAGCGCGGTGGCCAGCTGGGCGCGGGAGCGGACGTCGAGCTTCTGGTAGATCCGGGTGAGCCGGGCCTCGACGGTCTTGACGCTGAGGAACAGCTTCGCCGCCGCCTCCTGGTTGCTGGCGCCCCCGCCGACCAGCTGGGCCAGCCGGGCCTCGGCGTCGGTCAGCACCCCCACCCCCGGGCGCGGGGCGCCGCTCTCGGGGGCGTTCTCCCGGGCCAGCTCCAGCCAGGGCTCGGCGCCGGCCCGCTCGAACACCGCGGCGGCCTCCCCCAGCGCCGCCCGGGCCGGCGCCCGGCGGCGGCGCCGGCGCTCCACCCGGGCCAGCGCGAGCAGCGTACGACCGTGCTCCAGGGGCAGGCCGAGGGCCTCGAAGCGCTGGGCGGTGGCCTGGAGCAGGGCGACGGCCGGCTCGGGCCGGCCCTGCGCCGACAGGGCGAGCGCCCGGGCCCGGTCCAGGGCGGCGAGGACCGGGATCCGCTCCAGGGAGCGGGCGACGGGGGTGACGGAGTCGAGGAACCGGAGGGCCCCGGCGGGGTCGTCGGCGGCGACCAGGGCCTCGGCGAGCTCTCCGTGCCAGCGCAGGATCGAGGGATCCACCACCTGCTGGGCCTCCTCCAGCTCGGCGACCCGGCGCAGGGTGGTGACGGCCTTCGCGGCCTCGCCGGTGGCCAGCTGGACGGTGCCGAGGGCGTACAGGCCCCGGGAGAGGAAGACCTGGTCGTGCTCCTCCTCGGAGGCGCGGATCCCGCGGCGGGCGTAGGCCGCGGCCCGGGCGAAGCTGCCGCCGGCCGCCTCGGCCGTGGCGGCGACGTACCAGGCGGGCCCCGGGGACAGGCCCGCCTCGATGGTCAGCTCCAGGGCGCGGCGGGCGTGCGCGGAGGCCAGGTCGCAGTGGCCGCGCCGCAGTTCGACCTCGGTGAGGCTGCGCAGCACCTCGAAGACGTCCTCGGCGGAACCGGTGCGCTGGACGGCGGGCAGCAGGGCGAGGAGCTGGCGGCGGGCGTCGGTGAGCCGGTCGTCGAAGAGGGCGTGGCGGACGGCGAGGTACTGGGGCGCGTTGCGCATACCGAGGGGGACCTCGGGGGCGGGCAGGGCGAGGGCCTCGGCCAGGATGTCCTCGGCGTCCGGGTCGGCGAGGATGCGGCCCATGCGGGCCCGGACGGTCAGGGCCATGGCCTCGGCGACCTCGTCTCCCCCGGCCTTGGCGAGGGCGCCGGCCGCGGCGGCGGCGTCGCGGGAGCGTACGGGGTCGCCGTCGCTGAGGTTGTGCTTCCAGGCGATGCGCAGCTGGACGGCGGCCAGCAGGGAGGGGTCGTCGGCGGCGTCGGCCTCGGCGCAGGCGAAGGCGAAGGTCTCGTCGAGGGCGGCCAGGGCCTGCCCGGCGGCGTCGATCACGGCGAGCCGCGCCCGTACCCGCTGGGCGGGTGAGGCGTCGCGGGCCAGGACGGCGCGGGTGGCGCGGCGGGCGAGGTCGGCGCGGCCGGCCCAGCCGGCGTCCTCGGCGGCGCCGACGAGCCGGGCGAGTTCCTCGGCGGGCAGGGCGGCGGGGGTGCGATCGGCGGCGAGGAGGCCCAGTTCGGCGGCGAGGGCCCGCTGGCCGCGGCGGCGGCAGGCGTCGGCGGCACGGGTGATCTCGGCGGCGAGTTCCGCGTCGGGGGTGTCGACGGCCAGGGCCCGGTGGCGTACGGCCTGGACGGGGTCGTCGACGGCGGCGGCGAGCGCGGCGTGTCCGGCGGAGCGCTCGGGCCAGCCGGCGTCGGCGGCGAGGGCGGTGGGCAGGGCGCCGGCGGTGAAGGCGACGGCTCCGTCCTCCCCCACGGTGACCAGCCCGGCCCGTTCGGCCCGCGCGAGGTCCGCTTCGGCGTCGGGGCGGCCGGCGCGGCGCAGCAGGGCGGTGGTGGGGCGGGTGGCGAGGGCGGCCAGCAGCAGGGTGGGGCGGGTGCGGGCGGGGGCTTCGGCGAGGAGCCGGCGGGCCACCTCGCGGGCCTGCCCGGAGACGGGCAGGGGGTCGGCGTGGTGGGCGCAGCCGCCCTGGCCGCCGGCGGCCTCGGCGAGGGAGTGGCCGAGGGCGAGGGCGAGCCGGGGGTTGCCTCCGCTGGCCTGGTGGATGCGGCCGGCGAGGCGGGCGGGCAGGCCGTGGCGCAAGAGCAGTTCGGCGACCTCGTCGGCGCCGAGGGCGGGGACGCGGACGGCGGGGGTGCCGGGGCCGCAGAGGGCTTCGGCGGCGGGGGCCGCGCCCTGGCCCCGTTCGGCGACGAGGACCCGGACGCGGGGCGGCGTCAGGCGCAGGGCGAAGCGGAGCAGGTCGGTGCTCTCGGCGTCGAGCCACTGGGCGTTGTCGATGAGGAGCAGGACGGGGCCGGGGGCTGCGAGGGTGCGCAGGATCTCGGCGAGGGCCAGGCGCAGGGCGATGTGGTCGCGTCCGGCGTGGGGCGCGTCGGTCTCGCGGCGCAGGAGGGCGACGGCCTCGCGCTGGGGTCCGGCGAGGCGGTCGAGGGCCCTGCGGGGGACGGTGGCGAGGAGGGCGGCGGCCGAAGCCTCGGGTATGTGCTGGTCGGCGGCTTCGGGGGCGAGCCGCAGGACGCTCTCGCCGCGGGCTTCGGCGGCGGCCGCGACGGTGTGGGCGACCGCGGTCTTGCCGGCTCCGGCGGGGCCGGTGAGGAGGGCGCGGCCGCACGTGGTCAGCGCGCGGCCGACGGCCTCGATGAGTACGCCGTGTCCGACGTTGGTGTCAGCGTTCGCCGTCGCCGCCACGCACAGCCACCAGCCTTTCGCTCCCCGCTCCGCACCCTTGTTGTGAGACGCGACAATACGAGGTCGGCCCCCCGGCGGACCCGGATTGTGACGCAGAATTCAGTCGGGTGACAGAAATGTCCCGCGGACCTGCCGGTACGGGAGGTATCGGCAGGTCCGCGGGGTGGGTTGGTCCGGACTATCACCCCGTCAGGCCGGAGGTGGGGGACTCCGGCGGGGGCCCGGACCGGGGGGTGTGGCGTGGGGGCCGGCGGGGATCAGAAGCCGAGGCTCCAGGAGTCGATCTTTCCGGTGTCGCCGCCGGCGTTGTCGTTCACGCGCAGCTTCCAGGTGCCGTTCGCCACCTCGGAGGAGGCGTCGACGGTGTAGGTCTGGTTGATGTTGTCGGTGCTGCCGCCGGCGCGGTTGTGGAGGGTGTAGACGGTGCCGTCGGGCGCGACCAGGTCGACCTTGAGGTCACCGATGTAGGTGTGGACGATGTTCACGCCGACCTTGAGGGTGGCCGGGGCGTTTCCGGTGACGCCGGAGACGGTGAGGGGGCTCTCCACCGTGCTGTTGTCCGCGATGGCGTAGTCCGCGGTGTTCTCGAAGAACGGCGTGGCGGGGGTGGAGGTCACCGCGTTGACGGTCGCGGCGGCGTCGGCGAGGCCGGCGCCGCAGCCGCCGGTGCAGGTTCCGGCCAGGGGTCGGGCGTTCGCCTTGATGGCGGCCTCGACCTGCGCCGGGGTGAGGGAGGGCTTGGCGGCCACGAGGAGCGCGGCGAGGCCCGCGATGTGCGGGGCGGCCATGCTGGTGCCCTGGTACGGCTTGTAGATCTCCGCGCCGGGGGTGGTGGCGCCGTCGTTCAGGGTGGAGAGGATGCCGTTCTCGGGCGTGGTGACGGTCCCGGGCGTGTCGGTGGCGCGGCGGGTCTCGCCGCCGGGGGCGGAGACGTCCACCTTGGCGCCGTAGTTGGAGTAGAAGGAGCGGTCGCCGGTGCGGTTGGTGGCGGCCACGGTGATGACGTTGTTGCAGCTGGCCGGCGTGAAGGAGCTCGCGTCGGCGTTGCTGTTGCCGGCGGCCACGACGACGGTGGTGCCGCGGGCGACGGCCGCGTTGATGGCGTTCTGGTAGCTGGAGGTGCAGGTGCCGGAGCCGCCGAGGCTCATGTTGATGACCTTGGCGGGGGTGGGGTTCGCCGGGACGCCCGCGACGGTGCCGCCGGAGGCCCAGGTGATGGCGTCGACGATGTCCGAGGTGGCGCCGCCGCACTTGCCGAGGACGCGGACCGGCTGGATCTTGGCGTTGTAGGCGATGCCCGCGACGCCCTTGCCGTTGTTGGTGGCGGCGGCGATGGTGCCGGCCACGTGGGTGCCGTGCCAGGAGGAGCCGCTGGCCTTGGAGCCGGTGCCGCACTCGTCGGCGGCGCTCCAGTCGCCCTGGTCGGCCGGGTTGTTGTCGCGGCCGTTGCCGTCGCGGGCGGCGGTGGAGTCGGAGATGAAGTCGTAGCCGGGGACGATGTTGGGGGCCACGTCCGAGTGGGCCACGTAGCCGGTGTCGATCACGGCGACGGTGACGCCGGAACCGGTGGTCTTGTTCCAGGCGGCGGGGACGTTCATACCGGCGGTGGGCTCGAAGAGGTCCCACTGCTTGGCGTACTCGGTGTCGTCCGGGGTGGCCATGGCGTAGGCGCGGGAGTCGGGCTCGACGTAGGCGACGTCCGGGTCGGCGCGGAACTGGGCCATCACGGCCGCGGCGTCGGCCGGGGCGGTCGCACCGCCCAGGCCGACGAGCGCGGCGCCGGTGCCCAGACGGCGGTCGAACGTGGCCTTCTTGCCGGCCTTCTTGCCCTTGGCGGTGGCGTCGGCGGCGGCCGCGGTGTTGGAGGCGGCCTCCGGAGCGGAGGACTTGTAGCCGACGATCAGGTTCTCGACCGGCGCGGCGGCGGGGGCGGCGGGGGCGCCCGAGGCCGGGAGGGCGTGGGAGCCCGGGTCGCTCGGCGGGGTCACGGCCACCGCGGCGGTGGCGGAGCCGGCGAGCAGGGTGACGGACATGGCCACGACGGATATGAGCCGTCGACGGGGTGCGTGCACGGTGTTCCCCTTACGGGCCGGTTCCGGGCAGGCCGGAGCGGCCGCTGTGTGCGGTGTGGGAGGCGGAACGGCGCGCCGCGGGGCCGGGAGGGCTGGTCGAACCGCCCCGGCCGCCGCCGCGCGAAGTCACCCGGCCGCAACGGCGGGGCTGGGTGACTCGTGTACCGGCGGTCCGCGCCACCCGCGCTCGGCTTCACACCATGTGGGGTTGGTGCGGGGGCAGTTCGGGGGTGCGGGAGACCGCCGGTGGGCAGACAGTAGGCAACGGGGGGATGAACCCGATACAGGGAAAACCCTTGTCCGGACCCTGCGCCATCCTGTGGGGTCCCTGTGCAACACCTGTGCAACACGCACGCAACACGCACGTGATCATCACCGCCCCGGGGGCCCCGGGGCGGCCGGCGGGCTACCGCGCCTCGGCGCGCGGGTGGAGGGCGCGGAAGTACGTCCAGCTGGTCTCGTTCGGCTCGGTCCACTTCTCGGGGGCCCGGGCGAACTCGGGGTGGCGGCCGGCGATGTAGGCGCGGGTGCGCTCGGGGACCTCGGCGTAGGAGCCGAGCTTGGCGCCCCGGCAGTGGAAGGTGAGGCCGCCGGGGCGCTGCCCCTGTTCCATCCAGGGCAGCCAGGGGGACATCCGCGTCCAGGACATGGCCGCCGGGACGCTCGGCGCCCCGCCGGCGAGGGCGGCGGCGGGGGTGAAGAACTGGAAGAGCTCCAGGGCCCTGTAGGTGTCGTCGGCGGAGTTCAGCGGATAGTCCGCCACGGGCAGCGGGGAGGGGTAGGCGAGCGGGATCTCCAGGCTGAAGCAGACCTGGTCGCCGAGTTCGGTCCGCGGGACGGGGAAGGGCCGCAGGCGCAGGTTCGCCGGGTCGTTCCAGACGTGGACCACGGGCTTCTCCTGCCAGGTCTCCAGGATCTCCCGGGTGACGGGGTCGAGGTAGAAGGCGGCCTCACGGGAGAGCATCCGGTAGCCGCCGCCCTCCTCCTCGGACACGAGGCGGGAGACGTTGACCCCTTCGAAGCCGAACAGGTGCCGGTAGGGCTCGCCGGGGGCCCACGCGTGGACGTCGCCGCTCCACCAGTAGGTGACCTCTTCTCCGTCGAGGGAGGCACGGGTGCGGGCGAAGTCGCGCAGCAGGTCGTCCGGTGTCATACGGAGAACTCTGGCCGGACGGGATCCGGCCGGGCAAGCGGCCCGCGCGCCAACTCCCGTACTCCGGTTCACGCCTGCCCCGACACCTACGAGCGGGCCGGGCGCCCCTCGTAGGGTCGCCCGGTTGACGGTTGTACGAGCGACCGGCGACCGTGACGGCCATGGGGAACCCCTTGGGGAAGGAACACCGGCTTCCGCTGCTGCTCGCCTGCCTGGTGCTGGGCCTCGGGCTGACCGCTGCCGTCCTGGGCGCCACACGGGCGGCGGCCCCCGCCTCCGTCGCGGGCCCGTACGTGGACCTGCGCCGGGTACCGCCCGGTCCGGCGGAACCGGCGCCCGGGCCGGGGGCCTCCACCGGCCGGGTGACGGTGGAGTGCGGGCGCAACGAGGAGGGGCACTGGAACGAGGACAACCTGGTGGTCTCGCCGGGGCTGCGGGCGGGCGCCCACCACACGCACGCGTACGTGGGGAACCTGTCCACGGACGCCCTGTCGACGGACGCCTCGCTGGCCGGGGCCGCCACCAGCTGCGCGGGCGGCGACCGCTCCACGTACTACTGGCCGGTGCTGCGCCGCACGGACCGGCCCGGGAGCGGCCCGCACGAGGGGGCCGCCGGGCACGGCAACGCGGGCGAGATCCTGCGGGAGGTCTCGGTGCGGGTGGAGTTCCGGGGCAGTCCGGTGAGCCGGGTGGTGGCGATGCCCCGGTTCCTGCGGGCGATCACCGGTGACGCCGTCGCCTACACGGCGGGCGGGGGCGCCGGGGTGCGGGCCCGCTGGGGCTGTTCCGGGCTGCCGGACCGGTCCACGACCGGCTACCCGCGCTGCCCGGCGGGTCAACTGCTCACCCGTACGCTGGTCTTCCCCAGCTGCTGGAACGGGCTGGACACCGCCACCCCGGACCACCGCTCCCACCTGCGGTTCCCCTCCGCCGACGGGGTCTGCCCGCAGGGCACCTTCCCGGTGCCGGAGCTGCGCCTGTCGCTGGCGTACGCGGTGGCGCCGGGGGTGCCGCTGGCGCTGGACTCCTTCCCCGAGCAGCGGCACAGCCCGCTCACCGACCACGCGATGTTCGTGGACGTGATGACGGACGAGCGGATGGGCGAGGTCGTCGCCTGCCTCAACGAGGGCCGCGACTGCCGGACGTGAGCCGAGTGACCCAGGTCACATGAACCGGCGCCGCCGCCAGGGCGTGTACGTACCGCACCAGGGACCGCACCCCTGGACACCGCACCCCTGAACCACCTCAAGCGGACGGAGAGCGTGAATGGCCGGACCACTGTGGCCCCGCGCGCGGCGGGGCTCGACCGACGAGGCGCTGATCAGGGCGGTGTACGAGGAACACGGCAACGCCCTGCTCGCGTACGCCACCCGGCTCACCGGCGACCGGGCCGCCGCGGAGGACGTCGTCCAGGAGACCCTGATCCGTGCCTGGCGGCATTCCGAGGCGCTGGTCAACGGCAAGGGCTCGGTACGCGGCTGGCTGCTCACGGTGGCCCGGAACATCATCACCGACCGGTACCGGGCCAGGGCGGCCCGGCCGGCGGAGGTCTCCGGCTCGGCGGCCGCCCCCGTGGCGGAGGGCGACCACGCGGAGTCCGTGGTGGACACGATG
Source organism: Streptomyces sp. NPDC006687 (assembly GCF_040636215.1). Classification (NCBI taxonomy): domain Bacteria; kingdom Bacillati; phylum Actinomycetota; class Actinomycetes; order Kitasatosporales; family Streptomycetaceae; genus Streptomyces; species Streptomyces sp. NPDC006687. The sequence goes on along the minus strand of NZ_JBEYJJ010000003.1, from coordinate 329,048 downwards.
ACCGTCCTGGGGGCCCTGGACCGGCTCTCACCGGAGCACCGCGACGTGCTCACGGAGCTGTACTACCGCCAGCACAGCGTGGCCGAGGCCGCCGACCGCCTGGGCATCCCGGCGGGCACGGTCAAATCGCGCTCCCACTACGCGCTCAAGGCCCTGCGCGCGGTGTTCGCGGACGGCGGCTCCGACGGGTCCGGCGCGTCCGCCGGGCCCGGCACCAACAGACGATCAGGCCGGCCGCCCCAGCAGCCCGGCGGACTGCGGGAGGTGGTGGCGTGAACGCGCCTCGGCACGAGGAGGAACTGCTCGGACCGTACGTGCTCGGCGTCCTGGAACAGGAGGACGTACGGCGCGTCGAGGAGCACGTCGGCGACTGCGCGGGGTGCCGGGAGGAGGTGGCGGCGTTGCGCGAGATGGAGAGCGTCCTGGGCGAGGTGCCCGAGGAGGCGTTCCTCGACGGGCCCCCGCAGGGCGGTGACCTGCTGCTCCAGCGGACCCTGCGGCAGGTGCGCGGTGAACGGGCCGCGCGGGCCCGGTGGCGGGGCGCGGTGGCGGGCCTGGCGGCGGCCGCCTCGCTGGCGGCGGTGTTCTGGGCCGGGGCGCGGCTGGGCGGGGACGCGGCGGGCACCGCCGCGCTGCCCCCGCCGCCGTCGCCGGGCGTGTCGGCCGCGCCGTCACCGCCGCCCGCGGGGACCCGGGTGGCCTCGGCGACCGATCCGGGGACCGGGGCGCGGCTGACCGTGCAGGTGACCCCGGCGGCGCGGTGGGTGCGGGTGCACGCGGCGGTGACGGGGGTGCCGGCGGGCGAGCGGTGCCGTCTGGTGGTGGTCTCCCGGGACGGTACGCGGTCCACGGCGGGCGGCTGGGTCGTGGGTACGGCGGAGCACGGCGAGGGCAAGGGAGCGGCCCTGGACGGCTCGGCGGCCGTGGACCCGGCGGATGTCCGGGCGGTGCTGGTGGAGAGCGAGTCGGGGCGGACGTTCGTGTCCGTGCCGGTATGAGGCCGGGCCCCGCGCGAGCGGGGCCCGTGGGGGCCGTCAGGGGGTGTGGAAGCGGACCTCGGGGGCCTCGGCGCGGGGGCCGTCCAGGACGGGTGCCGGCTTCCCCTTGAGGTGCCGGTCGAAGAAGGCGGCGAGGTAGGTCCGGGTCAGCTCGGCCGCGCGGGGGCCGGAGGTCGGCGCCTCGGGGTGGGGCAGGCCGAGCTGGTCGCGGATGGCGGGGAAGTCGGTGGCACCGAAGTGGTCGGTGCCGTCGACGGTGATCCAGCGCTTCCAGCCGTCGAGGTGCGGCCACGTCCTGCCCCAGTCGCCGTTCGACTGCCCCCCGGGCGCGCTGGCTGCGGAGCCGAACAGCAGGAAGGGACGGCCCGCGATCCCGGCGGGCGGGTAGGGGTCGGGCAGGCCCCCGTCCAGGTCGGCGCCCGCGCGGATCCGGGGGTCGGCGGCCATGGCGGGCAGGGCGGAGGCGCCGCCGATCGAGTGCCCGCCCATGGCGATGCGGCCGGGGTCGATGAGCCCCGCGTGCCGCCAGGCGGGGTGACGGCCGGTGAGGCGGTCCAGCAGGAAGGAGACGTCCGCGGACCGGGTCCGGGTGACGGCCTCGTGGCCGCCCGGGCGCTCCATCGGCTCGCAGGCCAGGCAGGTGAGGACGCGTCTGCCCGGGAAGGCGGTGGCGTCGCTTTCGTACGCGTGGTCGACGGCGGCGACGACGTAGCCGCGCGAGGCCAGGTCCTCGGCGAGCGAGGTGAGGGTGGCGCGGGGCACGGTGAAGCCGGGCGAGAGCACGATCAGCGGGTACCGGCCCTGGACCGGGCGGGCACCGACCCGGGCATGGGTGCGGGTGGCCGCGAGGACAGCGGGGTCGACGAGCTGGTCGAGGCCCCTCCGGACGAGGATCGGCAGCGCCTCCTCGGTGCTCAGATAGTGCGCCGGGGCGCGGCCGGTGCCGCGCTGCGCGGGATAGCGCAGGGTGACCATCAGCTCGCGCGGGCCGCTGTGGGCCCAGGGGTCGGTGCGGCTTCGGTCGGTGAGGTGCAGGTCCTCCGAGCCGACGGCGAAACGTCCGGTGGGGGCCGGGAGTTCGGGCCCGGTGACACGGGCGTCGACGGCGGCCGCGGGCGCGGCGGAGGCGGCGGAGGCCGCGAGGAGCGGGACCGGGAGCAGCAGGGCGAGTAAGGCAGCGGCGGCCGCGGTACGGCGTGTGGTGATCATGACGGGGAGCCTAGGCGGGCGGCCGGGGCGGTTCGTCGGTACGGAGGCGGACGCCTGCTCCTCCTGCGGTCGCAGCGGGCGTCACCGAGAAGTCGTACGGCGCGCCGCCGACCGGTCTTCAAAACGGTGACGGGGCCCGGGAATATGTCCAATTCCCGGGCCCCTGCGTGCCACCCAATTGCGCACACCGGCGGCGTTTAAGGGAGGGGATCATCCTGAGGCCGACGTGTTCTGCCTTTGAACTACCGCGCCGCGAAGAGGCGCAGGAGGGACTTGAACCCCCATCCGTCGGTGATCGTCCCCGCCCGGTCGGTCCGGTGTTCGGCGGCGAATGCTGAGACTGGAGCGATAGTCTGAGATTCAAGGGGCCGCGCTCGGGCCGCCCCTGTTCAGCTTCAACATCAGTTTCAGCTTGCGCTCTCGCGCACCCCCTGCGCTACAGGGGGCGTTCCGGAGGCTACCTGAACAGGTAGCCGAATACCGCGTCGCCCACCCGCTGGTCGGTGACCTCGGCGCCGTTGGCCTCCTCGCGGGCGAACTTCACGGCCTGCTGGAGCCGTTCCACCCGGTCGAGGAGCTCGTTGACCCGGCGGGCGGGCAGGGCGCCCGAGAACTTCACGGTCGTCCAGTAGCCGACCGCGACGTCCTCGTAGTACACCTCGACCTGCGCCGGGTGCTTGTCGGTGGCCTCGGCCTTGACGTGGTTGCGCGGCACCTTCTTGGTACGGATGGTGCGCACGGGTTCCGTCTTCCAGGAGTCCGTGGAGGGGTCGAGGTTCCAGGACTCCGAGGCGTCCAGGACCGGCAGCTTGCGCACGAAGGCGTGCAGGTCGGTCAGCTGCTTCTCCAGGAAGAGCAGGTAGGGCACCGGCACCTGGGCGAGCAGCACGGTGCCGTCGACGACCACGTCCGCGGCGGCGCTGCGGTTCGCCCAGTCCTTGGTCGCCGTCACGTCGAACAGCCGGGTGAGGGTGGTGGCCGTCGCGCGCAGTACGTCCTCCGCCTTGACCTGGACCCGGGTGGACTCGGGCGGCAGCTGTTCGCCCTCCTCGTCCTTGGGCTGGTAGGTACGCGAGATGCCGGCCAGCAGGGCGGGCTTCTGCACGTCGTGGTGAGCCTGCGAAAGCTCCTGGAGGGACTTGGACTTGACGCCCTTTTCGACTGCGATGATCTGATTCAGCTTCGGCACGTGAGCAACCTACCAACCGCTCGGGTACACATCTATTCGATTTTTCCGCGCAGGTCAGGGGTGCAGGCGCACCTGGAGGTCGAACAGGTCGTTCTGGGTGAGGACCGGCTTGTTGCGCAGCTCCTGGGCCGGTACGGCCAGCGACAGCCGCGGGAAGCGGGCGTAGAGCGCCGGGAGGGCCACGCCGGCCTCCAGGCGGGAGAGCGCCGCGCCCGGGCAGACGTGGGGGCCGTGGCCGAAGGAGATGTGCCGGTTCGGGGAGCGGGTGACGTCGAAGGCGCCGGCGTTCTGCCCGTGCTGGGCCTCGTCGCGGCCGAGGGCGCCGAAGGAGACGATCAGGCCCTCGCCCTTCGGCAGGATCCGGTCTCCGACCTCGATGTCCTCGGTGGCGAAGCGGATGAGGACGTGCGAGGTGGGGGTGGCCCAGCGCAGGGTCTCCTCGATGACGTTCTCCCAGGGGACCTCCCCCGCGAGGACCAGGGCCCGCTGCTCGGGGTGGGTCTCCAGGGCGACGACGGCGTTGACGATCAGGCTGATCGTGGTCTCGTGGCCGGCGGCGACCATCAGCTGGAGGGTGTTGGTGATCTCCTCGGTGCTGAGGCGGTCCCCGTCCTCGGAGGCGGCGATGAGCGCGCTGGTGAGGTCGTCGCCGGGGTTCTCGCGCTTGGCCTCCACGATGCGGGAGAAGAGCGCGCCGAGGTCCGCCATCATCTGCGGGACCTCCTCCGGCGGGGTCTGGGTGGAGAAGAACTTCTCGAAGAGGGCCTTCATCCGGGGGTGTTCGGCGGGGTCGACGCCCATCAGGTCGCTGATGACCCGCATCGGCAGCGGGTAGGCGAAGGCCGCCTTGAGGTCCACGGTCTCCCCGGCGGGCAGGGCGGCCAGCCGGTCGAGGGCCTCGGTGGTGAGGGCCTCGATGCCGGCGCGCAGCCTCTCCACGCGGCGGGCGGTGAGGGCCTGGGCGACGAGGGTGCGCAGGCGGCGGTGCTCGTCGCCGTCGACGGTCAGCATGGAGCGGCCGGGGTTGGCGAGGCCGATCAGCGGCCAGTCCAGGGGTATCTCCCCGCGCTGCCAGGCGCCCCAGACCCCGATGTCCTTGACGACCCGGGGGTCGGTGAGCAGGGCGCGGGCCTCGGCGTGGTGGGTGACGGCGTAGACGCCGACGCCGCCGGGCAGGACGACGCGGGCCAGCGGGCCGGCGGCGCGCAGGGCGGCGCTCTCGGCGTCGAGGTCGGCGACGAAGGGGTCGAGGGTGATCGGGGCGGCGGCCGCGGCGGCGCCGGTGTGGTCGATCGGGCAGCTCATCGGGTGGCTCCAAGCGCGGGGGTCGGGGTGTAGGTCACGGGGAGCGCGGTCAGACCGCGCAGCCAGGGCGAGGGGCGGCGGGTCAGTGCGTCGGCCGGTCCGGCGAGGTCGACGTCGGGGAGCCGGTCGAGGAGGACCTCGATGCCGGTCCGGGCGATGACCTCGGCGACCTCCTGGGCCGGGAAGGGGCAGCGGTGCTCGCCGTGGCCGAAGGAGAAGAACGCGTTGTTCCCGCCGGTGAGGGCGCCCGCGTCGGTGCGCACGTGCGGGTCGGCGTTGGCGGCGGCGAGGCCCAGCAGGACCAGGTCGCCGCGGGCGATGGCGCGGCCGCCCAGCTTGGTGTCGCGGCTGGTCCAGCGGCCGGCGACGTTCTGGGTCGGGGTGTCCTCCCAGAGCACCTCGTTCATGGCCTCGCCGACGCTGTGGCGGCCGCCGGCGAGGGAGGCGGCGAAGCGGTCGTCGGTGAGCATCAGGCGCAGGGAGTTGCCGATCCAGTCGGCGGTGGGCTGGTGTCCGGCGGCCATCATCACCATCAGGTCCTGGGCGACCTCGTCGAGGGTGAACCCGGCGGTGTTGGCGAGCATCCGGGAGGCGACGTCGGGGCCGGGGTTCTGCGCCTTGGCGGCGAGCAGCGCGTACATGGACTCACCGAGGTGGCGCTGGCCGTCCAGGGCGCCCTCCCGGCCGTTGATCATGTCGTTCATGGCGGTGACGAGGCCGGGGCCCTGCTCGTCGGAGAAGCCGTAGATCCGGGCGAGGACGCGCAGTGGCAGCAGCATGGCGTACTCGCCGACGATGTCGCAGGAGCCCTTGCCGCAGAGCCCGTCGATGAGCTCGTCCGCGAAGCGTTCGGCGTGGCCCCTGAGTTCGAAGGGGTCGACGGACTCCAGGGCCTCGCTGATGACGGCGGCGCGCTCGCGGTGGCGTTCGCCGGTGGTGTAGAGGATGGAGGGCTGCTTGCGGCCGATCATCGGCAGCAGCGGCCAGTCGGCGGGGATGCGGTCCCACTGGTTCCACAGGTCGGAGTCGCGGGAGAAGAGCTGCGGGTCGCTGGTGACCTGGTGCAGTTCGCGGTAGCCGAGGACCAGCCAGGCCGGGACGTCCCCGTCGAGGACGACGGGGGCGACGGCGCCGTGGTCGCGGCGCATCTCCCGGTACAGCTCGGCGGGGTCGCTCTGGAAGCGGGGTCCGCCGAGGTAGACGGGCTGCGGCTCGGGGGTGGTCACTGCGTGGGCTCCGGGAGGGTGCGGGGGACGGGGGCTGCGGAGGTGGCGCTACGGCAGGGGCTGGAGGCGCTGGACCTGCTGGAGGTGCTGGAGGTGCCGGACGAGGGAGATGAGCACCTGCTTGCTGGACTCGCGGGAGCGGGCGTCGCAGAACAGCAGCGGGATCTCGGCCGGCAGGTCGAGGGCCGTGCGGATCTGCTCGGGGGTGTGGGCGGGCCCGCCGAAGTCGTTGCAGGCGACGACGAAGGGCGTGCCGTGGTGTTCGAGGCGGTCGATGGCGTACCAGGAGTCCGCGAGCCGCCGGGTGTCGACGAGGACCACCGCGCCCAGGGTGCCGGAGAACAGGCGGTCCCACAGGAACCAGAACCGCTCCTGGCCGGGGGCGCCGAACAGGTAGAGCACGTTGCGGGCGTCGAGCGTGATCCGGCCGAAGTCGAAGGCGACGGTGGTGGCGGTCTTGGCGGCGATGCCGTCGGTGTGGTCGACGGCCTCGCCGGCCTGGGTCATCGTCTCCTCGGTGTTCAGCGGACGGATCTCGCTGACCGAGCGGACCATGGTGGTCTTGCCGACGCCGAAGCCGCCCACGATCACGATCTTCAGACCGTTGTCGGCGGTGCTGCTGAGTGCCGGCCGGGGCGCGCCGGGGTCAGAGGTTGCGGAGTCCAACGAGCACCTGTTCCAGGAGTTCGGGGTCGGGAAGGCAGTACGTCGTGGCGCGCGGGTGCCGGGCGCTGACGCGGCCGGCGGCCAGGAGGTCGGCGAGCAGGATCCGGACGATGGACACCGGCAGGCCCAGTCCGGCCGCCAGCTCCACCACGGCCGCCGGGTAACGGCACATCCGCAGGATGGCCGCGTGCTCCGACTGCATCCCCGGTACGGGGTCGCATTCGGCGACGATCAGGGTCACCAGGTCGAAGGCGTCGCTCCCGGAGCTGCTGCGGCCGCCGGTGAGGGTGTAGAGCCGGTCCGGGTTGTCGTCCCGGCCCGGCCGGACGCGGCTCATCCCCGGGGCCTGGCGATCAGATGCTCGCTCAGCTGCTCGACCAGTTCGGACATGTTGTGGCCGACGAGTCCGGCGTCGGCGTCCTCGGCGGCGACGAGGGCGAGGTGGGCGCCTTCGCCCGCCTCGACGATGAAGAGGATGCCGCCGTAGAACTCGGCCATGGCGGAGCGGACGCCGCCGGTGCCGTCGCCGAACTCGATGGAGGCGCCGTGGGAGAGGCTCTGGATGCCGGCGGCGATGGCGGCGAGCTGGTCGGCCTGGTCGACGGAGAGCTCGGGGGTGCGGCACAGCTTGAGGCCGTCGCGGGAGAGCACGAGGGCGTGCCGGGCGCCGGGGGTGCGCTCCAGGAGCCCTTCCAGGAGCCAGCTGAGCTTCTCGTCGGTGGTGGAGCCGGTCATCTCGTGTCGCCTTCCGGGTGCGGGGGGGTCGTGGGCTGCTGCCGCGCCGGCGCGTCGCGCACGGCCTGGCGGAAGCTGCCGAAGCGGGCGGCGGACCGGGAGGCACCGCCGGGGGCGGCCTGCGTACGGGCCGCCGTGGACGCGGCGTCGGGGCCTTCGGGGTGGGCGGCGGCCAGGGTGCGGCCGCGCCGCCGCTGGGGCAGTCCGCTCTCGCCGAGCAGCGGGGTCTGGTCGGTGGATTCGGGGTCGTAGGAGCCGTCGGAGCCGCCGGGGGCGGGCTCGGGCCGGGGGCCCGGGGCGGCGGCGGGCAGCGCCAGGGGCCGCTCCGCGCCGGCGGCCGCCGGGGGCAGGGCGGGGGTGCGGGCCGGGCCGGCCGCGGGCAGCGCCGGGGTGCGGGGCGCTGCGGCCGCGGGGGCCGCCAGGAGCGCCGGGGCGGGGAGGGGTTCGGCCGGGGCGTGGCTGATCAGCTCTTCCGGGATCATCATCAGCGCGCCGGTGCCGCCGCGCGCCGAGGGGCGGAAGGAGACGGTCAGCCCGTGCTTGCGGGCGAGGCGGCCGACGACGGCCAGGCCGAGGCGGGTGCCGGAGAGCCCGGCGAGGTCCAGGGTCTCGGCGCCGACGGCCTGTTCGGCGCGGCGCAGCTGGACCTCGCTCATCACGAGGCCGCTGTCCTCGACGGTGATGACGATCCCGGCCGGCACCTCCTCCACGTAGACGTGGACCTCGGCGCTCGGCGGGGAGAAGTTCGCGGCGTTGTCGAGGAGCTCGGCGAGGGCGTGCATGACCCCTTCGGCGGCGTGCCCGGCGACGGCGGCCTCACTGGTGGAGTGCAGGCGGACGCGCTGGTAGCCGCCGATCCGGCCCATGGCGCCGCGCAGGATCGACTCCATGACGATGGGCTTGGCCCAGCGGCGGCCCGAACGGGCGCCGGTGAGGACGGCGATGGAGTCGGCGAGGCGGCCGGCCTGGGCGGTGCGGTGGTCGAGGTGCAGCAGGTCGGCGAGGACCTGCTCGTCGGCATGCCGGTGCTCCATCTCGCGCAGGTCGGCGAGCATCCCGGTGGCCAGGGCCTGCATCCGGCCCGCCGCGTTGGCGGCGGCGGCCATGGCGGCGGCCCGGCCGGACTGGGCGCGCCGCAGCTCCTCGCCGAGGCGCTCGCGGGTGGCCTGCTGGGCGGCGGCCAGGTGGTCGAGTTCGGCGGTGTGGGCGGCGGTGAGCCGGGCGGCGTCGGCGCTGCGGGCGGCCGTCAGCCGGTCGGTCTCGGCGGCGTGCTCGGCGGTGAGCCGCGCGATCTGGGCGCTGTGGTCCGCGGTGAGCCGGGAGACCTCGGCGGTGAGGCCGGCCGTCTCGCGGGCCGCGTCGGCGGTCAGCCGGGCGATGTACCCGTCGCGGGTGGCGACTTCACCTCTGAGCAGGGCCAGCTCGGCGCGCAGCTGCCGGGTGGTGCGCGCCCACCAGGTCACGGCGCAGGCGGCGACGGCCAGCAGCAGGGTCCCGAAGGCGGCGAACCAGGCCAGGGGGGCGCGGACACCGGACGGTGCCGCGGCCACCGCCGCCGCGGAGATGGTGCCCGCGGCCACGGCCGTGACCAGCAGGGCGAGCGCGGAGGGGCGGAGGGGGGAGGGCGACGCCGTCATCAATCAAAGCCTCAAAAAAGGGGCGTATATGGAAGAGAGGGTTCCTGTGGCAACGAGCCATCACTATAAGAGGATTGGTGATCGTTTAGGAAAGCCCTTGGCAAAGATCACGCTCTGTAGCGCCCACTAAGGTTGCTTCTGAAGCGGTTTCGGGGCGTTGCCATGGCATCCTGTGACGTCACAACTCGCCGGACGGGATCGGCGGCGGACGTCCGGGGAATATGGGGAAGATCCATGAGGCTCTGCTTCCTGGTGGAGGAGCACTACCGCCACGACGGCATGCCGAACGAGGTGATCCGTCAGCTCACCGCCTGGGGCCACCAGGTGGACGTGGTGCGGCCCGGCGGCTCGCTGGTGCGCATGACGGACCTGGTCCGGGCCGGCACGCATGACGCGTGGGTGCTCAAGACCGTCTCGGGAGGCCCGGGGCTGACCCTGCTGGAGGCGGCGGCCGCCGCGGGGGTGACCACCGTCAACGACGCCCGGTCGATCCGCGGGGTGCGCGACAAGGCCCTCGCCGCCGCGCTCGGCAGCGCACGGGGGCTCCCCCTGCCGCGCACGTACGCGGTGGCCCGCCCCGAACTGCTGGCGGAGATACCGGACGCCGAGTACCCGCTCGTGGTCAAGCCGGCCGACGGCAGCTCCGGCCGGGGGGTCCACCTGGTGCCCTCGCCGGACCGGCTCGCGGCGCTGCTCCCCGAACTCGCGGCCGAGGGCGTGCTCATCGCCCAGCCGTACGTCCCGAACGCCGGGACGGACATCAAGGTGTACTGCGTGGGCGGCGAACTGCACGCCACCGAGCGCTGCTCCCCCCTGCACCCCGACGCGGCCGTCCGCGAACGCCGGGTGCCGCTGCCGGCCGAGGTCGCGGACATCGCCGCCCGGGTGGGCGAGGTGTACGGGCTGGACCTGTACGGGGTGGACGTGCTGCTGGGACCCGACGGGCCGGTGGTGGTGGACGTCAACGACTTCCCGAGCTTCCGCCAGGTGCCGCAGGCCGCGGCCCGGGTCGCGGGCGCCGTCCTGGACCTGGCCCGCGCGGGCGGCCGTACGCCCGCGCCGCTGTGCCCGCCGGTCCGCCCGTACGCCCTGCCGCTGGGCATACCGGCGCAGATGGGCGCGCGGGCGGGGGACGGCGCGTGAGGATAGGGCTGATCACCCCCGACCCGGGGCATCCGCTGCTGGCGGCCGCCGCCGCGCTGCTCGGCCAGCGGCACGAGGTGGAGGTGCTGCACCCCGGGGCGGGGTCCGGCGGGGCGCTCGCCGACGTGTACCTGCTGAAGGCGCGGACCGCCGAGGCGCTGGAACTGGCCCGCGCCCTGGAGCTGCGGGGCGCTCCGGTGGTGAACTCCGCCGCCGCCACCGAGGGCTGCCAGGACCGGACGGCGATGGCCGCTCGGGCCCTGGCGGCGGGTCTGCCGTTCGCCCCCACCCGCACCTTCGCCTCGCCGGCCCGGCTGGAGTCCGCCACGGATCTGGAATGGCCGCTGGTGGTCAAGAGCCGCCACAGCCGCAAGGACGATCTGGTGGTGCGCCTGGACGGCCCCGGCGGGCTGCGGGAGCTGGCGCCGCGCTGGGCCGGGGAGCCCGTCGTCACGCAGGCGTTCGCCCCCAACAGCGGCTGGGACCACAAGCTGTGGGTCGTCGGGGACGAGGTCTTCGCCGGCCTGCGCCGCTCCGAACTCGCCGACGGCGCCGGGCAGCCGCCCAGGGGCCCGCGGGGGCTGCCCGACGGGTGGGCCGGACTGGCCCTGCGGACCGGGCGGGTCTTCGGACTGGAGGTCTACGGGGTGGACGTCATCGCCACGGAAGACGGCAGGCCCCTCATCGTCGACGTCAACGCCTTCCCCGGTATCCGGGGCCAGTCGGGCGCCCCCGAGGCCCTCGCGGCCCTGACCCTGCGCCGGGCGGCCGCGGCCGCAGGGTAGGGCGACGGCCGGGGCCGGCCGGCGAGGGCCGGGATTCAGCCGCCGGGTTCAGCCGGAGGGCTCAGTGGGCGGCTCAGCCGGCGGGTTCAGCCGGCGAGGAGGGTGAGGGTGTCGATCACGCGGTTCGAGAAGCCCCATTCGTTGTCGTACCAGGCGACCACCTTGACGTGGCGGCCGTCGACGCGGGTGAGCTCCGAGTCGAAGATCGACGAGGCGGGGTTGCCGGTGATGTCGGAGGAGACGAGCGGGTCCTCGGAGTACTCCAGCACCCCGGCCAGCGGGCCCTCGGCGGCGGCGCGGTAGGCCGCCAGGACCTCGTCGCGGGTGACCTCGCGGGACACCGTCGTGTTCAGCTCGACGATCGAGCCGACCGGGACGGGGACGCGGATCGAGTCGCCCGACAGCTTGCCGTCGAGGTTCGGCAGCACCAGGCCGATCGCCTTGGCGGCGCCGGTGGTGGTCGGCACGATGTTCACGGCGGCGGCGCGGGCGCGCCGCGGGTCGCGGTGCGGGCCGTCCTGGAGGGCCTGCTCCTGGGTGTAGGCGTGGACCGTCGTCATGAAGCCGTGCTCGATGCCGGCCAGTTCGTCGAGGACGGAGGCCAGCGGGGCGAGGGCGTTGGTGGTGCAGGAGGCGTTCGAGACGATCGTGTGCAGCTCGGGGTCGTACGCGCCGGTGTTCACCCCGTAGGCCAGCGTCACGTCGGCGCCGTCCGAGGGGGCGCTGACGAGCACCTTCCGCGCGCCCGCCTTGAGGTGGGCGCGGGCGGCCTCGGCGGAGGTGAAGCGGCCGGTGGCCTCCAGGACGATGTCGACGCCGAGTTCGCCCCAGGGCAGCCGCTCCGGCTCCCGCTCGGCGAGGACCGTGATGCGCCGGCCGTCGACCACGAGGGTGCTGCCGTCGACGCTCACCGGGCGGCCGAGGCGGCCGGCCGTCGAGTCGTACGCGAGCAGCCGCGCGAGGGTGGCCGGCTCGGTGAGGTCGTTGACGGCGACGACCTCCAGGGCGCTGTCCCGTTCGAGCAGCGCGCGCAGCACGTTGCGTCCGATGCGGCCGAATCCGTTGATGGCGATACGAGTCATGAGCGGTGTCCCCTTCTTCTGTTCGCCCCCAGGTTCGCCCCGGCCGCCCGCCCACGACAGTGGCGAGATCGCCATGGTTCGAAAGGATCCCGCCAAGCCGCCGCCCGGGGCCGGCCGTCCGGCTACTCGCCCCGGGTGAAGGTGCGCCGGTACTCGGTCGGGGTGGTGCCGAGGATCCGCTGGAAGTGCAGGCGCAGGTTGGCGGCGGTGCCCAGCCCCACGTCGGCGGCGATCTGCTCGACGCTCCGCCCCGAGCGCTCCAGCAGCTCACGGGCCACGTCGACGCGGGCCCGCATGACCCACTGCATCGGGGTGTACCCGGTGTCTTCGGCGAAGCGCCGCGAGAACGTACGGGGCGAGACGGCCGCGTGCTGGGCCAGCGCTTCGAGGGTCAGGGGCTCTCCGAGCCGCCGCAGCGCCCACTCCCGGGTGGCGGAGAAACGCTCGCCGAGCGGCTCCGGCACGCTGCGCGGCAGGTACTGCGCCTGCCCGCCGCTGCGGTACGGGGCCGCCACCAGCCGCCGGGCGGCGTGGTTGGCCGCGGCCACGCCGAGGTCGCGGCGCAGGATGTGCAGGCACAGGTCGATGCCGGAGGCGGCCCCGGCGGAGGTCAGGACGCTGCCCTCGTCGACGAACAGCACGTTCTCGTCGAGCCGGATGAGCGGGTGCTTCGCCCTCAGGGCCCGCGTGTAGTGCCAGTGGGTGGTGGCGCGCTTGCCGTCGAGCAGGCCGGTGGCGGCGAGGGCGAAGGCGCCCGTGGAGATGGCGGCGAGCCGGGCGCCCCGGGCGTGGGCGGCGGTCAGCGCCTCGACCACCTCCCGCGGGGGCTCCTCGCGGTCGGGGAAGCGGTAGCCGGGGACGAAGACGATGTCGGCCCAGGCGAGCGCCTCCAGCCCGTGGGTGACGTGGTAGGAGAGGCCGTCGCCGCCGGTGACCAGCCCGGGGGCGGCCCCGCAGACGCGGACCTCGTACGGCATGCTCGCCCGGGTGCTGAAGACCTGCGCCGGGATCCCCACGTCGAGCGGTTTCGCCCCTTCGAGGACGAGGACGGCGACACGGTACGGGCGGGAAGCGGACACCCCGCCGAGGGTACGCGGGCGCGGCCCGCGCGCGTGACGGAGGCCGCGGGGGGGGTGCCCGGTCGACCGGGCACCCGGAGCGCTCCCATACTGGGTCCTCATGAGAGGGAAGGACAAGGACACCGCGCGCAGCAGCCCGCTGGTGCCCGCCGCGGTGGAGGACGAGATCGCACGGCAGGACTGGGCGTCCATCACGTGCGGCTGCGGCCGTTCGGCGGCCCATCTCCAGGACATGCTGTGGGATGCCGCCGAGGGGCATCCGGCCGCCTTCCACGCGCTGCAGGGGCATGTCTTCACCGGGCCCCGGCTCTGGCCGCCGGCCCCCGCCGCCTGTGCGGTGCTGATGGCCGTCTGGTCGGCCGGCCCGCCCCGGCTGGCCACCCGCGAGGTCCTGCTGCGGACGCTGCTCGCGCTGCTGACCGCCGAGGACGACGGGACCCCGTATGAGGCGGGGCTCTACGGGCAGTGCGCCGCCTTCGTCCGGGCCGGCCTCCCCCGGCTGAGCGGCGGCCGGGCGGGCCGGCCCGGCAGTGTGACCGCCGCCTACGCCGACGGCATCCGCGAGATCATCGGGCTGTGCGCCTGAGACCGTGCAGCAGCTCCGGGGTGACCTCCTCCAGGGAGGAGGCGAAGGTGCGCGCCGCCGAACGGGGCACCTCCAGCAGCGAGGGCACGACCAGCACCGGGCAGCCGGCGGCCTCGGCGGAGGCGGCCCCGTCCGGGGAGTCCTCCACCGCGACGCACTCCCCCGGCTCCAGGCCCAGGCGTGCGGCGGCCGTGCGGTAGGGGTCGGGGTGCGGCTTGGTGCGTACGGTGTCGTCGGCGGAGAGGGTGAAGGTGAAGGGGACCTGGGCCAGCGCCCCGCCCACCACCTGGTCGACAACCACCCGCGGCGAGGCGCTGACCAGGGCGAAGGGCACGCCCAACGTCTCCAGGGCGGTCAGCAGCCGCCGGGCTCCGGGACGGACGGGGGCGCCGGCCGCGACCCGGCGGAAGAAGCCCTCGGTGAGCTCCCGGGCCACCGCCCCCGGGTCGGCGGCGGCGCCGGCGGCCCGTACGAGGTGGGCGGCGGTGTCGGCGACCGCGCGGCCGACGACCTCGGGGGCGTCGGCCTTCCCGAGCCGGTGGCCTAGGCGGCCGGCGACCTCCTCGGTGGTCCGCCACCACAGCACCTCGGTGTCCACGAGGGTGCCGTCCATGTCGAAGAGGACGGCGGCGGGTGCGCTCACGCGGCCCTCGCCACGACGAGGACGGGCCGCTCGGCCAGGCCGACGGTGGCCCGGGCGCCGGGGGACAGGCCGCCCGCGTCCCGGGAGGGGACGTCGGCCTTGACGCGGGTGCCGCCGGGCAGTTCGAGGTGGAGGCGGGTGACGGCGCCGAAGAAGGAGGCCGAGGTCACGGTGGCCCCGCCGGCGGCGTCGGCGGCGACGGTGAGGTTCTCGGGCCGGACCAGCACCTCCACGTCGGTGGTGCCCGGGACCGGGCCGTCGACGGGCAGCCGGACCCCGGCGACCTCCACCTGTCCGGCGCCGGCGAGGCGGCCCGGCAGCCGGTTCATGGTGCCCACGAACTCGGCGACGAACGGGGTGGCCGGCCGCTCGTAGAGCTCGGCGGGGGCGGCGCACTGCTCCAGCTTCCCGGCGTTGAGGACGGCGACCCGGTCGGCCATGGACAGGGCCTCCTCCTGGTCGTGGGTGACGAACACGGTGGTGATGCCGAGGGAGAGCTGGAGCCGGCGGATCTCCTCGCGCAGGCTGGCCCGTACCTTCGCGTCCAGGGCGGAGAGCGGCTCGTCGAGCAGGAGCACGCGCGGGCGCAGCGCCAGGGCGCGGGCGAGGGCGACGCGCTGCTGCTGGCCGCCGGACATCTGGTGCGGGTAGCGCTCGCCGTGGGCGGGCAGGCCGACCAGGTCGAGGAGTTCGGCGGCGCGTTCACGGCGGCGGGCCGCCGGCACGCCCCGTACGCGCAGCCCGAAGGCGACGTTCTCGCGGGCGTTGAGGTTCGGGAAGAGGCTGTACGACTGGAAGACCATCCCTGCGTCGCGGCGGTTGGCCGGGACACCGGTGATGTCCTGTCCGTCGACCAGGACCTCGCCGGAGTCGGGGTGTTCGAAGCCGGCGAGGACGCGCAGGGCGGTGGTCTTGCCACAGCCCGACGGGCCGAGCAGGGCGAGGAGTTCGCCGGGTTCGACGGTCAGGTCGAGCCCGTCCAGGGCGGTGGTGGTGCCGAACGCCCGGCGCAGGCCGCGGAACTCGACGCGGGCGCCCCCGGGGGCGGCGGGCTGGGCCGGCTTCCCGGTCTCGGTCAGGGTGGTGGACATGCGGGTCAGGACTCCTTGCGGGAGGTGGCGGGGGCGGGGGCCGTGGTGGACGACGCGGTTCCGGCCCGCGAGAGGACGAGCAGCAGCAGCCAGGTGATCAGGAGGCTGAGGATGGAGACGGCCACCGACATCCGGGCCTGGGCGCCGGAGATGGAGACGATCCACACGGCGAAGGGCCGGAAGCCCAGCAGGGAGGCGAGGGTGAACTCGCCGAGCACCAGTGCCAGGGTGAGGAAGGCCGCTCCGGCGAGGGAGGTCCGCAGGTTGGGCAGCAGCACCCGCCCCACCACCTGGGGCCAGCTCGCGCCGCAGTTGCGGGCGGCCTCGACCAGGGTGGGCACGTCCACGGCGCGCAGGCCCGCGTCGAGCGAGCGGTGGACGAAGGGCAGCGCGAGCACGGTGTAGGCGAGGACCAGGACGACGGGGAACCGCTCGTCCTGTACGGCGATGAAGGTCTGGTAGAGCGGGGTCCGCGACAGGTGCTCGGGCCCCCAGCGGAGCACGGTGGTGATACCGGTGACCAGGGCGATGGGCGGTACCACCAGCGGCAGCATGCACACCACCTCGACCACGGGCCGCAGCCGGGGCGAGCCGATCCGTACGGCGATCAGCGCGGGCACGGCCAGCAGCAGGGACAGCGCGATGGTGGCGGCGGCCAGGCCCAGCGAGAGCAGGAGGCTCTGGGAGAAACCGTCGGCGCCGAGGAGCGCGGTGTACGCCTCGAAGGTGACGCCCTGGCCGGGGACGTGCACGGTGAACACGAAGGAGGCCAGGAGCGGCAGCAGGAAGTACGCGCCCGCCAGGGCGAGTACCGGGCCGCGCCACACCTGGGCGCGGCGGCGGCCCCTCGCCCTGGTGGCGGTGGCCGTCGCGGGGGCCGGGACGGCGGCGGCCGCTGCCGTCCCCGTGGTGGCCTCGGCGATCCGGGCGGTCTCTTCGCTCTCGGCGGTCTCGGTCATCGCAGCCATCGGGCGCTCCGTCGCTGGAGGGGCAGGTAGACCGCCATGACCAGGCCGGCGATCAGGATCATGTCGAGGCCGAGGGCGAGCGCCACGTTCTCCTGGCCGGTGAGCACATTGCCCGAGAGGGCGTCCGCGATCTTCAGGGTGACCAGCGGTACCGAGCCGCCGACCAGGGCGGCGGCCGTGGCGTGCGCCGCGAAGGCGGTACCGAAGAGCAGGACGAACCCGCCCAGCAGGGAGGGCGCGAGCACCGGCAGCCCGACGTGGCGCCAGAACTGCCGGGCTGTGGCCCCGTTGTTCTGGGCGGCCTCGCGCCACTGGGGGCGCAGCCCGTCCAGGGCGGGGACGGTGACCAGCACCATCAGCGGGATCAGGAAGTACAGGTAGACCACGGTGAGGCCGGTGAAGGAGTACAGGTCCCAGCCCAGGCTCGTGAGGTCGGCGAGCTGGGTGAGCACCCCGGAGATGCCGGCGGTGGCGATGAACGCGAAGGCCAGCGGGACACCGCCGAAGTTGGCGAGGACGCCGGAGGCGGTCAGGGCCGCCGAGCGCAGGGCGGTGGAGCGGGAGGTGACCAGCGCCTGGGCGATGAGGACGCCCAGGAGGGTGGAGAGCAGGGCGGTGAGCGCGGACAGCTCGACGCTGCCGGTCAGGGAGGCGAGGTAGGGGCCCTGGAGGGAGCGGGCCAGGTGCTCGCCGGTGAGCCGGGTGGCGCCGGTGGCCGGGTCGGTGCGGGTGACCGCGCCGAAGGCGATGGCGCCGAGCGGGACGCCGAAGCAGAGCCCGGTGAAGACGAGGAGGGGGAGGGCGGCGAGCCAGGTGCGCGGGCCGCGCCGCCGCCGACGGCGGGGGGTGCCGCCGCCGGCGGCCGGGTCGGTGGTGGGGGCGGACATCAGCTGAGGGCCTTGTCCCACTTCTCGGCGAGGACGGCCTTGGCCCGGTCGAGCTCGGCCGAGGCCGGGAAGGACGGGGTGCCCTGGACCTGGGGGAGCTTGGTGACGGCGTCCTTGTCGGCGGTGCCGTCCTGGGTCATGCCCGGGAGCAGCACGGGACGGGCGTGGCCCTTGAGCCAGATGTTCTGACCGTCGGTGCTGTAGAGGAACTCCATCCACAGGCGGGCGGCCGCCGGGTTGGGGGCGTCCTTGTTGATGGCCTGGGAGTAGAACTGGGCGTAGACGCCGTCGGCGGGGACGACGGTCTTCCAGTCGACGCCCTTGCCCTTGAACTGCTCGGCGTAGCCGGCGTTGAGGTAGTCCCAGTCGATCGAGATCGGGGTCTCGCCCTTCTCGACGGTGGCCGGGGTGGACTCGACGGGGATGAAGTTGCCGCTCTTGCGCAGCTGGCCGAAGAAGTCGATGCCGGGCTGGATGTCGGCGAAGGAGCCCTTGTTGGCGAGGGCCGCCGCGTAGACGCCGCCGAAGGCGGAGCCGGACTTGGTCGGGTTGCCGTTGAGGGCGACCTTGCCCTTGTACTCCGGCTTGAGCAGGTCGGCGAAGGTCTGCGGGCAGGTGGGGATCTTCGCGGCGTCGCAGCCGATGGAGACGTAGCCGCCGTAGTCGTTGTACCAGCGGGCGTCGGCGTCCTTCTGGGAGGCGGGGATCTTGTCCCAGGCGGTGACCTTGTAGGGGGCGAAGATGTTCTCGCCGGCTCCGCTGCGGGCGAAGGCGATGCCGAGGTCGAGGACGTCGGGGGCGCGCTTCTGGCCCTTGCGGGACTTGACGGCGGCGATCTCGTCGGCGCTGGTGGCGTCCGGGTTCTCGCTGGAGACCTTGATCTTGGGGTACTTGGCCTGGAACGCCTTGATCATCTCGCCGTAGTTCGCCCAGTCCGGCGGCAGGGCGATCACATTGAGCTGGCCCTCCTTCTCGGCGGCCGCGACGAGGGCGTCCATGCCGCCGAGGTCGGCCGCGGAGGCGGCGGTGGCCGGCTGGGCCTTGCCCTTGGCGTCGCCGCCGGCGGCGGGCTGGTCGGGGGCGGCGCCACACGCGCTGAGGGTGGCGAGGGCGGCGGCGCTGAGCAGGACGGCCGCACCACGACGGGCAGGGGAACGGAACACGGTCTCTCCCGGAGACGAAGGGGGGATCACTTGTCAGGCATCACTTGTCTGAACAAGTTGGCCCCAGTTCGCCCGGGCCGGCTGTACGGACGGTGAACGGAGCCTGGACCGGGGAGCACGGCTCGACGACAACACGAGAATGACCGGAATAAGCCGTGACAGAACCCGCTGGGATGATCATGAGTGGCGGTGCGGGAGGACCCGCACAGGGCGAGCGGGGGGGCGAACGGCATGGGTGTGGTCCGGTATCTGGAGATCGCGGAGGAACTGCGCCGGGCGATCCTGTCCGGCGTCTACCCGGTGGGCGCCCGGCTCCCGTCCGAGAGCGATCTGGCGGCCCGCTGGTCGGTCTCGCGCGGCACGGTCCGCCAGGCCGTCGCCACGCTGGCCACCGAGGGGCTCATCGGCTCCAGCCAGGGCGCCCGCAGGATCGTCCTGCGCCACGAGCGGCGGCACAGCTTCGGCGAGCTGAACAGCTTCGCGCAGTGGGCGGAGGGGGTCGGCCACGAGGCCCGCAGCCGCTTCCTGTCCCGGACCCGGCGGCAGGCGACGGCCGAGGAGGCGGAGCGGCTCGCGCTGGCGCCGGGTACGGAGATCCTGGCCGTACTGCGGCTGCGGCTGCTGGACGGGGAGCCCGTCATGGTCGAGCGGACCGCCTACGCCGACTGGGTCGCGGCGGCCGTCGAGGCGCTGGCGGAGGACTGCCGCTCGGTGATGGACGCCCTGGCGGCGGACTCCGGCATCGTGGCCCACTACGGGGAGCACCTGATCGACGCCCTCCCGGCGTGCAGTGAGGACGCCCGGCTGCTGGAGGTCCGGCGCGGCAGCCCGCTGCTCCGCCAACGGCATGTATCGGCCACTCGTACGGGCCGCCCGATCGAGTGGTCCGACGACCGGTACCGGGCCGGAAGCGTCACGTTCAGTGTGAGCAACTCGGCGGTAGCCGCCCCGTTGGAGCGGCACCCGGGCGGCGGGGAGCGCTGAGGGGCCTCCCGCGCCGCTGTATGCCTCCCCGCGCCGCTGTAGGGTCCGAACTCCCCCCTTCGAACGGCCCCGAGGAAGACCCTTGATCGATGTGCACCGGCTGCGCGTCCTGCGCGCCGTGGCCGACCACGGCAGCTTCAACCGGGCCGCGGCCGCCCTGCGGCTGACACCCTCGGCGGTCTCCCAGCACATCGCCGCGCTGGAGCGCGGCATCGGCCAGCGGGTGGCGGAGCGCAGCACGCGCGGGGTCACGCTCACCGAGGCAGGGCTGCTGCTGGTGGAGACGGCCGAGACGGTCACCGCCGAGCTGGACCGGGTCCGCGCGCGGATCGGCCGGCTGGCCGCCGGCCGGCCCCGGCTGACCGTCGCCACCTTCACCAGCGGGGGCCGCCACCTGCTGCCGGGGGCGCTGTCCGCCTTCGTCCGCGCGCGTCCGGAGGTGGAGCTGACGGTGCTGGAGGCCGAACCGGAAGCCGCGCTGCCGATGGTCCGCGCCGGTGCGGCGGACCTGGCGCTCGCCTACCACTTCGACGGCCCGCTGCCCTCCGCCACCGGGCTGTCCTGGCTGCCGCTGCTGGAGGACCCGCTGTACGCGGTCCTGCCGGCCGGGCACCGGCTGGCCGGGCGGGAGTCGGTCGAGCCGGCCGAACTGGCGGCGGACCGCTGGGTGCTGGGGTGCCTCAAGACGGAGGCGTACCTGCGCCGCTACGCGGACCGGGCCGGGTTCGCACCGCGGATCGCCGCCTCCACCACCGACTACTTCTTCGCCCAGACCCTCGCCGGGGCCGGCATGGGCGTCGCGCTGGTCCCGCACATCGCCCTGGCCCCGCCCGCCGGCGTGGCGGTGGTCCCCCTCGCCCCGCCCCGCCCGGCCCGCCACCTCGGTGTCGCCCTTCCCGCACGCTCCCCGCACCCCTGCGCCGAGGCCCTGTCCGAGGCCCTGCGGGCGTCGGTGGGCGACGGGTGACCAGGGGCGAGCCGGTCCGACCCGGGGACGGGAAGCCTCGGTTGCGGGGACGGCCCTCGCGGACCACGGGGGGCGCGGCTAGGTTCATCCCTCATGCAACGACGACCGCTCGCCCTGGTACTCGACGTCCTGCTCATGCTGGTGGGCGCCCTGCTGGGGATCGCGACCAACTACGCCACCAACGTGGAGGGCGAAGTACCGCTCCCGTTGCGGCTGTTGCGCCAGTGGTCGATCCCCCTCGTCGGGATCGGGCTCCTCGCGCTGGTCGGCGGCCAGGTGTGGCTGCGCTGGCTGGAGCGGCGCCCGGTGGCCGCGGCGCCGGTGTGGACGGTCGGGCAGCCGCCGTACCCGGGGCTGGAGGCGTTCGGGGAGGAGGACGCGGCCGTGTTCTTCGGGCGGGAGCGGGAGACCGCCGCGCTCGTGGCCCGGCTGCACCCGGCGGTGCCGGCCCGGGCCCACCGGTTCGTGACGGTGGTCGGGCCCTCCGGCTCCGGCAAGTCCTCGCTGGTCCGGGCCGGGCTGCTGCCCGCGCTGACCGGACGCCGGCCGCGCTGGACCGCGTACCCGGCGATCACCCCCGGCACCGACCCGGTCGGCGCCCTGCGGCGGGCCCTGGAGGGGGCCCCGGCGGACGGGCGGCCCCGGGTGCTGGTGGTGGACCAGCTGGAGGAACTGCTGACCCTGTCGGGGCCGGCCGAGCGGGACGCCTTCGCCGCCGCGGTGCGCGACGAGCTGGCGCGGCAGCCGAGGCTGTGGCTGGTGGGCACCCTGCGCTCGGACTTCCTGACCGGGTTCCTGGAGGCCGGACTCGCCTTCCTCGTACGGGATCCGGTGGTCGTCGGGGCCCTGGAGCGGGAGGCCCTGCACGAGGTGGTGGCCCGGCCCGCCGCGGCCGCCGGGGTGACCTTCGAGGCGGGCCTGGTGTCCCGGATCGTCGACGACTGCGGGGGCGGCGACGCGCTGCCGCTGCTCGCCTACACCCTCCAGGAGCTCTACCGGCGGGCCGGCGGCCCCGGTTCGGTGATCGGGTACGGGCACTACCGGGAGGTCGGCGGGGTCGCGGGGGCCCTCGTCGGGCAGGCCGACCGGATCCGCGCCGAGCTGCTGGGCCCCGGCGGGGACGGGGCGGCGGAGCCGGACCCCGTCATACGGACGTTGCTGCGGCTGGTCACCGTCCAGGGCGAGGAGCCCGTCCGCAGACGGGTCGCGCGGGCCGAACTGGAGCCCTCCGAGCGGGAGATCGCGGACGCCTTCGTCGCGGGCCGGCTGCTGACCTCCGACGCCGGGGTCCTGGACCTGGCCCACGAGGCGCTGCTGCGCCGCTGGCCACCGCTGCGGCGGGCCGTCGCCGAGCACGTCGGGCAGCTGCGCCGGCGCGGCGAGTGGGAGCGCTGGGCCCAGGAGTGGGAGTTCGCCGGCCGGGGTGACGCCTTCCTGCTGACCGGGGAGCGGCTGGCCGAGGCCCGTGCCTGGCAGGAGCAGGCCCCCGCCGGGCTGGAGGTGTCGGCGCTGGTCGCGGAGTACGTGGAGCGCAGCGCCCGGGCGGACGGGGCGGCCCGGGCGCGTACGGCGGACGCGGTGGCGGCGCGGGTGCTGGAGAGCCGTGAACCGGAGACGGCCGTCGCGGTCGCCCTGGCGGCGGTCACCGAGTGGGCGCCGACCCCGGCCGCCCTCCAGGCGCTGCGTACGGCGCTGGACGGCTCCCTGCTGCGGGGAGTGCACCGGGACTTCGGCGCGGCGGTGACCGGCGCGGCCTGGTCCCCCGACGGGTCGCGGCTCGCCGCCTGTGCGCAGGACGGCCGGCTCCGGGTCTGGCCGGCGCCCGCCCTGGAGGAGCCCGCCGCCCCGGACCGCGCGGCGGCGCCCGTCGTTCTCGACGTACCCGGCGAGTCGCCCCGTACGGTGGCCTGGTCGCCCGACTCGACCCTGCTGGGCTGCGCCACCGGGGACGGCCGGCTGACGGTCTGGGACACCGCCTCCTGGCGGACGGGGGCCGCTCTGCACCGGCCTCACAGCACCGACGGGCCCGTCGCGCTGGCCTTCTCCCCCGACGGCCGCAGGCTGGTGTGGGCCGACGGCGGCGGGGAGCCGGGGCTGTGGGACACCGCCGGCTTCACCCCGGCCGGGACCCTTGAGGGGGCGCCCGGCCCGCTGTGGTGCGCGGCCTGGTCCCCCGACGGCGGCCGGATCGCCGCCGCCGGGGAGGACGGGGCCGTACGGATCTGGCCGGCGGCCGGCGGAGCGCCCGTCGCGGCCTTCGCCGCCCACGCGGCGGCGGTGACGGCCCTGGCCTGGTCCCCCGACGGCGCCCTGGTGGCCTCGGCCTCCGCCGACCGTATGACGGTGATCCTGGACGCGGCCACCGGCCGGGGGGTGCGCGACCTGTCGGGCATGGACCGGATCGACTGCCTGGCCTGGTCCCCGGACCGGAGCCGGCTCGCCGCCGGCGACGGACACCGCAACGTCCGCGTCTGGGACCTGGAGGCCGGCCCGGCGGCCGACGGGGAGGTCCCGGCGCTGTGGCTGACCGGGCACCTGGACGCGGTGCGCGCCGTCGCCTGGAGTCCCGGCGGACGGCGGCTGGCCACCGCCTCGCGGGACCGGACGCTGGCCGTCTGGGAGCCGGGCGCGCCGCCCCGCGTGCTGCGCGGGCACACCGAATCGGTCTGGCAGAACGCCTGGTCGCCCGACGGAAGCCGGCTGGCCAGCGCCTCCGAGGACGGCACCGTACGGCTGTGGCCCGTACGGGAGCCGGGGCCCGCGCAGGTCCTGGCGACGGGGCAGTGCGGGGACCTGGCCTGGTCCCCGGACGGCACCCGGCTCGCCGTGGGCCGCCGTGACGGGACGGCCGCGCTGTGGCTGCGTGAGGGGACCGCCGCGGCCGAACTGCCGGGCGGGCACGGCGCGGAGGTGTCCGCGGTGTGCTGGTCCCCGGACGGCACCCGGCTGGCGACGGCCGCGCGCGACGGGCTCGTCCACCTCCGGGACGCGGCCGGCCGGGAGCCCTCGCGGGTGCTGCGCGGGCACGGGGACTGGGTCACGGGCGCCGACTGGTCGCCGGACGGCAGACGGCTGGCGACGTGCGGGACGGACCGTACGGTCATCGTCTGGGACGCGGGGACGGGCGAGCGGCTGCGGACCCTGGAGGGCCACGCCGACCAGGTGTGGGAGGTGGCCTGGTCGCCGGACGGGCGCCTGCTGGCCACCGGCTCCCGGGACCGCACCGTCCGCCTGTGGGACCCCGGTGCCGACGGCCCGGCCGCGGCGGTCGCCGTCCTGTCCGGGCACGAGGACCGGGTCCAGGACCTCGCCTGGTCCCCGGACGGCACCCGGCTGGCGTCCGTCTCCCGGGACCGGACGCTGCGGCTGTGGGACCCGGCGGCCCCCGGGCCGGTCGCCGTCGTCGGACTCCACGCCGACTGGATCAACGGCGTGTCCTGGGCCCCCGACGGCAGCCGGATCGCCACGTCCTCGCGCGACCGCACCGTCCGCCTGTGGACCCCGGTCCCCCCGGACGGCGCCGGACCGCTGCTGCGCCTCGCGGCGGGGCGCGTCCTGCACCCGCCGACGCCGGAGCAGCGCCGCAGCCACCAACTGCCCGCGAGCGGCCCCGGTCCGCGCCCGCGCGCGTGAGGGCGTCACTTCCGCGGTCCGGGTGTCGTTAGGCCCTCGGGGCTTGAAGCGGGGGACGAAGGGATGGCGTGAATGCGGCAGTTTCCACTGGAGATGCACGAGGTGGCGCCGGGGCGTCTGGTCGAGTGGCGGTTGCGCTCCACGACCACCCCGGCCGCGGCGGACCGGAGGGCTTCGTTCAATCAGGACAAGCACTTCACCGTCGCCGAGGAGTGCCGCGCGGACGGCGACCGCCTCGCCTCCTGGGTGGCCGTCACCTTCGAGGTCGAGGGCGCTCTGGACGAAGGAGTGCTGGCGCGGGCCCTGCTGGGCTTCGTCCAGCGGCACGAGGTGCTGCGGTGCGAGTTCCTGCGCCTGGCCGGGGAGGTGTCGTGCGCTCCCCTGCGGGCGGACGAACTCACCCTGGAGGCCCAGGAGGTGGCCGTGCACGGCTCGGCGGAGCGGCTGGGGGCCTTCCTGTCGGAGCGTTTCCAGCGGAGCATCGACACCCTGTCCTGGCCGCTGTTCGTGATGGGCGCCGTGGTGCGACCCGCCTCCGCGACCGTGTACCTGGCGTTCGACCACATCGTCTGCGACGGGATGTCGATGCCGGTCGTCGCCCACCAGGTGCTGACCTCCTACGAGGCGCTGCTGCGCGGTGAGGAGCCCGAGCTGCCGCCGGCGCCCAGCTACCTCGACTTCGCCGACGAGCAGCGCAGCCGCTACCTCTCCATCGGCGCGGACGACGAACGCCTGGGCTACTGGAAGTCCTTCATCGCCCGCAACGGCGCGTTCTTCCCCCGCTATCCGCTGGAGCTGGGCGTCGAGCCGGACCGGATGTACCCGATCGTCAACGAGGCGTCCTGGCTGCTGGACGCCGCCGAGGCCGAGGTCTTCGAGAAGGTGTGCCGGGAGACCGGCGGGAAGCCGTTCATGGGGCTGCTCGCCGCCGTCGCCGTGTGTCTGCGCGAGGCGGGCGGGCCGGGGGTGTACCGGGGGTTCATGCCGGTCAGCGAGCGCGGGCGGGAGAAGTGGACCAACTCGGTGGGCTGGTTCGTCAACACCCTGCCGATCGAGTTCGACGCCTCCCCCGGCAAGGACTTCGCCCAGGTGGTGGCCGGGGTCCAGGAGGGGTTCCGGGAGATGATGCGGCACCTGGACGTGCCGTTCGTACGGGCCTGGGAGCTGCTGGCGCCGGAGGAGTTCGCGCTGCGGTCCTGGCCGTACGCGGTGAACTTCTTCTCGTACATCGACATGCGCCGCTGTCCGGGCGCCGAGCGGCACGAGGAGTGGCGGCCGACCACGCACGTGTGGTCGGCGACCGGCAACGGGACGTGCTCGTGGTTCCAGCGGGACGCGGACGGGCTGCACATGAACTCCCTGTACGTGGACACCCCGGCCGCGCGGCGCACGATGGACGACTTCCAGGAGGCGCTGCGCAGGACGGTGCAGAGCATCGCCCGCACCGGCGGCTTCCGCAGGCCGGTCGGGCTGACCGCCCCGCGGCGGCCCGAGCCGGATCCGCGGCCGGCGGTCGTCAGGGGCTGAGGCCGGTCAGGGCGGCGGCCCGGCCCAGCAGCAGGTCCCGTTCGCGGGCGTTGCGGGTCAGGGAGGCCGCCCTCTCGAACTCGGCGCGGGCCTCGGAGCCCCGCCCGAGCCGCTCCAGCAGGTCTCCCCGTACGCTCGGCAGCAGGTGGTAGGAGCGCAGGGCGGGTTCCCCGGCGAGGGCGTCGACCAGCGGCAGGGCCGCTTCGGGGCCTTCGGCCATGGAGACGGCGACGGCCCGGTTCAGCTCGACCACCGGTGAGGGGAGCAGGCGCACGAGGCGTCCGTAGAGGGTGGCGATGGCCCTCCAGTCGGTGTCCTCGTAGCGCAGGGCCGCCGCGTGGCAGCCGGCGATGGCGGCCTGGAGGGAGTAGGGTCCGGTGCCGGCCCGCTGGAGGGCGTCGAGGCCGCGCCGGATCAGGAGCCGGTTCCAGCGGGAGCGGTTCTGCGCGGCCAGCAGGACCGGCTCGCCGTCGGGGCCGGTGCGGGCGGCGGTGCGGGACGCCTGGAACTCCAGCAGGGCGGCGAGGCCGTGCACCTCGGGCTCGTCCGGCATCAGGGCGGCCAGCTGCCGGGCCAGGCGCAGGGCGTCCTCGCAGAGGGCGGGGCGCAGGAAGTCATCCCCGGCGGTGGCCGCGTAGCCCTCGTTGAAGATCAGGTAGATGACTTCGAGGACGGAGGCGAGGCGCTGCTCGCGGTCGGCGCCGTAGGGCACCTCGAAGGGCACGCCGGCCTTGGCCAGGGCCCGTTTGGCGCGGACGACGCGCTGGGCGACGGTGGGCTCGGAGGCCAGGAAGGCGCGGGCGATCTCCTGGGTGGTGAGGCCGCCCACCAGGCGCAGGGTGAGGGCGATCCGGGCCTCGGTGGCGAGGACCGGATGGCAGGCGGTGAACACCAGCCGGAGCAGGTCGTCGTCGATGTCGTCCGGACCGGCGGGCTCGGCGGGCGGCGGGACGTCCTCCAGGGCGCGGCCGACCTCGGCGAGCTTGCGGGCGTAGGTCTCCTTGCGGCGTACGAGGTCGACGGCCCGGTGCCGGGCGGTGGCCATGAGCCAGGCACCGGGCCGGTCGGGGATCCCGGAGACGGGCCACTGTTCGAGGGCGGCCACCAGGGCGTCCTGGGCGAGCTCCTCGGCGATGCCGACGTCCCGCACGATGCGGGTGACACCGGCGATGATCCGCGCGGACTCCATCCGGAACACCGTCTCGACCGCCGCGGCCGTGGTCACTGCTGTCACGGCCACCCATCAGATCAGCCCCTGACCGGCGGGGCAAACGCGGTGCGGGGGGCGGCCGTGGCCGCTCCCCGCGGGCGGGGCTCACATCTCCTGGATCTCACGGAGCTCGGCGCCGACGTGCCAGGACGCCGGGTGGGTCTCCAGGAACCGCTTGGTCCACTCCAGGGCCTCGGCCTTGTCCTTGCACTGGAGGAGGGCGTACCCGCCGACGACCTCCTTGGACTCGGTGAAGGGGCCGTCGGTGACGCTGATCCTGCCTCCGGACCAGTCGAGGCGGGTGCCCTGGGCGGTGGGGAGCAGTCCGGCGGTGTCGAGCATGACCCCGGCCTTGGTGATCTCCTCCAGCAGGGCGCCCATGCGCTGCTGGAACTCCGGCGGGAAGTCCTGCGGGGGGAGGTCCTGCTCGTCGATGCGGATGAGCGACAGGAAGCGCGGCATGGTGACTCCTCGGTCGGGAGGGCGGGGACCGTTTCCCCGCCTCTCACCCCTGCGTCGAACGGGAGCGGCCGGGATCGACAGCCCCCGCGAGATTTCTTCCGGGGAATTCGTCAGGCGTGCCAGAAGGACTCAGGCGCACCAGAAGTACATCGTGTCCTGGCGGGCGCGCAGGCTCTCCTTCGTGGAGGCCCATTCCTCGGCCTCGCAGCGGATCGCCTTGAGGAAGACCTCGACGGTCTCCCGGACCTCCCGGTCCAGCCGGTCCAGCACCGCCTCGTGCGCGGCGACGAACTCGGCGGCCAGCTCCGTCGGGAAGGTCCCCATCCAGGGGGTGCTGTCACCGGGGTGGGGCAGGCGCACGGGCGGCCCGGACAGGAGGATCTGGGAGAGGGCGAGCCGGGCCGGGATCCCGGCGCGCGACACCTCCTCGTCCACCGTCCAGAACCAGGACTGGCGCGCCCAGTCCCCGAGGTCGTGGGGGTCCGAGAAGTGCGCGGAGATCAGCGCGTGCAGGGCGTAGTGGTAGCCGGGGCCCTGTTCGGCGCTGACGCGGCCGTCGAGGAGCTCCTCCAGGGCCTGGGCCACGGAGACGTCGAGGTCGATGCCCTCGGCGTGCAGCCGCCCGTCCACGGTCCGGCACTTCTCACGGACGGTGGCCAGCGTCCGCTCCTGCTCCGGCGTGCGCTCGACGGCGGTGAGCAGCCTCATCGGATCGCGCATACTGCCGGTGCTCATGACAAGGTGACCCACGGTTACTTCCTTCCCCAGGTGGTGCCTCATGATCCACGAACCGGGCCCTTCCGGCGAAACCGGCGCCGCGGACTCCTACCTGCTGTCCCCCGACCAGTCCCAGCGGGCCGGGTCCGCGGCGCGTCGGCGGTAGTGGGCGCGGCCGCCCGGCCCGTAGCGGCCTATCTCGGTGGGCAGCCGGGCCTCCTCGGCCAGCCGGGCGGGGCTCCAGCCCGTGACGTCGAGGAGCAGCCCGTCGAGGGGGCCGCCGACGAGCTCGCCGTAGGCGCGCCCGGGGCGGGGGCCCGGATCGGGGTCGTCGTGATCGGCGCCGTAGACCCTGCGGCGCGGTGTGCTGAGGTCCATGCGCCCAGGATCACAGGCGCCACTGACAACCGGGCCCGCCGCCGCGCGGCCTAGGCTGACGGTGAGCTGAGACCACTTGTCCGAGGAGAGCACCGCGCATGATCCACCGGGTACACCGTCCCCTGGAGGACCAGGAATTCGAGTTCATCACCGGGATGGCGCGGGGCGGCCCCGTACTGGCCTACTTCACCGGCACCTGGCCGAAGGCCGTCGCGGCCTCGCGGGCGATGGACGCCGTCGTCGAGGAGCTGGCGCGGGAGTACGGCGCCGGGCTGACGGCCGTCCGTACGGACATCACCCGCTGCCCGCAGACGACCCGCCGCTACGGGGTGACGGGCGCCCCCACCGTGGTCCTGCTCCGCGCGGGCGAGGCGGTGGCGACCCACGAGGGCCCGATGACGCCGGAGGGGCTGCGCACCCTCCTGGAGGAGGCGGGCGTCCGGGCCGGCGGCGCGGAGCCGGGGGCGCGCTCCTGAGGGTGAACTCGGGCAGGCTGGCCGAAAGTGGCATAGGGAAGATAGGTGCCTGAGGCATGTAATGGATTCCGGCGAGACGGAACCATCCTTGCGAGGTGTTGTTCTCCATGTCCGAAACCCTGCCCGCCGCAGCAGTCCCCTTCCCGCAGGACCGCACCTGTCCCTACCACCCCCCGGCCGCGTACCAGCCGCTGCGGGAGAACCGGCCGCTGACCCAGGTGAGCCTCTTCGACGGCCGGACCGTGTGGATGGTCACCGGCCACGCCGAGGCGCGGGCCCTGCTCGCCGACGGGCGGCTCTCCACCGACCGGACCCGTGAGTCCTTCCCGATCCCCACCGCCCGGTTCCAGGGCATCACCCGGCAGCGGACCGCCCTGCTCGGGGAGGACGACCCCGTCCACAACACCCAGCGCCGGATGCTGATCCCCAGCTTCTCGGTCAAACGGGCCAACGCCCTGCGGCCGCGGATCCAGGAGACCGTGGACGGGCTGATCGACGCGATGGTGGCGAAGGGCCCGCGGGCCGAGCTGGTCAGCGCCTTCGCCCTGCCGGTGCCCTCCATGGTGATCTGCGCCCTGCTGGGCGTCCCGTACGAGGACCACGAGTTCTTCCAGGCCCAGTCGCGGCGGCTGCTGCGCGGCCCGGCGCCCGCCGACGTCGAGGACGCCCGCACGCGGCTTCAGGACTATCTGCGGCAGCTGATCCTGCGCAAGCGCGCCGAGCCCGGCGAGGGCCTGCTGGACGAGCTGATCGTGACCCGGCTGGAGAACGGCGACACCGATGTCGAGGAGCTGGTCTCCCTGGCCGCGATCCTGCTGATCGCCGGGCACGAGACCACCGCCAACATGATCTCCCTGGGCACCTTTACCCTGCTGCGCCACCCCGAGCGGCTGGCGGAGCTGCGTGCCGACCCCTCCCTGCTGCCGGGGGCGGTGGAGGAGCTGATGCGGTTCCTGTCGATCGCGGACGGGATGCTGCGGGTCGCCACCGAGGAGATCGAGGCCGGCGGGGTCGTGATCCGGCCGGGCGACGGGGTGGTCTTCTCCACCTCGGTGATCAACCGCGACGAGGCCGTGTTCCAGGACCCCGACGCGCTCGACTGGAACCGCCCCGCCAACCGCCACCTGGCCTTCGGCTTCGGCATCCACCAGTGCCTGGGCCAGAACCTGGCCCGCGCCGAGATGGAGATCGCCCTGGGCACCCTCTTCACCCGGCTGCCCGGCCTGCACCTGGCGGCCGACCCGGAGACGATCCCGTTCAAGCCCGGGGACACGATCCAGGGCATGGTCGAGCTGCCGGTGGCGTGGTGAGCGGCATGCGGATCTCCGTGGACCGGGACGTCTGCATCGGCGCGGGCCAGTGCGTGCTGACCGCCCCCGAGGTCTTCACCCAGGACGACGACGGCCTCAGCGAGGTGCTCCCGGGCCGCGAGGACGGCCACGGCAGCCCGCTGGTCCGGGAGGCGTCCCGCGCCTGCCCCGTCTCGGCGATCACCGTACGGGAGGGGGCCCCGGGGAGGGAGTGACGCAGCGTGCCCCCGCCGGCCGGGCCGGCGGGGGCACGCTGTCACGCACGGGGTGTGCGGGGCGCGGTCAGAGAGAGCGCACCATCTCCGCCTGCGGGCCCTTGGCCCCCTGGGTGACCTCGTACTCGACCTGGGCGTTCTCGTCGAGGGACTTGAAGCCTTGCGCCTGAATGGCGGAGAAGTGCACGAACACGTCGGGGCCGCCGTTGTCCTGCTGGATGAACCCGAACCCCTTTTCCGCGTTGAACCACTTCACGGTGCCTGTTGCCATCGGTACTGATCCTTACTCGACGTTCCGCTCGGGCCGCCTGCGCGGCCGTCCCGATCCTTCCCGCCCGTCCCGCGCGCCACACCCGGGACGCCGCCAACCGGGGGCTGATCGAACATCCGGCCGACCCTGCCGCGGGGGTGGGAGGCCGCTGGTAAAATGGGCGGAAGACTTCAGGCGCGGGGCGCTTTCGCCCGGTGCGGACGCGTACGACGAGCCGGGGACCGTACCGACGGGTACGGACCCCGGCTCGTCGCCGTTGCGGACCCCGCCCTCGCTCCGTCCCCCCTCGTCCTCCTCACGGAAGGTTCTGCATGAAGAACCCGTCAGCTCACGGGCGTTTCGGCATCAAGGCCGGGGCGCCGGCAGGTTCCCGGTCCAAGGCCGGGGCCGGCGCCGGCAAGACCCCGCGGACCCTGGGCCCGCAGGGCGAGTTCGCGATGCCCCGGACGGGCACCCCGGCCCTGCCCCCGGTGGCCTCGTTCGACGAACTCGGGCTGCCCCCTGAGCTGGTGGAGACCCTGGCCGCCCAGGAGGTGCGGGAGCCCTTCCCGATCCAGGCGGCCACCCTGCCCAACGCTCTCGCGGGCCGCGACGTCCTCGGCCGGGGCCGCACCGGCTCCGGCAAGACCCTGGCCTTCGGCCTGGCCCTGCTGGCCCGCACGGCGGGCCGGCGTGCGGATCCGAAGCGGCCGATCGCGCTGGTCCTCGTCCCGACGCGGGAGCTGGCGCAGCAGGTGACCGAGGCGCTGACCCCGTACGCGCAGGCCCTGGACCTGCGCCTGGCCACCGTCGTGGGCGGGCTGTCGATCGGCCGCCAGACCGGGACGCTGCGCAGCGGCGCCGAGGTCGTGGTGGCCACTCCGGGACGGCTGAGCGACCTCGTCAAGCGGCGTGACGTGCACCTGGAGCGGGTGCGGATCACGGTGCTGGACGAAGCCGACCAGATGTGCGACCTGGGGTTCATGCCGCAGGTCACCGAGATCCTGGACCAGGTGCACCACGAGGGGCAGCGGATGCTGTTCTCGGCCACCCTGGACCGCAACGTCGACCAGCTGGTGCGCCGCTACCTCAAGGACCCCGTCTCGCACTCGGTGGACCCGCAGTCCGCCTCGGTGGGCACGATGGACCACCACGTGCTGCACATCCACGCGGCGGACAAGGTCTCGGCGGCGACCGAGATCGCCGCGCGCGAGGGCCGGGTCCTGATGTTCCTGGACACCAAGCACGGTGTCGACCAGTTCGTGAAGCACCTGCGCGCCATGGGCGTGCGGGCGGAGGGCCTGCACAGCGGGAAGTCCCAGCCGCAGCGCACGAAGACCCTCGGCCAGTTCAAGGACGGGCTGCTGACAGTCCTCGTCGCGACGAACGTCGCGGCGCGCGGTATCCACATCGACGACCTCGACCTCGTGGTCAACGTGGACCCGCCGGCCGACAGCAAGGACTACCTGCACCGCGGCGGGCGCACCGCCCGCGCGGGAGAGTCCGGCAAGGTCGTCACCCTGGTCACGCCCCACCAGCGGCGTGACATGGTCCGGCTGATGGCCGACGCGAAGATCCGGCCGACCATCACCCAGGTGCGCTCGGGCGAGGCGGCGCTGAGCCGGATCACCGGCGCGCGCAAGCCTTCCGGGGTCCCACTGTCCGGGGCGCTGCCGACCGACGCCAAGGGGCGGCCGAGCGGCACGGAGCTGGGCTTCCGCGGGCTCGGTACCCGCCCGGGCCGGACGGGCCGGGGCAAGGAGTCCCGTAAGACGATCGAGGCCCGCCAGGCGGCCGAGGCCCGCCGCGCGGCCCGGGTCCGCAAGGGGCTGTAGGCGCCTCCGGCGGTCCGGGGGTGTCCGGCCCTGACGCCGGACACCCCCGGGGGCCTCAGGCGCGGCGCCGCCGGGCGGTGACGATGGCGCGGGTGAGCACGGGCGGGAGCAGGTCCTTGGCCAGCTTGCGCCAGGCGGCTCCCGGCCGGGGCGCGGGCCTGCGCGCGGGCGGCGTCACCGGCGCGGCCGGCTTCTCCGGCTCGGCCGGGGCGTGGAGCGGCTCGGGGGCGGGCGGGGCGGTCACGCCGTGGTCCCCGACGCGCACCAGCGGGCGCCCGCAGACGATGTCCACGCCGTGCCACAGGCCGGGGCGGCCGTCCAGCCAGTCCCGCAGCGCCGCCTGGTGCGGTTCGGGATCGTCCCAGGTGGCGTACAGCTTGAGGCCGGACACGGCGATCACCCGCAGGCCGCCGACGGCCACCGCCTCCCAGACCGCGGCCGCGACGCCGGGACAGTGTTCGGAGCGGTAGTCGTCGAAGACGACGACGGCGCCGGGGGCGGCCACGAGCTTCGACGAGGCGATGTCCTGGACCACGTGCTCGTGCAGGTGCGAGGCGTCGATGTGGATGAAGCGGCAGCTGCCGGGGCGCACCCGGTCGGCCACGACGGAGGTCGGCGCCTGTATG
Organism: Streptomyces sp. NPDC006687; assembly: GCF_040636215.1. Lineage (NCBI taxonomy): Bacteria > Bacillati > Actinomycetota > Actinomycetes > Kitasatosporales > Streptomycetaceae > Streptomyces > Streptomyces sp. NPDC006687. The sequence goes on along the minus strand of NZ_JBEYJJ010000003.1, from coordinate 296,066 downwards.
ACGGTCGGCAACTCCTCGTGGAAGGCGAGGTAGTTGGCCTCGAACCCGCGCCGGGTCAGGGTGGGGTAGGACTCCCGCACCTCTTCGAGGTTGTCGTCGTCGGGCGCGGGCGAGTCGAAGAGGTCGACGACGGTGAACTCCTCGCCCTCCCTGAGGTACCGGGCGAGGAAGATCGCGCTCTTGCCCATGAACGCGCCCAGTTCGAGGAGGTCGCCCTTCGCCTCTCCGGTGTCGTTCTGGCGGGCCAGGAACCAGTCGAAGAGCACCTGGTCGTTCGCCGAGAACCAGCCCTTCACCTCGTCGAAGGAACGGGGCGCGGGCGGTGCGGGCTCGACGTCGACGGTGACGGGAGCCTGGGAAACGTGCGACACGGAGAGTCATCCTCCAGCGGAATGGCATCGGTTCAACGCTGATACCCGGCCGGGTAACCAGACCTTAAACCCCCGAACAGCCGTATGGCGAGAACTCCCGCGTATTGATCATTCCCTTCCGGGGGCGGCGCGCCGGAGCAGCCGCCGGGCGGCGGCTATGCGGACGCGGCGACTCCGGGCGGAGGCGGCCAGCAGGGCGAGGGCCTCGTCGCAGACCTGCGACTGGACGGCGGTGCGCTGACACCAGTCGGAGGCGCCGGTGAGTTCGGCGGCGGACCAACTGCCGCCGCCGGTCAGCGCCTTGAGCAGGGTCCACTCGCGCAGCCGGCGCGCCGGGAAGGCGTGGCCCTCGAGTACGGGGCGCAGCGCGCGGGCCCAGTCACCGAACGCGGCATCGGCCGGCAGCCGGACGGCGCGGCGGTCGAGGTGGGTGACGACGGCGCTCTGCGCCATCACCGGGTCGAAGTCGCGCAGCACGTCGGCCACCGCCCCGGCCTCCCCGGCCGCACCGGCCGCCCCCGCGACGGCGAGGCGGTCGAGGTGGCGCGCGTACCGCCAGCGGTCGGGCGCCTCGGGCTGCGGGGCCGCTTGCGCGGGAGCCGCCTCCGGGGCGGCGTGCCGGGGGGCCGCCTCCGGCTGTCCGGCGGGCGGCCGCCGGTCCTGCGGTGCCGGCCGCCCGGCCGGGGTCTCCCGGGCGCCCCCCGGCAGCCCGCCCGTCTGTGTCTCACTGCTCCCCATACCCCCATTCCACACGACCCCCCGAGCCGCCCGGGGGCCGGGGGCCGTGAGGGCGGGGCGGCGGCCGTCACCCTCGCGGGCCGCTCACCAGCGCAGGCCCTGCTCGGGGAGGTCCGTGGGCGGGGTGCGGGGCGGGAGGGGGAGGCCGAGCTGGGCGCGGGCCGCGTGCACCGCCGCGAGCTCCTGATGGCCGGCCGGCCCCCAGTCGCTGAGCTCCCGCACCTGCTCCGGCGTGGCCAGCAGCCGGGCGTACGCCGGGTCGCCGGCCGGGGCGAGCCCCGTGAGGCGGGCGGCCGTACGGGCCAGGGCGGCCCGGTCGGCGTACCGGTAGCCGAGGGGCAGGGCCGCCACGGCGGGCTCCGCCTTCGGGGCGGGCAGGTACGCGGCGCCGGTGGCGCGGGCGATGAGCAGCAGGACCCGGCCGTCGGGGGCGAAGAGCCAGCCGGAGTGTCCGCGTACGGGCAGGTGCGTGGGGACGGGGCCGGGGTGCCAGGTGCCGTGCTGCGGGACGCGCCGGGTGCGCAGGACCCCGAGCCGGTCGAGGGCGGTGGGGGCGGTGGGACGGCCGTCCTCCAGCAGGACGGGGCCGCAGCCGTTGATCCGGGCCCGGAGGGCGGCCAGGGCGCGGCGGGCGTCGCCCGGCTCCATCAGCGTGCTCAGGTCGGCGGGCTCGGCGAAGTCGATGCCGGTGATCTCCTGGGCGGGCAGGCGGATGGAGCGGATCCGCTCAGAGCTCCAGGTGCCGCCGTCGTAGACGTGGAGGATCTCGCCGGGGAAGCCCATCTCGGGCGGGATGCCGGGGGTGTCGGCGGGGATCCAGTCCACGGCGAGGCCGCGGGGGTAGCGGCCCTCGACCCCGAGTTCCTCGCGCACCTCACGGGCGGCGGCCGCCGCGGGGGCCTCCCCGGCGTCGACCGCGCCGCCGGGGAGCAGCCGGTCGGGGCGGTAGTCGACGCTCTGGACGAGGACCCGCCCGTCGGCGTCGGTGACGAGAACCACCGCCGCGGCCCACAGGGCGGCGCGCGAGGCCCCGTATTCCGCCGGGGTCATCCATGTGCCCGCCCGTCCGGGGTCGTCGGTCAGCTGGGGCATGGGCACTCCGTTCACCGTGGGTGGGTCCGCCGCCTGTGCAACAGCGGGCGCGAGCACGGGGTTACGGCGCGCGGCGGGTGGTCGGGAACGGTCCGGCTTTACCCCCCGCATACCTTCCCGGTCTTCCTTATTTGCCCGTTATGTGGATCTTGATACGGTCCGTCGTGCGGGCTGGCGATGTGAAAGTCGCTGGTCCGACCACGTATGCGTCCCCACACTCACCCGTCCGTGTGAGCGGGGGCGCCGGACGGTGCTCCGGTGCGGCAGGGTGGATGGATGCCGTCGCGCCTCCGCCTCCCGCTCTGGGTCGCCGTCCTCCTCCTGGCCGCCGGATGTGTGACGGTCCGTCCGCCGGCGCCCGCCGGAGCTCCCGCGCGGGAGCCCGCCGCGTCCCGGCCGGCCGGGACGCCACGGCCGCCGGCGGCCCCCGCGCTCCCGCTGGGGCCCGCGCCGGATGCGCAGGACGCACCGCCCGCCGGGGAAGCGGACCCGCAGGACGTACCGCCCGCCGGGGAAGCGGACCCGCAGCCGCAGACCGGGCCGCGGCGGCCCGACGCCTCCGCCCGGCAGCGCTCCGAGGACCACCGGCCGCGCCGCTCCCCCGCCCGGCCGGCCCCCGCGGTCGAGCCCCGCACCCGGGAACCCGTACGCAGCGCGCCCCGGCCCGCGCCGAGGCGTTCGTACGACATGTCCGCGCTGTGCGAGGCCGCCAAGGGCCGCGTGGACCCGGCGATCGTGGCCCTCTGCCGATAGGTCCACCCTGGAGGAAATGGGTGGTGGCACCGGCGCCGGCTACCTACAGTGACCGGACGCCCTTCCCCCTCCCCCGAGCAGGAGCCGTCCATGCGCACGCCCTATCCCCGCACCGCGCACCTGCCGTGGTCCCCGGGCACCACGGCGGACGACCTGCGCGCCGGCGGGACGGCGGCACTGGCCGGCCGGGAGGTCGTCGTCACCGAGAAGCTCGACGGGGAGAACACCACCCTGTACGCGGACGGGCTGCACGCCCGCTCCCCGGACTCCGGCCACCACCCCTCCCGCGCCTGGGTGAAGGGCCTCCAGGGCCGCATCGGGCCCCGGATCCCGGCGGGCTGGCGGGTGTGCGGGGAGAACGTGTACGCCCGCCACTCGCTCGGCTACGACGCGCTCGACAGCTGGTTCTACGGGTTCTCGGTGTGGGACGCCGACGACCACTGCCTGGACTGGGACCGCACCGTGCGCTTCCTGCGCGGGCTCGGCGTCCCGGCACCCCGGGTGCTCTGGCGCGGGGTCTACGACGAGCGCGCCCTGCGCCGCCTGCGGATCGACACCTCCCGGCAGGAGGGGTACGTCGTACGGACGGCGGCCGGTTTCAGCCGCGCGGACTTCGGGCGGTGCGTGGCCAAATGGGTGCGCGGCGGGCATGTGCAGACCGACACGCACTGGATGTACGCGCCCGTGGTCGTGAACGGGCTGGGCCCCGCCGCCCCGCTGTGGGACGTCCGCTCGGGTTCGGAGCCCGACACGGGCGCGCTGCTGGCCGCCGTGGGGGCGGACGCCCCGGCCGGCCCCGAGGACGAACGGGCCGTGGCGGCGGTCGCCGCGCGGCTCGACGGCGCCGGCCGTACCGGCGAGGCCCGGCTGGCCGGCGTCCTCGCCGCCGCCCTGCGCCACGAACCCCGGGCCGTCCTCGGGGCCCGGCTGGCGGCGGGGCCGCTCGGGATGCGGACGGCGCGGCGGGTGGCGGACCTGGTGGGGCTCCACCCGCTGCTGCGCCGGCCCTACCCGGACGAGGAGCGGCGCGCGGGGCTGGTCCGGCTGGCGTCGTCCGCCGACCTCGGGGTGCTGCACGCGCTGGCGGCGGCGCTTCCGGGCGCGACGGCCGAGGAGAGGGAGTACGCCGAGTGGTCCGCGCTGTGCGCCGAGGAGGCCGGGCTGCTCGGCCCGGACCCGCTGGGCCCCCTGCGGGCCGGGCTGCGCGAGGCCCTCGGCGGCCTGGAGCCCGACGCCGCCGACCGCTGCTGGGCGCAGGCCCGCGAGGCGTTCGGGCGGGGCGCCCTGTCCACCCCGCAGGAGGCCGAGGCCGCGACCTGGCGGTGGCGCGACGGGGCGGCGTACCCGCGGCTGGTGCAGCTGTGCGGGCCCTCGGGCAGCGGGAAGAGCACCTTCGCACGGAACCTGCCCGGAGTGGACGCGTACATCGCCCTGGACGACCTGCGCGCGGCCCGGGGCGCGCGCGCCGACCAGCGGGCCAATCCCGAGGTGCTGCGCGAGGGACTGGAGCGGCTCGACCGCGCCCTGGCCGCCGGGGGCACGGTGGTGTGGGACGCCACCTCCCTGACGGAGCAGCAGCGCGGCCTGGCCGGGGCCGTCGCGCGGCGCCGGGACGCGCTGGTCACCCGGGTGGTGGCGCTCGTCGGGGAGGCCGAACTGCTGCGGCGCAACGCGGTGCGGCCGCATCCGGTGCCGGAGGCCGTACTGGCCGCGCAGCTGCGCCGGTTCAGCCCGCCCTACCCGGGCTCGGCGCACCGGACCTGGTACGTCGGGGCGGCCGGAACGGTGGAGGACGTGGCCGGCTCCCTCGGGGCGGCCGGCGAGGGGGAGGAACTCTGATGCGGACCAGCGAGCAGCTCTACCACCAGGTCGTCTGGGACCCCCGCTTCGATCCCGCCCGGTTCACCCTCGGCCTGCTCCAGCGCGGGGCCGCGCCCAAGCGGGTGCCGCTGCCCTCGTTCGTGCCGGGCGGGGAGATCCCCTGGCACCGGGTGCTGTTCGTCGAGGCCGACGGGGAACTGGTGTGGGACCGGGCCGGCGGGCTGGACCGGCTGGACGCGACGCGGGCCGGGCGGGTCCGCGGCCCGCGGCTGCTGCCCGAGCCCTTCTTCACCGCCCGCACCCCGCACGCCTGGGACCCGCAGGGCGGCGCCTGGCGGCCCCTCCCGTCAGATCCGGCCGCCTGCCCCCCGGCGCGGGTGCGGCTGCTGACCTGGAACACCCTGTGGGACCGGTACGACGCCCCGCGCATCGCCACCGCCCGGCGACGGCCGATGCTGCTGGCCGAACTGGCGGTGGCCGACGCCGACGTGATCGCCCTGCAGGAGGTGGAGCCGGCCCTGCTGGCCCTGCTGCTGGCCGAGCCGTGGGTGCGGTCCGGGTACGTCCTGGGCACCGATCCGGGCGGGGCGGACGTGGCGGACAGCGGGCTGCTGCTCCTGAGCCGGCTGCCGGTGCGCGAGGCGGGGCTGCACCTGCTCGGTCCGCACAAGGCCGTCGCCGCCGTCACCGTGGACACCGCCGGCGGCCCCCTGGTCGTCGCCGCGACACACCTCAGCAGCGACCACTCCGAGAACGGCGCCGTCCGCCGGGAGGCCGAACTGGCCCGGCTCGCCGGGGGGCTGGGCGGGATCGGCGCCGGGCTGGCGCTGCTCGGCGACTTCAACGACGGCCGCTCCGGGGCCGCCGGGCCGGCCCCCGCGCTGGGGCTGCGGGACGCCTGGAACGAGGTGCACGGCCCGGGCGACGACACGCCCACCTTCGACCCCGGCGCCAATCCGCTGGCCGCGGTCGGCTCCCTGACGGGCCGGGCCGCCCGGCTGGACCGCATCCTGCTGTCCTCCGCCGCCGGGGCCCGGGTGCGGGAGGCCGCGCTGCGGGGCGACTCCCCCGGCCCGGACGGCCTGTTCGCCTCCGACCACTTCGCGGTGGAGGCCACCGTGGAATACGGGACGCGGGAGGAGGCCGACGCGCTGCCCGGCGTACCGGCGACGGTGCGGACGGCGGTGGTCTGGCTGGCGCCGTACGATCCGGCGGTGGCGGAGCTGCGCCGGGCGCACGACCCGGGCGTGGAGCGCTGGCCGGCGCACGTCACCCTGCTGTTCGGCTTCGTACCGGAGTCCTCCTTCGAGCGGGCGCTGCCGTTGCTGGCACAGGCCGCGGCGGGGATACGGCCGTTCACGGCCCGGCTGGACGGGGTGCACTCCTTCGGCCGGCGCGAGGACGCCGTCCTGTGGCTGGACCCGGCTTCCGGCGAGGAGGGCGCCGCCCCCTGGCAGTCCCTCCGGCGCGCCCTGACCTCCCGCTTCCCCGCCTGCCGGGGCCGCTCCGCCGACTGGACCCCCCACCTCACCCTCGGCCGCAGCCGGGACCCCCGGCAGGCGGAACGCGACTGCGCCGAACGTCTCGCCCCGGCCGCCCCGCGCACGGCCCGCGTCGCCGAACTGGCCGTCGTGTCCCGCCGGGGCGACGGCCCGATGCGGGTCCGCGCGGTGGTGGAGCTGGGCACGGGAACCTGGCACTGGACGGACCCGGCGGCGTCCGGCGGCCTCCCCGGACCGGCCGGGTCCGGGGACCTCCCCGAACCGGTCATGGCGCGGCTCGCCGGGGCGCTGCCCGAGGGGATGGTGCGTGAGGCCGGGTCGCGGGCGATGGGGTGCGCCCTGCCGGGGGCCGACCTGGACCTGGTGGCGGTGCTGCCCGGTGCGGCCGACGCCGGGGCGGTGCGGGCGCGGGTGGCGGCCGCGCTGCCGGAGGCCGAGCGGCTGCGGGAGGTGACGGGGGCACGGGTCCCGGGGCTGCGGCTGCGCGCGTCGGGGCTGGACGTGGACCTGGTCGTCGTCGGAGCCGGTGCGCTGGACCCGGCGCGGGCCGTGGAGCGGCGGGCCGAGCTCGGTGAGGCGGCGGCGGCGGCGCTGAGCGCCCTCTCCGACGCGCGGGCCGTACGGGAGTCGGTGGGCGGCCGGCACCCCGCCTTCGCCCGGCTGGCGCGGGAGGTCAAGGCATGGGCGCGGGCCCGGGGTCTGGACTCGGCGCCCTTCGGCGGCCTGCCGGGGCTGGCCTGGGCCGTGCTGGCGGCGCGGACGGTGCGGGAGGCCGGGGACCGGTCGCCGGAGGAGTTGCGGCGGGAGTTCTTCGGCACCTGGGCGGCCTGGGACTGGCGCGAGCCGGTGTCCCTGGACCTGTCGGCCGCCGCCCCTGCGGCCGCTGCGCCGGTGACCGTCCTGACCCCCTCGGCTCCGGTCCGCAGCTGTACGTCCCAAGTGCAGCCGGGGATGCGCGACCTGATGGTCCGTGAGCTGTACGGGGCCTGGGAGCGGCTGGAGGCGGAGCCGGAGGGGCTCGCCGGGATCCTGACGGCGCCCCCGCTGCACCGCCGGCACGCGGCGTGGGCGGCGGTGACCGTACGGGGTGACGGCGCAGGGGAGTTCGAGGAGAACCTCGGCCGGGCGCGCGGGCGGCTGCGGGCTCTGCTGGCCGCGTTCGAGGAGGCCGGCATCGCGGAGGCCCACGCCTGGCCCCGCCCCTTCGACCGCTCGGCGACCTCGGCCCGCTACGCGGTGGGCCTCGGCACCACCCCGCCCCCGGCCACCGCCCTGGCCGCCCTCACGGCCCCGTGGGCGGCGACCCTGCCGGGGGTGGAGGTGACCTGGGCAGACGGCGGCGAGGTCCCGGACCTGCTCTAGGCCGTCTCTTCCGGATCCTGCCTGACCCGCGCCGCCCGGCACCGCACCTCGCCGCCTCGGCCGGGCACCAAGTACGCGCCGTACGGCGGCGCCCAGCCAAGGCGCCGACGCACGGCACCTGGGGGCACCTCCCAGCGGTAGCTGGGGGAACGACGCGGGCCTGACCGACAAGACCCGAAAGAGACGACCTGGCCCGCGGGTGCGTCAGGGTTCGACGATGATCTTTCCGGCCGTGTGGCCCTCCTGGCTGAGGGCGAAGGCTTCGGCCAGGCGGGACAGGGGGAAGGTCTCGGCGACCGTGACCGTCAGGCGGCCCTCGTCCGCGAGCCGGGCCAGGGCCGTGAGGTCCTCGCCGAGGGGGCGGACCCACATCCACTGGCCGCCCGCCCCGAGGACCGTGTGGTCGGCGATGGACGCGTGCCGGCCGCCGGCGGCGAGCACGGCGGTGGTGACGTCCAGGACCCCGCCGACGAAGTCCGCGACGACGTTCACCCCGTCGGGAGCGAGGGCGCGGACCCGCTCCGTGAGCCCGTCCCCGTACTCCACGGGCTCGCAGCCCAGCTCCCGCAGCCGGTCGTGGTTGCGCGGCGAGGCGGTGCCGATGACGCGGGCGCCGAGGGAGCGGGCGATCTGCACGCCGAGCGAGCCCACCCCGCCCGCCGCGCCGTGGATGAGGACGGTGTCGTCCTTCCCGGTGCCGAGGCGGGTGAGCAACTGGTAGGCGGTGAGCCCGGCCAGCGGCAGGCCGGCCGCCTGCCGCCAGTCGAGCGAGGCCGGCTTGCGCGCGAGGGCCCGTACGGGAACGGAGACGAACTCGGCGAAGGTGCCGCCGTGCACGTAGTCCTTCCGGGCGTACGCGATGACCTCGTCGCCCTCCGCGAACTCGGGGACGTCGATGCCGACCTGCTCGACGGTGCCGGACACGTCCCAGCCCGGCACCACCGGGTAGACCACGTCCATCAGGCCGTCGAGCCCGCCCGCCATGATCTTCCAGTCCACGGGGTTGACCGCCGCGCACCGGACGCGGACGAGGACCTCGCCGGGGGCGACCTTGGGGACCGGGAGCCTGGTCTCGGCCAGCACCTCCGGTCCTCCGTACCTCTCGTACGCCATCGCCCGCATGGTGGGCCGGCCGTCCTGGGAGTCCTGCGACATGGGTGTGCCCTTTCGGTGAACCGTCAACGAAGCCATCCCCTACCCATCCCACCACGAACCACACGGCGCCCTGCGGCGCGACCCGCGGCCGCTCCAGGGGCAACTGCGCTGGTCCAGCGGACATCCCGCTGTTGTAGCCTGCGCCGGGGCCGGCCCGCACAGCCGGCCCCGCGGCACGAGTCGGAGGACCATCCCATGCAGCAGCGCCCCGTCACCGTCGTCACCGGAGGAAGCCGCGGGATCGGCGCGGCCACCTGTGTCCGGCTCGCGGCCGAGGGCCACGACATCGTGCTGGGCTACGCGCGTGAGGAGGCGGCCGCCGAGGCCGTCGCGGAGCGGGTACGGGCAGCGGCCGGCCGGTGCGTGACGGTGCGGGGGGACACCTCGCGGGAGCGGGACGTGGAGCGGCTCTTCGACGTCGCCGGGGCCGAACTGGGCCGCGTCACCGGCCTGGTCAACAACGCCGGGGTGACCGGCCCGCTGGGCCGCCTCGCCGATGCCCGGACCGAGGACCTGCGGCGGGTGGTGGAGGTGAACCTGCTCGGCTACCTGCTGTGCTGCCGCCGCGCCGCCCGGGACATGGCGCAGGGGGGCGGCGGGGCCGTCGTGAACGTCTCCTCGGCGGCCGCCACCCTGGGCAGTCCCGGCGAGTACGTGCACTACGCGGCGACCAAGGCGGGCGTCGACGCCCTCACCGTCGGGCTGTCCAAGGAGCTGGGGCCGGACCGGATCCGGGTCAACGCCGTGGCCCCGGGCGTCATCGAGACCGATATGCACGCCACGATGGGGGACCCCGGCCGCCCCGCCCGCACGGCCGGCACGACCCCGCTGGGGCGGCCCGGGCAGCCGGAGGAGATCGCCGGAGCCATCGCCTGGCTGCTGTCCCCGGACGCCTCGTTCACCACCGGTGCCGTCCTGCGGGTCTCCGGCGGGCGGTGACCCGGCCGCGGGGCCGGGCCGGTGGCCGGGTCAGCCGAAGGCGGCCTGGGTGGCCGGGCCGTAGACGCCGTTCGGGTCGCCCTTGATGTCGCGGTCGCGCTGGAGCTGGGAGACCCCGCGCTTGGTCTGGCCGTCGTACACCCCGTTCACGTGGACGTAGGTGAACCCCTGGTCGTAGAGCCGCTGCTGGAGGGCTCTGACCTCGGGCCCCTTGTCCCCCGGACGCAGCGTCACGAACTCCGCCGGCTTCGCCGGCCGGCTCGTGCCGGCCGAGGGGCTCGGCGACGGTTTCGCGGAGGACGGGGAGGCGGAGGGGCCGCGTGTGGAGGCGGAGGCCGAGGGCTTCGCGGGGGCGGCCTTGCTGCGTACGTCGGGCTCCCCGGCGCCGGGGCTGCGGGCGGGCAGCGCCGGCAGCTCCAGGTCCGGGCGGACCGCGGCCCGGGTGGACTCCGGTTCGGGCCCGCTCATCAGGAACGCCGCCGCGCCCGCCCCGGCGGCCACCACCGCCAGCGCGAGGACGGCCAGGGGAAGCGGGCTCCGGCGCCGCTCAGGCGTATGGCGGGGCGCCCCCGCCACCGGGCCGGCCGGGGACGGAGAGGGCACGCGCGGCAGGGGCTGCGTCGTCTCCTCCGGCGTTTCGGCGAGCGTGGGCCAGGCGGGGTAGGCCGAGCCGTGCGGGCTGCCGGGGCCGGCGACGTACGGGCGTACGAACAGGCGGTCGTCGGGCTCGGGCCCGCTCTCATCGGGGTGTGGGGACACGGTCGTCTCCCGGCACGGTCGGGGTCCGGTGCGGCGCTGCGGCGCCGGCCCCCACCCGCCGGTCAGGCCCTGCGCCGCCGGGCAGCCGGGATCCGGCCCGCTCCGGGGGGCGGCGGAGTGAGCGGGGAGCGGGCGGATATCGGCATCTCAGGCGTCTCCGAAGTGCGGCTCTACGGTTGGTTCATACCGTCGGTTCATACGGTCGGTCTTGAGCGGACTCTTTCCCTCCAGGGCGGCTCCGGTCAAGCCGGGTGTCCGATCCGCCCCATCCATCCGCTCTCCATCCGCCCCACGGGCGCCGCTCAGCGGGGGCGGCGGACCAGCAGACCCGTCCCCCACGCGCCTGCGAGCCGGCCGTCGCCTCACCCGGACGGGTGAGCGGCGGGGCCGGGGCGGGCCGGACTGCGGCATGGTGGTCGGGTGCTGTTACGCCGGGCCGCCCTGCCCCTCTCCCTCCTGGCCCTCCTGGCGAGCGCCGGCTGCGTCTCCGTCGGCCCGGAGCACCGCGCCCCGGGTCCCGCCCGGGGTTCCGCACCGCCCGCCGGTGCCCCGGACGCCGGTGCCCCGGACGCCGACCGGCCCGAGGTGGTCCCTCCGCTCCCCCTGGGCGAGGCGCCCGATCCGTCCCCCTCCCCGGCAGCTCCGGCCCGCGAGGGCCGCCCTCCCGCCGCACGCCCGCCGAAGCCCGCCCCGCCCCGCCGCGCCCGGCCGCCCAAGCCGGTGCCGCAGCGCCGTGCGGCGCCGGCGCGCGGGAAGGAGCTGTGCGAGGCGGCGGAGGGAACGCTCCCGCCGTCCGTCGTGGACCTCTGCGTCCGCCAGTACGGCCGCTGACCGGCGCGAGCGCCCGGTCACCGACGCCCGGGAGCCGCCGGTTCCCTGAGGGCCCCGCACCGGCTGCGGACGCCGCGGCGGGCCGTGCGCAGCCGCCGCAGCGCGGCGTGTCCGCGCCGGCTCCATTCGCCGTGCGGCAGCCCGGCGGGCCGGCCGCCGCCGGTCATCAGGGCGTTGACCGGGCCGTGCGGGTCGGCGCCCGTCCCCTTGGCGACGAGGACCCCGACCACGAGCGGTACGAGGGCCACGGCGAGGGCGGAGCCGGCGCAGGTCACCCGCTGAAGGCGCGGGCGGGAGGATACGGAGGTCATGCGGCCCATTCCAGCAGCGGCGGCGCGGCGGGGAATCGGCGCGGATACTCAGGCCGTTGCACGGGCGTACTCAGGCGGCGGAGGGAGGGCGTGGTGACGGATCCCCAGGGGCGGGGTTTCGAACCCGCGACCGGTGACGGCCCGGAACCGGCGGGTCCGGCGCGGGCGGCCGAGCTGCGGACCGCGTACGAGGGGCTGCTGCAGATCCGCCGCCTGCTGACGGGCGGGACCTCCGCGCCCGCCCCGTGGGAGCTGCGGATGATGCCGCGCGCCGTGGCCCTCGTCCTGGAGGCGGCCGGTTTCCCGCCGTCGGCGGTCGACGCCGAGGGGCGGCGGTGCCGGGCGGGCTACCGGGTGGCGGCCGGGGCGGAGGGGCTGGTGGAGGTCACCTGGCCCGGTCCGCCCGGGAGCGGAGCGGCTGCCGAGGAGCGGGAGCGGCTGACGGCCTGCGCGGCGGAGCTGGAACGGCACGGCTGGGACTGCCTGCTCTACCGGGGCCGGCGCGGCCGCCGGTTCCTGGAGGTGGGCGCGCCCCACCCCGGAGGGTGAGGCGCGCCCGCCCCGCTTACGGCGTCCCGAAGGTGAGGGTCAGCCGCGGGGTCGCCTCCGAGGCGGCCGCCTCCGAGGACCACAGCCACAGGGCGTCGGTGCCGGTGCTGGTCAGCGCCAGGCTGTAGGAGCCGCCCAGCGCCGCGGCCACGGCGGCCGTGTCCAGTCCGGCGGTGTGGACCGCCGAGCCGTCCGGGATCCCGGGGAAGGCGCCGAGCGCGGGAGCGCCCGTACCGGGGCGGTTGGTGTAGGTGGTCTGGTCTTCCGTCCAGGCTGCGGTGACGGGGACGACCGAGACGGTGTCCGTGGTGCCGGCGCCGGCCATGGTGCTGGTCTTGACGCTGAGCGAGGCCGAGGTGAGCACCTTGCCGGCCGGGGCGGCCGGCAGGGTGAAGCGCAGGTAGCTGGTGTACAGGGAGGTGCCGCGGACGGCCAGGGAGCTGGAGCCGCCGTAGTTGGTGTCGGGGGCGCCCGCGTTGGCGTAGGTGTCCTCGGCCGCGGTGACCTGGACCGTCGAATCGGCGGGGGCGGAGGCGAGGGCGAAGTGGCGCTGCACCTGCGCCGCGCTGAGGACCGTCGGGTAGACGGCCGTCTCGTCCATCAGGCCCGCCCAGTGCTCGCTCGCGGGGCGGTCCGGCCAGCCGCCGAGGCTGTCGAAGCCGACGCGCCAGTAGCCGGTGTAGTTCTCGTGCGTGGTGACGTTCAGGGTGCCCCGCTGGACGCCGTCCACGTACAGGGTCATCCCTCCGGGGCCCTGGGTGGCGACGACGTGGTGCCACGTGTCGTCGTTGAAGGCTGCGGCGGTGGTGATCGTGCGGGTGGCTCCGGTGTAGACCCCGTAGACCAGCCGGCCGTCGTTGGTCATGTAGAGGTGCTTGTCGTACTGACCGCTGCCGGTGGTCTGCTGGTTGCCGAAGCCGATGAGCTTGCCGCCCCGGGTGGTGTTCGTCCGGAACCAGGTCTCGATGCTGTAGGTGCTGCCGACGCTCTGGCGGCGGTCGCCGTAGACGTGCGCGTCGGTGCCGTTGAAGCCGATCGCCGTGCTCGCGCCGGACACCGCCCCGGGGCTCTGGCGCAGGGCCGGCCCGTTGTGGTGCACGCCCGCCTGGTTGCCGTCGGAGGAGTCGGCGACGTACGGCAGGACCGTGTCGTCGTAGCGCCAGTACAGCTGGGCGCCGTCCGCGCGGACCTGGCTGGGGTACGGCTGCGCCGAGGCGGGGACGGTCACGCTCGCCGGGGCGGAGAGCGCGCTGACGTTGCCGGCCGCGTCGGTGGCGCTCACCCGGTAGGTGTACGACTGGCCCGGCTGGGCGGTGGTGTCGGTCCAGGACGCCTGCGGGCGCTTGAAGAACAGCGAGTCCGCGGTGACCGTGCCGACCGGGGTCGCCGCGCCGTTGCGGTAGATCCGGTAGGTGAGGGCGCTGTCGTCGAGGTCGAGGCTGGTGCGCCAGCGCACCTGGACCTCGCCGGGCCTGATGCTCGCCGCGCTGGCGACGGGGACCGTCGGAGCGCCCGTGTCGCCGGTGGAGGAGAAGTGCGTCAGGCTCTGCTGCGCCGCCCCGTTGACGGTGGTGAACTCACCGCCGACCCACAGGTACGGGGTGCCGTTGCGGGAGCCGACGGTCATCACGCGCGGGCCGATGCCCTCGCCGACGCCGTCGTTGGTGTCGGGCGCCCAGCCCAGTTTGCCGACGCCGGTGGTGGGTTCGGCCAGCAGGTGGTGGCGCTGGCCGTCGGGGTACTCGCCGACGCTGGAGCAGTCGTGCGCGTGCGAGGCGCTGTAGAGCACGTTCTGGTACGGCAGGACGGCCTGGGTGGCGCCCAGGCAGGTGTCGCGCCAGCGCTGGCCGAAGTCGGAGAGGTTCAGGGCGATGCGCCCGTCGAAGACGCCTCCGCCGGTGCCCTCGTTGGCGGTGTAGAAGCCCGTGGCATCGGTGGCGATGTCCTTGACCACGGAGTTGGTCTCGATGAAGCCGGGGTAGCCCTTGGTGAGGGACCCGCTGGCGGAGTCGACGACGGCCAGCGCGTGCGTGTCCGTACCGTTGACGGTGAAGAAGTCGCCGCCCAGCAGGACGTTCTCGCCGTCGGGGGTGACCTCGACGGCGCGGCCCGGCTCGTCGGCGTCGGCCCGGAAGGGGCGCAGCGCGCCGTCCGAGGCGGCGACGGCGGCGAAGCGCTGCCGGGGCTGGCCGCTCACCGTGAGGAAGTCGCCGCCCGCGTAGACGGTGTCGGCGGTGACGGCGATGGCCCGGACCGTGGCCGCGAAGGCGGGGCGGAAGGACGGCTTGACGGTGCAGGTGGCCACGTCGATGGCGGCCATGCTGGACACCGGGGTGCCGTTGACGGCGCCGAAGTAGCCTCCCGCGTAGAGGGTCTTCTTGTCCGGTGACAGGGTGAGCGCGCGGACGGTGGCGGTGCCGCCGGCGACGGTGAAGGACAGGGTGCAGGAGGTCGGGGCTCCGGTCGCGGCGTCGAAGGCGGCGAAGTTCACCGCCGGCAGCTCGCTGCCCGCGCCGCCCGCGGGCGGGCGGACGGCGGAGAAGGTCCCCCCGACGAAGACGGTGCCTCCGGCCTCGGCGAGGGCCCAGACGATGCCGTTGGGCTGCCAGGTGGGCAGCGCGTCGGCGGTGAAGGCCACGGGCGGGGTGACGGCGGCGGCCTGCGGGACGGGCCCGAGCCCCACGACCGCCCCGGTGGCGGCCAGGGACAGGGCGAGCGCGGCGGCCGGCCCTCTGGATCTGCGCATGAACCCCCCAGTTCGGTATGCGTGGACGTTACGGGCGCACCCTAGGCCCGATCGCCTTTCGGCTCACCGGACTTGACCCATCACATGCCGAACTACCGCCTTCCCTGCGGTCGTTGTGCGCGGGCTCAGCCTGCCGGCAGTGCCCGGCACAGCAGGGAGGCCGGGGAGGGGCGGAAGCCCGCCCGGGCGGTGAAGGCGATGCCCGCCGCGTACTCGGTGGGCGCGCACTGGCCCTTGAAGTGGCCCCAGGCGTAGTCCCCGCCCGGGGAGCCGGCCGGGCGGTCGTCGCCCCGGTCGAACCACACCGTCCGGGCGGAGCCCGCGAGGGGCACGCCGGCCGGGGCGCACAGGGCGGCCGAGACCCGGTCGCCGCGCAGGCTGTAGCCGATGAGGAACTGCCCGGCCGGGCACTGGAGTTTCGTGTAGCCGGTGGCCCAGTCCCCGCCCGGCGGCACGGAGGACTCGTCGCGGACGACGGTCTGGCCGCCGCCCGGGGCGCGCAGGGCGGAGGTGGAGCACAGCCCGCGTCCGCCGGTGTGGCTCAGGCCCGCGAGCCGGGCGCCGTCGGGGCAGACGGCCTTGCGGGCGCCGGGGTCCCAGTCGCCGGCGGCCCGGGAGAGCAGCGAGGCGGTGTGGTCCCGGTGGTCGGTGCTGAGCTGGTACCAGGAGGGGGTGGCGGGGACGGGGCCGGTGCGGCCGGGGGCGGTGGTCAGGGCGGTCCAGGGGGCGGTGCGCCAGTCGGCGGGGTCGGGGACGCCCGACCCCGCGCGCCGGCCGGTGTTGTCGTAGCGGAGCAGCGCCCAGGTGTCGCCGCCGGGGGCGCCCTGCGCGGTGGTGCTCCAGCCGACGAGGGGCCAGTAGGCGAAGTCGGCGTCGGAGGAGGCCAGGTAGCCGGTCATGTTCTGGAACCAGGCGCGCGGGGCGGCGCCGGTCTCGTCGGAGCCGATGCCGAACTCGCTGATCCACACGGGTGCGGTGAAGTGGGTGCCGGTCTCGGCGGAGACGAAGAACGCCTGGTCGTAGAGGGCCTGTTCGAGCTGGTCCCGGCTCATGTCCTGGTAGCGGGGGTCATGGGTCTCGCCGAGGCCGGTGGCGCCGCTGTGGTGGGGGCCGGTGTAGCCGTAGAAGTGGGCCGAGTAGACCAGCTTGTTGGATACGACGAGGGTGTGGGACAGGGTGCGGGCGGGGGTCAGGGCGGGGCGGCCGTGCGGGAGGCCGTCGGCGGGGATGCCCGTCCAGTTGATGCCCTCGATGACGATGAGCAGGTCCGGGTTGGCCTCGGTCAGGATGCGGTCGGCTGCCTCCTCGGCGGCGGCCTGCCAGTCGTGGCCGTCGCCGAGGCCCCAGTTGGGGTCGTCCCAGGTGTCGCGGCGGACCTCGTTGTAGAGGTCGGCGCCGACCACCCGCGGGTTGTCGCGGTAGCGGCGGGCCAGGAAGACCCAGTCGTCGGCCCACTGAGCGGTGGAACGGGTGCTGTTCCAGCGCTCGTTGCCGTCGAGGCCGCAGCACCAGCGGGTGGTTCCGGTGTGGTTGTTGAGGATGACGGCGAAGCCGGCGTCGGTGAGGGCGCCCACGACGGCGTCGTAGACCTGGAGCGGGGTGCGGCCGCGCAGCGCCGGGTTGGCGGCGACGGCCGCGTCCGGGACGGGGGTGCCGGTGTGGAGCATCTCGTTGGAGAAGGGCAGCCGGACGCTGTTCAGCCCGAGTGCGCGGAAGTCGGCGAGCAGGGCGGCCAGCGGGACCCGGTCCAGGCCGAGGGGGATGCCGTGGGAGTCCTGGCCCGCGTGGTGGGTGGCGGGGTCGTCGCGGTCGCCGGAGCCGTTCCAGGAGCCCTGGGCCCCGTCCCAGTTCCCGGAGCGCAGGCGGAAGCGCTCGCCCCGGGCGTCGACGATGTACCGGCCGCGGGTGGAGAGCGGGGGTGTCCAGGGCGCCGGGCCGGCGGCCTCCGGAGTTCCGGGCGAGTCCGGTACGGCCGGTACGGCGGCCAGGGCGGGGGCGGCCGCCGGCAGGACCGCGCCGCCCGTCAGGAGGAGCACGCTCAGCAGCACCCGTACAAGGCTCTTCATCCGCCACCCAACCGGTCCGGCCGCCCCGTCCGGGCGGCTGCGGCGGACAAGTTACCGGCCGGTCGCCCAGGAGGGAAGGCGCCCGGACCACCCGGCGGGAGGGCGCGGGGGACGGCGGCCGCAGGGACCCGGCCCGGGGTATGCCGCGATCGGGCCCGCGTCGGCGACACTGGGGGGACCAGAAGCTTGCGGGGGGTCTGAACGGAGGCCGTCGTGAGCACACCTTCCCCCATCCGGATCGCCGCCGTACTGTCCGCCGAGCACCGCGGCCGGCTGATGTCCTCCGCCCGTGAGGTCAATTTCCCCGAGGGTGCCCGGATCTTCGAAGAGGGCGGCAGGGCGCGCGCCTTCTGGATCGTGCGTTCCGGCACGGTGACCCTGGAGGTGCCCGTCCCCTCCGGCGGCCACCGGGGCGCGGTGACCGTCGAGAGCCTCGGCCCCGGGGAGCTCGTCGGCTGGTCCTGGCTGTTCCCCCCGTACACCTGGCAGCTGAGCGCCGAGGCGATGACCCCCGTACGGGCCCACGAGTTCGACGCCCAGGCCGTGCGGATGCTCATGGACGCCGACCCCGCCTTCGGCTCGGCCGTCGGCCACTGGGTCGGGCGGATCCTCGCGGTACGGCTCCAGCAGACGCGCACCCGGCTCCTGGACCTCTACGCCCCCCGGTCCATCCCCACCCGCTGAACACCCCGGCGCCGGGCGCCCGCCTCCCGCACGCCCCACCGGCCCCACGCCGATCGCGTCCGGGGGGCGTGTTCGGCCGTTTCCCGGGCCCTTCCCCGCACAGGTCACCGCGACGGACCCCACTGCGGACTGCACTCATGCGCTCACGATCGGTGACGAGAAACAGCGGTACGAACGGGCGTTCCCGCCCCGGATGAGCAAGACTCCCGTCCGCTATCCGAAACACCGACCCGAGGAGTGTTCGAAATGCGGTCCATCACCAGGAGTCTGGGACTGGCCTCCGGAGCAATGGCGCTCACCGCCCTCACCGCCCTGGCCGGGACCGGAGCCGCCGACGCGGCACCGGCCGGAACGCAGGTCCTGTACGCGCCCTCCGCGCTCGTGGTCAGCGTGACGGCCGGTCAGAGCTCCGAGGGGACCGTGCTGCGCGCGGTGACCCTCGTGTGCGCCCCGCGCCCCGGCGGCACCCACCCCTCCCCCGCCGCCGCCTGCGCCGAGCTGAAGGCGAACAACGGGTCCTCGCTGGACGTGCTGGCCGCTCCGCGCCCCGACTCCGCCTGCACCCGCGAGTGGAACCCGGTGACGGTCACCGCCGAGGGCGTGTGGCAGGGCCGGCGGATGAGCTACACGTACACCTTCGGCAACCCCTGCGGTCTGCGCAGCAGCACCGGCACGCTCTTCGGTATCTGAGCCGCCGCGCGCGGCGCCCCGGGCGCCGGCCGCGGACCGGCCGGGCGGCGCTGCCGACCGCCGCCCGGCCCCCACGGCCCCCGCCCGTCAGCCCAGTTCGAGGCTGGTGATCCCGTACAGCCCGGCCAGGTCCAGCTCCGGCGCCGGGCCGGTGTACATACGGGCCGTCTCGAAGGCCGGCACCAGCCCCAGCCCGGCCGCCACGGCGGCCGCGGCCGGGTTCACGCCGGGCACGTCCACCGCCACCTCCCCGGCGGGGGCGTGCCCGGCGAGCCGCCGCACCAGGGCGGCGGCCACCTCCGGGGTGGCCGCGTACAAGGGGCCGATCCGGGCGGCGGAGCTGCACGGGCGGATCACCCCGAGGCCCTCGATCCGTCCCTCGCAGACGGCCGCCAGGGCGGTCCGGCCGGGCAGGGCGGTCCAGACGCGGAGGAAGGCGTCGCGGGCCTCGGGGAAGAACCGGCGGTCGTAGGCGGCGAGCTCGGCGAACGGCAGCGAGGCCGCGTCCACGACCTCCACCCCGGTGTCCTCACCCGGCAGCGGGACGCCCTCGTAGCGCAGGGTCGTCCAAGCCGAACGGAACCCGGACTTGCGGTAGTTGTCCTGTTGCTCCACGACCCCGTCCAGGCCCACCAGCCGCCCGTCGAGCCGCTCCATCCCCGCCCGCCACAGCCGGATCCCGTAGCCCTGGCCGCGTACGTCGGGGCGGGCGATGTAGAAGCCGATGAACCCGAATCCGCTGCCGTAGCGCACGGCGGAGATGCAGGCGACGGGCTCGCCGTCGAGCCGGCCGACGAGGAAGCCCTCCGGGTCGGCGACCGCGAAGGCGAACCGGTCGCTGTCCCCGGGGTTCCAGCCCTCCTCGTCCGCCCAGGTGCGCATCATGGCCATGTCGGCGGCGCTCGCGCCGGTGATCTCGAATCGCGTCATGCCGGGTGTCCTACCCAGGAAATCACCCCGCGCAGATCACGTCGTCGAGGGTGATCGGACGGGAGTCGGTGCGGACGTAGGCGGTGAAGGTGTCCGTGACCCCGGCGGGCCAGGTGGTGGTGACGGTCGCCCAGCCGACGAACGCGGACGGCATGGCGGTGGCCTGGCCGACGGTGACGGACAGCGGGGTGCCCGGACGGCAGAGCAGCACGTCGGTCTCCGGGGCGAGCGCCTGCTTGTCCTTGAGCAGCTGGGAGACCCGGTGCTCCCGGTCCTCGGCGGACGGGCCGTGGCTGCCGTAGAAGGCCCGCAGGAAGCTGGTGATCTCCTCCGTGGTGTGCCGGTGGGTGTGCCGGTGGTACCAGCGCGGCTGCGGGTCCGCCGCGGTGGGGCTCTGGTACCGGCGGGGCTGCGGGTCGGCGAGAGCGGCCGCCGGTGCCGACGACGCGACGAGGGGGAGCAGGACGGACACGGCGGCGGCGGTCAGCAGGGCGCCGGTGCGGGGCGGGGTGAGCGTCATGTCCGGTATGTAACCGGCGGCGTGTCCGGGCCGCGGGGGGCGCGGCGGGTTCTCACTCCGGTGGGCGCGGAGATTCACCGCAAGCACCCCCTTCCGCTTGCGCCGACCGGCCCCGGGGCGCAAATCGTTCGCGGGGGCGCACAGGGCCCGCCTAGGGTCGGCGCATGGGAAAGCAGCTTGTCGCAGTGTTCAGCGGGGCGGGGATCTCGACCGATTCCGGGATCCCGGACTACCGCGGGCCGCAGGGCTTGTGGCGCCGTGACCCGGAGGCCGAGAAGCTCGTGACGTACGGGCCCTACATGGTCGATCCGGACATCCGCCGCCGCTCCTGGCTCATGCGCGCCGAGATGGCGGCCCTCGCGCCCCGGCCCAACGCGGCGCACACGGCCGTGGCGGAACTGGAGCGGTCGGGCACCCCGGTGCGGGTGATCACGCAGAACGTGGACGGGCTGCACCAGCTCGCCGGGATGCCCGCGCGCAAGGTGTTCGAGCTGCACGGGACGGCCCGGGCGGTGGTGTGCACCCGCTGCCGTGCCCGCTCGGGCATGGACGAGGCGCTGGCCCGGGTCGCCGCCGGGGAGCCCGATCCGGACTGTCCGTCCTGCGGGGGGATCCTCAAGGCGGCGACCGTGATGTTCGGGGAGGCGCTGGATCCGGAGGTGCTCGCGCAGGCGGTGGCCGTGGCCAAGGGCTGCCAGGTGTTCATCGCCGTCGGGACGACCCTCCAGGTGCAGCCGGCGGCCTCGCTCGCCGGGATGGCGGCCGAGGCCGGGGCGCGGCTGATCATCGTCAACGCGGAGGAGACCCCGTACGACCCCTTGGCGCAGGAGGTCATCCGCGAACCGATCGCCACCGCCCTCCCGGCGCTCCTGGCCCGCTTCGCCCCGGCGAACGGCGTCTGAGCGACGCCGCCTAGGCGGCCGGCTCCGCGTCGGCGGCCCGGCGCATGGCCGCCACGTCGAGCTTCTTCATGCCCATCATCGCGGCGGTGGCGCGGGCCGCCCGGCCCGGGTCCGGGTCGCTGACCAGGTCGATGGCGCCGGGCGGAACGACCTGCCAGGAGACGCCGAAGCGGTCCTTGACCCAGCCGCAGGCCGACTCCTGGCCTCCGCCGGAGGTCAGGGCCTCGTAGTAGTAGTCCGCCTCGGCCTCGTCGGAGCAGTGGATCTGGAACGAGATGGCCTCGGTGAAGGGGAACTGGGGGCCGCCGTTGAGGCCGACGAACCTCTGGCCGTTGATCTCGAACTCGACGATCATCACCTCTCCGGCCGGGCCGGGTCCCGCCTCGCTGTAGCGGGCGGTGCGCAGGATCCGGCCGTCCTTGAAGACGGAGAGGTAGTAGTCGGCGGCGGCCTCCGCGTCGCCGTCGAACCACAGGCACGTGGTGAAGCCGTTGCTGGTCATGGCTGCTGCCTCCCGGAGCTGGGTGGGGGGGCCGGGCGGCCCTCCCTGACAAAGGGACCGGCCCCGCGCCCGAAACTCATCGGTGGGCGCGGGGCCGGTCGCTGTATTCACCCGTCCGGGTCAGCCGGCTACTTCCCGAGCATCCGGTCCACGACCCGCTCGGCGGCGTGGCCGTCGTCCAGGTCGCAGAACTCGGCGCGGAACGCAGCCCGTGCCTCGGCGAACCGGGCGGCGACGGCGTCGGCGTCGCGCACGGCCTCGATCAGGCTCGCGGAGTCCCTCAGCAGCGGGCCGGGGGCCTTCTCCTCCAGGTCGAAGGTGAAGCCGCGCAGGGTGTCGCGGTAGTGCTCCAGGTCGTACGTGAAGAGCAGGAGCGGCTTGTCGGTCAGCGCGAAGTCGAAGACCGCGGAGGAGTAGTCCGAGATCAGCACGTCGGCGACGAGCAGCAGGTCCGTGGCGTCGGGCCAGCGGGAGACGTCGCGGACGAAGCCGTCGCGCACCCCGTCGCGGAGCTGCTCCCCCACCCGGTAGTGGCCGCGGACGAGCAGGACGTGGTCCTCGCCGAGCTCGCGGCGGGCCGCGTCCAGGTCGATCTGCAGGTCGAGCTTGTAGCCGCCGCTCCAGCCCTCGCGGTTCTCGCGCCAGGTCGGCATGTAGAGGACGACCTTCTTGCCCTCGGGCAGGCCGAGCCGGCGGCGGACCTCGGCGATCCGCTCCGCGTCGGGGCGCAGCAGCGCGTCGGTGCGCGGGCTGCCGGACTCGATGACCTCACCGTCGTAGCCGAGGGCCCGCTTGAGGACCGGGGTGGCGTACGAGCTCGGGGAGGCGAGGAGCGTCCACTGGGCGCTGTCGTGCGCCAGGGCCTCCAGGATCTCGGGGCTGGTGTAGTAGTCGTGCGTGAAGTCGTAGCCGATCTGCTTGAGCGGCGTCCCGTGCCAGGTCTGGACGACGGTCTGGCCCGGGCGGCGCCGGAAGGACCTCGGCACGCTGTCGTTGAGGACGTAGTACCGGGCGCGGGCCAGGACGTCCCATGCCTCCAGGCTGTCGTACTGGACGGCGCGGGCGGTCGCGGGGACCTCGGCGCGGCCGTCGCGGACCAGCCAGACGTGCTCCAGCTCCTCGCCCCGGCGCAGCAGCTCCTCGTGGATGGCGCGGGGCGCGTCGCCGGCGCCGTTGCCCTGGAAGGTGTCGTACACGACGAGGTCCTTGACCGGGAGCCGGCGCTGCGCCGGGTAGGTCTCGTCGCGGGCGACGCGCTGGGCGTAGCGGGAGCGGTCGTGGGGGCTCAGCAGCGGGTCGGTGACCAGGGCCATCCGGTCGTGGAAGCGCGCCTCGACCCGCATCCGGCGGCCCAGGACGGTGACCGGGTGGGGCCCGGTGTTCAGGGCGGGGCCGACGAGCTGGAGGGGGGCACCGCGGTCGACGCCGAGCAGGCCGGCGGTGGTGCCGCCCTGGCTCACCGGGCGCAGGGTGGGCCACCAGCGGCCCCACGGGAGGCTGGTGCGGCCGGCGTACGCCTCGGGGAGCACGGGCTCGAAGGTGGCTTCGAAGCGGTCTCCGTCGCGGGTGACGGGGTAGCTGAACTCGGTGCCGTGCTGGTCGTGCAGGACCAGCTCGTACGGCTCGTCGGCGCTGTCGGCGGGGGCGTGGAAGGTGCCGCGCAGGGTCAGCGTGCCGGCCTCGGCGGTGACGGTGTCCACGAGCGGCGGGGAGGGCTGCACGGAGAGGATCAGGTGGCCGTTCTTGGCACGCTTGGCGAAGACGGCCAGGTCGCCGTCGGCGCCGGGCAGCGGTACGGCCAGGCCGGCGAAGCCGCCGCGTTCGTCGTGGACCACGGGGTGGCTGGTGCCGTCGGCGCGGACCACGGCCAGCGTCCATGCCTGCGGGCTCCACTGGCCGGGCTCCAGGTCGGCGGGCGCGACGGCGCCCAGTCCGGCGAGCGGGACGACGGCGGTGAAGGGGATCCGGCCGCCCGCCGGGGCGGTGCCCTGGGTGAGCGGGATGTCGAGGACGCTGCCGCTGGCGGCGTGCTCGGCGCGCAGGGTGATCCCCTCGCCGGCGCCGGCGGCGAGCTCTCCGGTCAGCTCCAGGGCGTCGTCGCCGCTGGGGCGGACGTCGAGGACGCGGGCCCGGACGATCTCCACCTGGACGGTGAGGGAGCCCGCGACGGTCGGCACGATGCGGACGTCGGGGGTGGCCCAGTAGGAGGGCGGGTTCATGCCGCTGTCGTGCTCGCCGCCCCGCAGGCGGGCCCGGTGCAGACCGCCGGGGCCGGTGACGGCGACGGAGGTGGTCCATATGCCCTCGCGCCAGGTGCCGCCGGACTGGAAGACCGTGGGGTCGACGACGGCGGTGAAGCCGGCCCAGTCGGCGTGCCGCAGGGCGAGGTGCGGGGCGTTGACGGTGGCCATCGGGGAGGCCACGGTGCGGGCGGGGACGACGCTGCGGCGGCGCTTGCCCTGCTCGCGGAAGACCAGCATCTTGCGGGAGCCCAGGCGGCTCTCGGCGCCCAGGTGCCCGGGCAGGGCGTAGCCGCGCAGGAGCAGCTTGCCGTCGCTCCAGGCGGCCTGCTCCAGCCGGCTGACGACACGGCGCTCGCGCGGGCCGAGGGTCAGCAGCTTCGGCGGCACGGGCGCCTTGAGGAAGGGGTAGTCGGCCTGCGGGCGGGCCAGGCCCTTGACGGGCACGCTGTAGCTGAAGTCCCGCTGGTGGTGCAGGAGGGCGATGAACTCCTCGACGCGGCCCTCGCGGGCCAGGTACGCCTTGAGCCGGTCGGCGACGGTGAGGTCGTTCCAGGGACCGGTGCCGATCTCGCGGACGAGGCCGCCGACCTCCTTGACGAAGGCGGCGCGGAAGTCCTCGCCGCCCTCGGCGACGTACTTGTAGATGAGCGGGAGCTCCTCGCTCAGCACGTTGTAGTCGTAGTCGCGCAGGTAGCGGGTGTACTTCTCGCCGGACTTGGCGAGGAGGGCCTCGCGCACCAGCCGGACCGAGGTGACGCGGTCGATGACGGAGACCGGGTCGGTGGAGCGCTGGGTGATGGAGCGCTCGCCGGTCTCGCGGACCCGCCAGTGGTAGACGCAGTCGCTGATCACGTCGACGCTCTTGGCGAAGTAGTGCGCGGGGATGCTGACGGGGGCGTCCTCGTACAGGATGCCCTCGGGGTACTGGAACCCGTGCTCCTCCCAGAAGCCGCGCCGGTAGACCTTGTTCCAGGCGGTGCGGTCGGTGACCAGCGCGGGGAACTTGGAGATGTGGGTCTTCAGGCGGGTGTTCGCGAATGCGGCGCGGTGGCCCCAGGACTGCTGCATGCCGACGGAGCGGAACCGCTTGACGTTGCCGGCGGCGAAGTCGGAGCCGGTCTCGTCCAGGGCGTCGATCAGCTTCTGGTAGGCGTCCGGGGGCATGGTGTCGTCGCTGTCGACGAAGGCGAGGTACTCGCTGTCGGGCGAGGCGTGACGGAAGCCTACGTTGCGTGCGGCGCCGAGACCGGCGTTCTCCTGGAGCACGACGCGGAAGCGCTTGTCACGCTCAGCGAAGGCTTTGGCGATGACCGCACTGCTGTCCGTGGACCCGTCATCGACGATGACGACTTCGAAGTCGTCGAACGTCTGAGCTGCTAGGGATTCCAGGCACTCGTCGAGGTAGAGCTCGACGTTGTAGGAGGGCACGACGATGCTCAGGCGCGGGGGCATGGGTGACGGGTTCTCCAGCGTTTATATCTTTGTCGACCGGGTTTGATGATCAGCCAATTAGAGCATCTTACTCTGTAACGGGATGATAACCTTGCCCCATTTCGGGCATAACGGTCAGACTGCCGGGACGAGCGGCAAGAATTCAGCCGCCCGCCACCGCGCCGTCACGGCCCCCGGGGGCGCCGCCGTCCCGGACGTCAGACCTCCAGGCTCTGTTCGATCTTCTTCAGCTGGTGGCGGGCCATGGCCAGATTGGCCCTGCCCCGGTCGAGGGCCAGGTAGAGGAAGAAGTTCTCGCTGTTGCGGCCCTTCATCAGCCTGATCAGGTGGTACTGGGTACCGAGAGTGATCAGGATGTCCTCGATCTCGTCCTGCAGGCCGAGCATCTCCATGGTGCGGACCTTGGCCCGCACCACGTCCGTGTTACCGGCCGCCGCGACCGTGAGGTCCAGGTCCTTGCCGCCGCCGGCGAGACCGAGGGCCATACCGCTGCCGTAGTCGACGAGGGCCGCGCCGATCGCGCCTTCGATGCTGGTGACGGCTTCCTTGAGGGCAGTTTCCACGTTGACCATGAGACTTCCTTTGCAGTCGTGTACGAGGGTCGTGCTTGTTCTGCCGTGCTTGTTCTGTCGTGCTTGTTCTGTCGCGTCAGGAGCGGTCGGGGTGGTCCGCCGCCGGCGCCTCGGGGCCGGACCGGCGGCCCAGCCCGTGCTCGATGAGCTCGGTGATCCGGACGCTGGAGCGGCGGGCCTCCAGGTGCAGCCGGCCGACGTTGACGCGCGGCTCGGCGATCAGGGTGAGGACGGCCGCCTCGCCCGCCGCGTACGTGGCGACGTAGCCGTGCTCGCCCCGTACGAGCAGCTCCCGGAAGCCGCCCTGCCCGGTGCAGTCGCTGAGCCGCTGGGCCACCCCGAGGGCGGCGGCGGTCAGGGCGGCGACGGACTCGGCTTCGGCGGCGGCGCTGTCCTGGGCCAGGACCAGCCCGTCGGCGCTCGCCGCGAGAGCCCCGCTGAGCTGCGGGACGCGGGCCCGCAGCCGGCGGAGCTCGGCGAGTATCCCGGCTTCGGTCTCGGCGGGCACCATGGCCGTATTCATGTCGGCCTTCCTCCCTTCGGGCGGCCTCCGCTCGAAACGGTCGGCTCGCAGAACCGGTCGGAGCGGGAGCTTCACAGGCTTGCCTCCAGTGCGTCGCGTAACCGGCGGAGCAGCGCCACGTCCGGGGGCTGGGTCTGGGTCATCCAGTCGGGCAGCGGCGGGACCGGCGCCGGGGTGGGGGCCGGAGTCGGGGCCGGGCTGGTACGGGGGGTCTCGACGAGGCCGGCGGCCGCGAGTCTTCGGACGTCGAGCAGGGTGTGGAAGGCGGGCCGGCCCAGCACCCACGCCAGGTCGGCGGGGGTACGGACGCCGTCGGCCTGGCCGAGCAGCGCCCGCTGGCGGGCGGTGACGATCTGCCCGGGCGCGGCCTCCCGGGGCACGACCGGGGCGGTGTCGAGCTGCGGGTAGGGCCATACGGCGTCCAGCAGCTCGCGGCGGCGGCGGGTCTCGCGTTCGACGGTGGCCGCGGGGACGGACCGGACGGGGCCGATCCAGTGCGTGGCGCCGCGGCGGAAGCGGGAGGGGCCGCTGCCCGGGGAGAGGGCGAAGAAGGCGGCGTCGAAGATCGCCGCCATATGGCATATCTCCAGCTCCCCGTCGGCCAGTCCCCCGCTGTCCACCAGGAACCGGGCGACCCGCCGGGTGGCCCCGGCCTCGTTGACGGCCTCGTTCCAGCGCTCGGGGGCCAGGCCGCCGCCGGTGGTGAGCAGCACGCCCAGTCCCGGGGTGGAGGGGCTCTCGGCGTGCACGATGCGGCCGTCCTCCAGGAAGAGGGTGCCGCGGTCGCGCAGCAGGGCGCCGGTGGCGCGCTCGGCGGCGAGCCGGGTCAGCAGGGGGGAGACGGCGGCGAGGCTCTCCACGGAGGCGGGGGTCACCGGAGCACCAGCCCTTCGGCGAGGGCGCGCAGCCGGAGGCGGGCCAGTGCCAGGTTGCCCTCGGCGCGGTCGAGCCAGAGGTGGAGGAAGACGCTGCTGTCGAAGCTGGTCTCCACGAACCGGAGCACGTGGTAGCCGGTACGGGTGGTGACGATCACGTCCTCGACGGGGGGCTCGGCGAGCCCGCCCCCGGGCGGCGCCTCGTCGCCGGGCTGGGCGAAGGACTCGTACTCGGCGGCCGCCCGGGCCAGTTCGGCGGTCTCGGCGGCGGTGGTCTCGTGGTCGCCGACGGGGGACTCCCCGGCGGTGCCGAGGGCCAGTCCGCTGCTCCAGTCGACCAGCGCGGCCCCCCTGGCACCCGGCAGGGCCATGGCTTCGAGCAGGCATTCGTCGATCCCGGGCACGCGGGCTCCCCTCCCGGCCGAACGTGCGGCGAACGGTCGTCGTACGGCATGACAGGAGGGAACTTACTCAACTTCCACCCTGCGAAAGGGTGTTCTGGCATTTTCCGCTGGAACATGCCCGGTGACGCGACACCTTGGCCGGAACCCGTCCGCTTTTGATCAAGGCTGACGGGCCGACTCCAGCAGATACGGCACGTCGATCACCACGATCCCCGGGGTGAACAGCAGCCGCGTCTTGAGCCGCAGCGCGTTCTGATTGTGCAGGGGCTGCTCCCACCAGTGGCCCACGACGTACTCGGGAATCACCACCGAGAGCACGTCGGTGCCCTCGGCGGCGGCCGCCTCCTGCAAGTACCCCACCACGGGCCCGATCACCTCCCGGTACGGCGAGTGAAGCACCTTCAGCGCCGTCCCGGGGACGGTCCGCGCCCATGCCTCGCGCAGCCTCCGCGCCTCCTGCTCGTCGGCGGCCACGGAGAGCGCGCTCAGCGTGTCGGGCCGCAGCCCCTGGGCGTAGCCGAGGGCCTTGAGGGTCGGGGCGTGGACGCGGGAGACGAGGACGACCACATGGTGGCGGGAGGGGGTGCGCGGCCGCTCCCCGGGGGCGACGGCCACCTGCCGGGCGACCTGGTCGTAGTGGCGGCGGACCTCCTTCATGCCGAGGAAGAGGGCGGGCATGGCGATGACCACCAGCCAGGCGCCGTGCGTGAACTTGGTGATCAGGACGATGACCAGGACCACGGCCGTCATGAGGGCGCCGACCGCATTGATGGCGAGCCGGCGGTGGATGTGGACCCGCCCGGCGCGGGGGGTGGCCGGGGAGGCGAGTTCGCGCCGCCAGTGCCGGACCATACCGGCCTGGGAGAGGGTGAAGGAGACGAAGACGCCGATGATGTAGAGCTGGATGAGGCGGGTCAGCTGGGCGTCGAAGGCGACGATGAGGGCGATGGCGGCGAGGGCGAGCAGGACGACGCCGTTGGAGTAGACGAGCCGGTCGCCGCGGTTGGCGAGCTGGCGCGGGGCGTAGCCGTCCCTGGCGAGGATGGAGGCGAGCATCGGGAAGCCGTTGAAGGCGGTGTTCGCGGCGAGGATCAGCACGCCCGCGGTGGCGGCCTGGAGCACGTAGAAGAGGAGGTCCCAGTCCCCGAAGGTGGCCCGGCCGATCTGGGCGAGGGCGGTGGACATGGGGGTGTCCGGGGGCAGGCCGAGTTCGGTGGGGTCGGCGGCGACGTGCACCTGGTAGACCATGGCGAGGGCGGTGATACCGGCGAACATGGTCACCGCCAGCGCGCCCATCGCGGCGAGGGTGGTGGCCGCGTTCCTGGCCTTGGGCTTGCGGAAGGCGGGGACGCCGTTGCTGATGGCCTCGACGCCGGTGAGGGCGGTACAGCCGGAGGCGAAGGCGCGCAGGGCGAGGAAGACCACGGCGATGCCGGTGTAGGTGCCGGCGGCGTCGATGGGCAGGTGGGCGGACTCCGCCCGGATGGTGGCTCCGGTGCCCAGGCGGACGGCGGCCACGGCGAACATGACGTAGATGATGAGCACGAACCCGTAGGTGGGGACGGCGAAGAGGCGTCCCGACTCCCGCACCCCGCGCAGGTTGGCCACGGTCAGCAGCACCACGAAGGCGACGGACAGCCCGACCTGGTGGCCGTTGAGGGAGGGGATCGCCGAGGTGATGGCGGCGACCCCGGAGACCACGGACACGGCGACGGTCATCACGTAGTCGACGAGCAGGGCGCTGGCGGCCGTGAGGGCCGCCGTGGGGCCGAGGTTCTCGGAGCTGACGACGTACGCCCCGCCTCCGCCGGGGTAGGCGTGGCAGGTCTGCCGGTAGGAGGCGACCACGACCACCAGCAGGAAGACGATGGCGGCGGCCGCGTACCAGGCGAGGTGGAGCAGCGCGACGCCGCCGAGGGCGAGAATCAGCAGGATCTCCTCGGTGGCGTAGGCCACGGAGGAGAGCGGGTCGCTGCAGAAGATGGGCAGCGCGAGCCGCTTCGGCAGCAGGGTCTCGCCCAGGCGCGCGGTGTCGAGGGGCTCACCGACCAGCAGCCGTTTCGCGTGGATTCGCCTCATTCCGCCATGGGTATCCGATTCCGGCGGATCTCAGACGTCCACGGTGGTACTCCGCCGGATCGGTGTCCCCCGTACGGACCAGTGGCGGCCTCGGGCGGCCGCCGCGCCGGTGGTGCGGGCGTTCACCTCCGGGCGTTCACATCCGGGCGGCCGCGCTGCGGATGGCCTCGCGGATGCGGAAGTAGGTTCCGCAGCGGCAGATGTTGGCGATGGCGTCGATGTCCTCGTCCGTGGGCTCAGAGGTCCGGCGGAGCAGGGCCACGGCGGCCATGATCTGCCCGGGCTGGCAGAAACCGCACTGGGCGACGTCCTGTTCGAGCCAGGCTTCCTGGACGGGATGCAGCCGGTCGCCGTCCGCGAGCCCCTCGATGGTGGTGACCCGCCGGCCCGCGCAGGCCGAGACCGGCACCACGCAGGGGCGGACGTCCGCCCCGTCGAGGTGGCTGGTGCACGCCTTGCAGACGTCCACCCCGCAGCCGTACTTGGGTCCGGTGACCCCCAGCAGGTCACGGAGCACCCACAGCAGGGGCAGGTCGTCGGGGGCGTCGACGGTGACGCTGCGCCCGTTGAGGGTGAAGGTGTGCGAGGGCACGGCGGCGTACTCCAGGGGTCAGCGCGGGTAGGGGGTGAAGTCGACGTCGAAGGAGAGGGGGAAGCTGCGCGGCTTGGCACCGGTGGCCCGGGCCCAGGCGTTGGCGATGGCGCCCACGGCGGCGGGCACCCCGAGTTCGCCCGCGCCGCCCGGTTCGCCGCCGGTGGCCGGGAGCACGAAGACCCGTACGTCCTGCGGGGTGTCGCGCTGCCTGGCCCAGTGGAACTGGCTGTAACTGCCTTCCAGCGGCAGCCCCTTGTCCAGGTGCAGTCCGGCGCGCAGGGTGGTGGAGATCGCGTCGGTGAGGCCGCCGGTCATCTGGGCCTCCAGCCCGCGCGGGTTGACGGGCAGGCCCACGTCGACGGCGATGACCGCCCGGGTGACGCGGACGTGCGCCGGGTCGCGGGTGTCGATCTCCACCAGGCAGGCGGTGCGCGACTTGTACTCCTCGTGGAAGGCGATGCCCTGCGCGCAGCCGGCCGGCAGGGCGCGCCCCCACTGCCCTTCGGCGGCCACCTTGTCGAGCACGGCGCGCTGGGCGTCGGTCTTGAGGAAGGTGCGCCGGAAGCGGTACGGGTCCTTGCCCGTGGCGGCGGCCAGTTCGTCGACCATGATCTCCTCGGCGCCCCGGGTGTTGGCCGAGTAGACCGAGCGCCAGGAGCCGGTGGGGATCCCGGTCGGCACCTCCGTCAGTGCCTGGGTGGTGAGCCCGAAGTGGTACGGGGACTTCACCGTGGTGAGGAAGAGGGTCTGGGCGAGGGTGGCGTTGCCGAGGCCCGGGGGCAGGCTCGCGGCGGTGGCGGTGAGGATCTCGCCGAGGCCGTGCCGGAAGTCGGTCTCGGCGGCGGCGACCCGGTGTTCGAAGCTGAGGACCTCGCCGAGCAGGTGGGTGGCCCGGATGCGGTGGTGGGTGGCGGGGCGCATCCGGCCGTGCCGGGTGTCGTCCACGCGGGTCCACATCAGCTTCACCGGGCGGCGGCAGGCCCTGGAGACGCGGGCGGCCTCCAGGGCGGCGTCGAAGAACAGGCGCCGGCCGAAGGAGCCGCCCGCCTGGACCACGTGGACCGTGACCTTGTCCAGCGGGAGCCCCAGCTCGGCGGCGATGGTCTGGCGGGCGACGATGGGGGACTTCAGGCCGGACCAGATCTCGGCGCGGTCGTCGCGGACGTCGGCGACGGCCGAGTTGGTCTCCATCGGGGCGTGGCTGACGAAGGCGAAGTCGAACTCGGCGTCCACGTACGGGGTGAGCAGCGGCGGCACCAGCGGCGGCGGAGTGGCGGCGCGCAGCCTGGCGCGGATCTGCTCGTCCGAGAGCTGGTCGGCGGGGCCGGGGCCCCAGTCGACCTGGAGGGCGGCCTTGGCGTCGAGGGCCTGCCCGAAGGTCTCGGCGACGACGGCGACCCCGCTGGGGATGGTCACCACGTGCAGGACCCCGGGCATCGCCTGGACGGCGGCGCGGTTGGCCACGGAGCGGACGGTCCCGCCGAGGCTGGGCGGCCGGCGCACCACACAGGGCTTCGCGCCCGGTACGTCGAGGTCGAGGGTGTAGCGCTGGGCGCCGGTGACCATCGCGCGGGCGTCGATGCGGCTGGTCGGGGTGCCGACGAGGGAGTGCCGGCCGGCGGGTTTCGGTGTGGCGCCGGGGACGGGGAGGCCGGGCGCGGCGGCGGCCGTGGCGAGGCTCCCGTAGCCGGCGGTGCGCCCGTCGGGGGCGCTTACGGAGCCGTTCGCGGTGGTGAGGGAGGCGGCGGGGAGGTTCCAGCGGGCGGCGGCGGCCGCGACGAGACGGGCCCGGGCGGTGGCGGCGCACTGGCGGACCGGCCCGTAGAGGGAGCGGATGGAGTTGGAGGAGCCGGTGAGCTGGTTGAACAGCAGCTCGGGGCGGGCGTCGTCCAGCTCCACCCGGACGCGCTCCAGCGGGGCGTCGAGTTCCTCGGCGACGAGCATGGCCACGGCGGTGGTGAGTCCCTGGCCGACCTCCTCGCGGGGCAGCCGGAAGCGGATCGTTCCGTCCTCCTCCACGACGAGCGCCAGGAGGGCGGAGGTGGGGGCGCCGGCCAGGATGAACAGGTCCCCGAGGTCGACCAGGTCGGCGATGGCGGGCACGCTCGGCACCACGGCGTGCGCGGGCTGCGGGGCCAGGGCGTCGGCGCCGGCCCGTGTGACGAGCGCCAGCGTCGGGGCGGCGACGAGGCAGGTCAGGAAGGACCGGCGACTGTGCCCGTCCGCCCCCGCCCGCCCGGCCGGTGCCCTGCTCTCTTCGGCCATCTGGTCCTGCCCCACCCTCCCCGGCTCCGGCGCCCGGCCCGTGCGCCGGGGAGCGGGCCGCCCCGGCTCGTTACCGACACGTAGGGTAGCGATCACGGGGTGAGGTGGGAAGCGCAAGTGACGGACGGGGTCCTTCGTTCGGGTGAGCCCCCGGACGGGCCTCCGATCCCGGGTCCGGACGGCCTCCCGGCCGGCCGGGACTCGTACGTCTCGCCTGTACGAGCGAGCCGGGCCGCCCGGAAGGCCGTTTTCCGGCCACGGGCGGACGATGGAAGCAGAGCCGTACGCGGCGGCGACACAAGAGGAGGTGTACGGCGATGGCCCAGTTCATGGATGTCCACCACGGTATGAAGGGCATCACCGCCGATCAGCTGATGGAAGCCCACAAGGCGGACCTCGCCATCCAGTCGGAGGAGAAGGTCACGTTCCAGCGCGCCTGGGCGGACCCGATGTCCGGCGAGGTGTACTGCCTGTCCGAGGCCCCCTCGGCGGACGCGGTCCAGAAAGTCCACGAGCGCGCGGGCCACCCGGCCGACGAGATCCACGCGGTGCCCCTGAGCGTGTGACGGGCGGAGCGCTCCGGCAGCGACCGGAGCGGTGACCGGAAATGTTCGTACGGACGGGAGTCAAACGGGAGGCCCTCGGCATATGCCGTGAGCAAGAACGTTACGGATGTTGCCAAACGCCTTACAGGCCGTCCCGGGCTGTGCCACAGTCGTAACCGGTCCTTCTTTCAGACCTGGCCGTGCCGCGCCTGTGTCGCTCGCGCCTGTATCGGAGTGCTCATGCCGTCCCACCTGTACGCGGACCGTTCCGCGCAGCCGCCCGAGCCGGGATCCGTGGACGCGCTGATCTCGCAGACCCGCCGGCTGCGCGGCGAGGTGGATGCCGTACGCCGCGACACCGTCGTGGACGACGACGACGCCCAGGGCCGCTGGCAGCGCGCCCTGTGCGACCTCGCCGTGCACCACCTCGACGACCTGGGCCAGCACCTGGGCCAGCTCAAGGAGGGACTGCCGGCCGTCCCCGAGCAGTCCGTGCCCCCGTCGGCGCTTGCTCCGGCGCGCCCGGAGGACCCCTCCGAGGACCGCCAGACCCGCGTCGGCAGCGCCGAGTGGAACCTGCTGACGGACGAGGTCACCTGGTCCGAGGAGCTCTTCGAGATCTTCGGCCGCTCCCCCGAGGCCGGCCCGCTCCCCCTGGACGAGCTCGGCTCCACCCTGTTCTCCGAGGACCAGCCGGTGCTGACCGCGATGGTCACCGACTGCCTGGTCGACGGGAAGCCGATCGACGGCGAGTTCCGCATCGTCCGGGCCGACGGCCGGGTCCGGACGCTGCACATGAGGGGCGAGCCGGTACTCGACGCCGACGGCTGTACGGCCTCCATGTGGGCCGTACTGCGCGACGTCAGCGAACTGCGCCGGAGCCAGCGGGCGGAGCGCGAGTCCCGTGACTCGCTCCAGCGCCAGCGGGAGATCGCGCAGACCGAGCACCGGCTCGCGGTCGAGCTGCAGGAAGCCGTGCTCCCCCCGTGGCGCGGCTCCCTGCGGTTCCCGCACGACCACGCCGGCACGATGGACGTCGCCGCGCACTACCTGCCCTCCGCGAACAGCACGCTGATCGGCGGGGACTGGTACGACGCGTTCGAACTCCCCGACGGACGCTCCCTTCTGACGGTCGGTGACCTGACCGGGCACGGGGTGAGCGCCACCTCCGGCATGGCCATGCTGCTCGGCGCCCTGCGCGGGATGGCCATGGCCGGCATCGAACCGGGCCCGCTGATGGGCTGGCTCGACCAACTGCTGGAGAACTCCGCCCAGCCGGCCCTCGGCTCCGCCGTCTGCTGCCGTTACGACCCGGCCCGCCGGCTGCTCTCCTGGGCCCAGGCCGGGCACCCCGCACCGCTGCTCTTCCGCCACGGCCAGGGCCGGGCCCTCCAGCCGCCGGAGGGGGTCCTCCTGGGTGCCACCTCGGGGGCCGTGTACGGGCAGGCGGAGGAACTGCTCGAACCGGGCGACGTACTCGTCCTGTACACCGACGGACTGACCCCGCGCAGCATCGAGTTCAGCCGGGCCGACGGGACGCAGCGGCTGCTGGCTCTCGCGCCGCACTTCTCGGCGGCGCGTTCGGCGCGCGACTGCGTGCGGATGGTGACGGAGGAGTTCGGCGAGTCCCGCCGGGCGGACGACGCCTGCGTCCTGGTGGCCCGTATCGGCGGCTGACCCCGGCCGTCCTTCCGGCCGGCCCGGTTCGAGGGGCCGCGCCTTGCACGCGGCCCCGTCCGGCGTCCGCTCCCGTCCCCCTGCTCCTCCCCGGTGTACGGCACCGGCCCCCTAGACCTCCACTCCGCGGGCCACCCGGGGGGAGGGGCTGTCGGGGAGGGCCTGCGCGATCTCCTCACGGAGGTCCTCGATGCGCCCGTACCCGGCGTACTGGCCGGTGAGCCGGTACATCTCGCGGAGCCGGTCCCACGTGCGGTGCGAGGAGGTCTCGTTCATCGACACCAGGGCCAGGCGGGCGTACCGGTCGGCCTGTTCGGGCTCGTCGGCGATGAAGCAGGCCGAGGCCATGGAGATGTAGTCGAAGATCTGCGAGCGCTGGTAGCCGTCGCCGCGCAGCCGCAGCGCCTCCCGCGCGTGCCGGGCCGCGACGGGCGCCGCCGAGGCGTCGTGATCGGCGAGCGTACGGTAGGCCAGCGCCTCCATCCCGTGCAGGTCGGCCTCGTCGAAGTGCTGCATCCACGACGGCGGCGGTACGTCGCCCTTGTCGGACACGAAGAGTTCCTCGGCCTCGCCCAGGGTGCGGCGCATGGCCTGCCCCTTGCCCATGGCGGCCTGCGCCCACGCCTCGATGGTGTGCAGCATGGCGCGGGTGCGCGGCAGGGTCGCCTCGCCCGAGCCGGCCTGGGCGAGCTTCATCAGGTCCAGGGCCTCGTGGGGCTTGCCCAGGTGGACCATCTGCCGGGCGGCCCGCGACAGCGCCTCACCGGCGCGCGGGCGGTCGCCGCCCTCGCGGGCCGCGTGCGCGGCGATGACGAAGTACTTCTGCGCGGTGGGTTCGAGGCCGACGTCGTGCGACATCCAGCCCGCGAGCACCGCCAGGTTGGCCGCCACCCCCCACAGTCTGCGCTGGAGGTGGTCGGGGTGGTGGTAGGCGAGCATCCCGCCGACCTCGTTCAGCTGGCCGACGACCGCCTTGCGCTGGAGGCCGCCGCCCCGGGAGGCGTCCCAGGCGCGGAAGACCTCGACCGAGCGCTCCAGGGCCTCGATCTCCTGCGAGCCGATGGGGGCGGCCTCGTAGCGGTCGAAGCCCGCCGGGTCGGCCTGGTAGGGGTCGCCGAAGGACTGCGCCTTCCGGGTGCTGGCCGGCTCGGTGTGCAGCCAGTCGTACAGGGCGTTGCTGAGGGCTGAGCCGGCGGTGAGCGCGGCTCCCGCGCCCATCAGGCCGCGACGGTTGAGCATGAGGTCCATTCCCGTGAATTCGGTGAGGACCGCGGCTGTGCGTTCGGGCGCCCAGGGCATTCCGTCGGGGTTCTCCTTCGCCCCGTCCGGCTGCCGTCTGGCGGTGCGCCGCTGTCGTACGAACCCGAGGTCCTCGATGGTCACGACACGACCGAGCCGCTCGGTGAACAGTGCTGCCAGTACCGTGGGCACCGGTTCGCGCGGGGTCTCCCCCATGTCGATCCAGCGCCGCACCCGCGAGGTATCGGTGGCCAGTTGGTGGTGGCCCATCGCGGCCGCCTGCCGGTTGACCATCCTCGCGAGTTCGCCCTTCGACCAGCCGGCCAGGCCGAACAGGTCGTTCAGACGGGTGTTTGGACCTTTGCTCACGTCAAGCCCCCAGGTTCTCGGCTGAGTTGACAGTAGCCCGCTGTCAGTTCCCCGTGGACTATTCGCCAGGGTTCGCCAGGGCACGCCCCGTGGTTCGCCACCTGCCGCCGGGTGTCATGTAGGAATGCGCCTCCCCGACCCGGTTCACCGGCGGAACTCCCCAGGGTGAAGTACGGGATCCGGCGGGGCGGCGTACGCAACTCGTCGGCGCACGAAGGGAACCGTAAACGCCATGTACGCAGCAACGTCCTCCGTGTCCGCCCCGGTCCGCCCGCACCGCACCCTCCAGGCGGGAGGCGGCGGTATCTCCCTCGAACCGGGCCGCCAGCCGTTCTCGGCGGCGCCGGGCGCCGTACGGGCCCGGCGGATGCCGGCGGCCGGATCGCAGCCGCTCAGCGGAAGAATCGACCTCTCCGGGCCGCAGGGAGCGCAGTTGCGCACCGCGCTCGCGTCGGTGCAGCGGATCTGTCCGGAGTTCGCCCCGGTGCAGGTGCTGCGGCGCAGCGGCCGGTCGGTCCTCCTGGTGGGGACGACGGGGCGGATGACCGCCGTCGCGAAGGTTTTACTGGACCACTCGCCCGAGTGGCGCGAGCGGTACCGGCATGAAATAGCGACGTACCGGACCTTCGTCCGGCACCGCCCGCCGGTCCGCGTGCCCCGGCTGATCGCCGCCGACCCGGAGAACTGCGTCCTGGTCGTGGAGCGGATGGCCGGCCGGGTCGCCGCCCTCCAGCGGCACCCGGTGGAGGCCCCGCCGCGGCCCGACGTACGGGCGGCGCTGGGCGCGGTGTGCCGGGTCAACCAGTGGCGTCCGCCGGCCGACCTGTTCGGCCACCCGGTGGACTACACGCGGCGGATCGCCCGGGACCACCACCTGGGGCTGCTCACCGACCGGGACTACGGCGACCTGCAGAAGCTGCTGCACGGGCTGCG
This sequence comes from Streptomyces sp. NPDC006687, assembly GCF_040636215.1. Taxonomy (NCBI): domain Bacteria; kingdom Bacillati; phylum Actinomycetota; class Actinomycetes; order Kitasatosporales; family Streptomycetaceae; genus Streptomyces; species Streptomyces sp. NPDC006687. The sequence continues at coordinate 259,072 of NZ_JBEYJJ010000003.1, read as the reverse complement.
GCCGGCCGGGATCACCTGGCAGTTCAACCACGGTGACGCCCTGCTGTCGAACCTGCTGCTGTCCCCGGCCGGTCCGGTGCTGCTGGACTGGGAGCACGCGGGCTGGTACCTGCCGGGCTACGACCTGGCGACGCTGTGGGCGGTCCTGGGTGACGCCCCCGCGGCGCGCAGCCAGATCAGCCGGCTCGCCCAGTCCGCCGGTCCGGCGGCCCGGGACGCGTTCCTGGTGAACCTGATGCTGGTGCTGACCCGGGAGATCCGGATGTGCGAGACCGCCGTACAGCGCTCGATGCTGGCGGCCCCGTCGGCCCAGCCGCTGCCCGCGGGGGCCCTGTCCTCCGGGGAGGAGCAGCGCCTGCTGCTGCGCCGCCTCCACGACGACGCGGGCATGGCCCGCAGAGCCGTCCGGGCGGCGGTCGGCACCCGCTGACCCTCCCGTCTGGCGTTCCTTCGTACGCGAGCCCGTGGTCCCCGCACCTGGTGCGGGGGCCACGGGCTCGCGCGTGTCCGGGAACGGATCGGCCGGGCGCGGGTGCCCTTGACATCGCATGCTCCTGCGCACACCTTTTCTGATTCAGCATCAGCATGTCGGTCCGCCGCCCGTCACCCACCCCTGGAGCCCGTCCATGACCGAGGCCGTGTCCGTGTCCGCAGGCGCCGAACCGGTGCGCCCCGCCCTACCCTCCCGCCGGACGGTCCTCGCCGGGGCGGGAGCCGGGGCGGTCGCCGCCGCCGTGCTGCCGGGAGCCGCCGCACGGGCCGACGGAGCTCCGCTCGGCGTGTACGACGTCGTGGTGGTCGGGTCGGGGGCGGCGGGGATGACCGCCGCCCTCACCGCCGCCGGGCGGGGTCTGAGCGTGCTGGTGGTGGAGAAGGCCCCGACGTTCGGCGGGTCGGCGGCGCGCTCCGGGGCCGGGATCTGGCTGCCGAACAACTCGGTGATCCTGGGCGCGGGGGTGCCGGACACCCCGGAGAAGGCGGCGCGGTACCTGGCGGCGGTGGTGGGGCCGGAGGTGCCGGCGGACCGGCAGCGGGCCTTCCTGGCCAACGGTCCCCGGATGCTGGACTTCGTCATGGCGAACAGCCCGCTCAGGTTCCGCTTCATGGACGGCTACAGCGACTACTACCCGGACCTGCCGGGCGGCCTGCCCAACGGCCGCTCCATCGAGCCGGACCAGATCGACGGGAACCTCCTGGGCGCCGAGCTGGCGCGTCTGAACCCGGCGTACATGCAGGTGCCGGCGGGGATGGTGGTGTTCAGCCAGGACTACAAGTGGCTCAACCTGGCCGCGGTGACCGCGAAGGGGCTGGCGGTGTCCACGGAGTGCCTGGCGCGCGGCACGAAGGCCGCGCTGCTCGGCCAGAAGCCGCTGACGATGGGCCAGGCGCTGGCCGCCGGTCTGCGGGCCGGGCTGATGCGGGCGGGGGTGCCGGTGTGGCTGAACAGCCCGCTGGTGGACCTGGTCCAGGAAGGCGGGGCGGTCACCGGGGTGGTGGTGGAGAAGGAGGGCGTACGGGGTGTGGTCCGGGCCCGCCGCGGGGTGGTGGTCGGCTCCGGCGGCTTCGAGCACAACGCGCGGATGCGCGAGCGCTACCAGCAGCAGCCGATCGGCACCGCGTGGTCGGTGGGCGCGAAGGAGAACACCGGCGACGGGATCCTGGCGGGGCAGCGGGCGGGCGCGGCGCTGGCGTTGATGGAGGACGCCTGGTGGGGGCCGTCGATCCCGCTGCCCGGGGAGCCGTACTTCTGCCTGGCGGAGCGGACCCTGCCGGGCGGTCTGATCGTCAACCGCGCGGGGGCCCGGTTCGTGAACGAGGCGGCGCCGTACAGCGACGTGGTGCACGTGATGTACGAGAAGGACCGGGGGGACCCGGGGTCGCACATCCCGGCGTGGCTGATCGTCGACCAGAACTACCGCAACCGGTACCTGTTCAAGGACATCCTGCCGACGCTGCCCTTCCCGGACGCCTGGTACGAGGCGGGCGCCGCGAGGAAGGCGTGGACCTGGGACGCGCTGGCCGGGCAGATCGGCGTGCCGGCGGCGGCGCTGCGGGCGACGCTGAACCGGTTCAACGCCCAGGCGTGGAGCGGATCGGACCCCGACTTCCACCGGGGGGACACCGCGTACGACCACTACTACACGGACCCGAACGTCTCGCCCAACTCCTGCCTGGCGCCGATCTGGGCGCCGCCCTTCTACGCCTTCAGGATCGTGCCGGGCGACCTGGGGACCAAGGGGGGCATCGTCACCGACGCCCGGGCCCGGGCGCTGCGGGCGGACGGATCGGTGATCCGGGGCCTGTGGGCGGCGGGCAACGCGAGCGCGGCGGTGATGGGGCACAGCTACGCGGGGGCCGGGTCGACGATCGGGCCGGCGATGACCTTCGGCTATGTGGCGGCGAACGACATCGCGGACACCGCCTGACCTCTCCTGGGCAGGGTCAGCCCTGCTGGAAGAGCTCGGCGGGGAGCGGCTTCAGCAGCGCGTAGAGGTCGTCGGTGATGGGGCGGTCCCAGCTGGCGATCGTCACGAGGACGTTGTCGCTGCGGTCGAACTGCACGCAGGAGATGCGGCTTTCGGACAGCTTGACCTTGCGGACGATGAGGAGGTTGTCGCCCTGCATGACGGGGCAGTCCTCGGTGCCGGTGACCTCGACCTCCTCGTCGTTCTCCAGGGCGTCGAGGAGCTGGGCCACCTCGAAGGGCACCTGTCCCTCGCCGAGGTCCCGGGCCGGGGAGCCCTCGGGGAGGTTGCCGATGATCATCGCGGGGCCGCGTCCGCCGAAGAGGTCGTAGCGGAGGAAGACGCCCTGGCAGCTGCCGTCGGGGGCGGGCAGCAGCCCGGCTCCGAGGTTGCCCGGCCAGTCCCCCGGGTCCATGGCGAGGACGTCGAAGTCCGGGCCGGCGGGTGTGGCGGCGCGGTGGCGGCGGAGGAAGGACATGCGGCCCATGGTACGTGGCCGCGCGGGTTTTCCGGTCCCGGGGGGCCTCGCGGAGGCTTCCGGGCATGCACTCTTTTCTGCCACCCCCAGCCGCTGTGGCTGTATCTTGCTGTCCGTCCCCGCCGCCGGTCCGCGATCGTTTTCGAATCGGCGGTCGTTTTCGAATCGGCGACTACGATCCGAAGGTGGGGACCAGGATGGCCGGGGGTGGCATACCGCCGTCCCGGGCGCGCAGCCGGCCTTCGGACGTATGGGAGCACAGACGGATGACCGTGTCTGCCGGCGATGCGCCGCTTCCCCTCGCCTCGACGCCCGAGCGGATACGGGCGCGTGCGGAGGAGAGGCGGCTGGCCGTGGACGAGACCCTAGACCCGGTGGCCCTCGCGGAGCGGGCCGGTGTCCCGCTGCCGGTGGCGGTCCGCGGCCGCGAGCGGCCGCACCCGCGGTACTGCGCGGCGTCCGCCGCGTCCTTTGGCCGCGCCGCCTCCTTCCTGACGATCGCGGGGACGCTCTCCGCGGAGCCCCACGCCGGGGTGGCCCGGTGAACCGGTCCCGGTCCATGCGCAGGCTGTGCACCGCGCTGACCTCCTCGCTGGACCTGGAGGCGCCGGTCGATCCGCAGACCCTCTTCCGCGCCCTGTGCGAGGCCATGAGCCGCACGCGCGGCGGGCGTCCGATCGTGCTGCGCTTCGAGCGCTTCCCCACCGAGCTGACCACCTCGGGTCTCTGGCTGAACATGGAGAAGTACGACATCGTCGTGGTGGAGAAGCACACCACCCCCGACCACCAACTGGTCATCCTGGGACACGAGCTGTGGCACATGAACGCGGGGCACTGCGGTGAGCACGGGCGCGGGGCGGCCGACGCGGCGCGCTCCCTGCCGGACGCCTCGTCGCTGACGTACGCGAGCGTCGCCGCGCGGTCCCACTACGAGGACGCCCAGGAGATCGAGGCCGAGCGGTTCGGCCTGATGCTCGGGGACCGCTGCCGGCCCTGGCTGCTGGGGGCCGAGACCCCGGGCGGCGGCCACGGGAACGGTGTCGCGGGCCGGATCGGCAACGCGCTGGGCTACCGCGGGCCGCTCGGTTGACGTTGACCTCCGACAAGTACTACATCCCGCTGCTCATCCCGGCGGTGATCCTCACCCTGGCGTTCGCCCTGCGGCTGCCGGCGATCATGAGGTTCTGGCGCGACGATCCGGACGTGCGCTCCCTCGGGGGCCTGCTCCTGCTGGGCTCGGCCGTCTTCTACTGCGGCAGGCCCTCGACCCTCGCCCTGGTGAACCGTTCCACCGGCGTCAGCAACCTCGCGGCGCCGCTGGTCTACTCGCTGATCACGATGTTCTGCGCCGCCTGCCTGATCCTGGTGATCCACTGGCGCGGCGGCGACCCCCGCCGGGTACGCCGCACCACCCGCGCGATCGCCGCCGTGTACGCGGCCGTGGTCGCCGGCCTGTGGATCACCTTCGCCCTCGCCGACCTGCCGGCCGAACGGCTGCGGGACCTGGACACGTACTACGCCACCACGCCCTGGATGCGCGAGCACATCCTGCTCTACCTGGGGGCCCACACGGCCGCCTGCCTGATCACCACCGTCGTCACCTGGACGTGGCTGCGCGAGGTGGCGGGCTGGCTGCGGGCGGGCCTGGTGTTCCTCGTCCTCGGGTTCCTGGCGAACCTCTGCTACGACGCCGTAAAGCTGGTCGCGGTGTCCGCCCGCTGGGCGGGGCGCGACCTCGACTGGCTCAGTACGTACGTCGCACCGCCCATCGCCGCGGTGGGCGCCCTGCTCATCGCCGTGGGCTTCATCCTGCCGCACGCCGGCCAGGCCGGGCGGGCGCTGTGGACGGACTACCGCCAGTACCGCTCCCTCGACCCGTTCGTCCGCGAGCTGGCCGGGCTGGACACCGGCTCGCTGCGGCTGCCCCGGCGCTCCCCGCTGAGCCGGCGCCTGGTCCACCGCAGGACGCGGATCAGCGACGGGCTGCTGCGGCTCCAGCCGTACATGGACCCGGGGGTCCGCGCCCGGGCGTTCGCCGAGGCCCTGGCCCGCGACGAGACCCCCGCCCAGGCGGCGGCGACGGCCGAGGCGGTGGCGGTGCTCGCGGCGGTACGGCGCCTGCGTCTGGGCGCCCCGGCCGCGGTGGCCGCGGCCCCGGGGCCGGCCCCGGCCCCGGACCTCGTCGCGGTGTCCCGGGCCCTGCGCCGCTCCCCGCTGGTCGCCGCCTTCCGCGCCCGCCCACCCGCGCCGGACCGCCCCGAGGGCGTACGGCGCTGAGCGGCCGGCCGGGCGGGATCGGGGTGCGGCCGCGGGTTTGGTGGGGCCGTGCGCGGACAGTCGCCAGGCGAGGCACCTGACGTGCCGGTCAACGGCCGGCCCCGGGCTCCGCGCGGGACCGTGCCCCGACCCGGAGGCGAAGGATGGACACGAACCGCGGCCACGAGGACCCCGGACGGGGCGGCGTGCCGCTCCCGGACGCGGGGGCGATGGTGGACGAGCACGGCCGGCCGCCCGGCGAGCCCTCCCGTACGGGTACGGGTGCGGGCCCGGCCGCCGACCCCGGGCGGGTGGACGCGGCGCGGACACCGCGGGCGCCGCAGGGGTCCTCGGCGGAGGGGCCCGTGGGGGAGGCCGAGGTGAACGTACTGGTCAGCCACTGCGACCGGGAGGGCGCCGAGGCCGTGCTGGGGGTCCTGGCGGAGGCGTTCCCCGGGATGACCCCGCCGGCCCCCGTCCCGGCACGGGCCGCCGCCGCGCCCGGGGCGGCCCCGAGCATCTGGGCGGTGACGGTGGACGTCCGCCGGCGGGTACCCGCCGCCGGGCCCCCGCCCCGGCCGGCCTCGGCCGTGCGGGCGGAGCTGGACGGCGCCGCCGAGCCGGTGCGCCGGGTCCGTGCCGTCCTGGAGGAAGCCTTCACCGGGGAGCACCTCGGCACGGTGTCCGGCGAACACGAACTCCAGGTGGCCCTGCGCCTGACGGCCCGCGCCGGCATCTGACCCGGGCCGCCCCGACCGCTGACGGCGCGCGCCGACATCCGACCCGGGCCGCCCCGGCCGCGTCCGTACCGGGGCCCGCGGCTCGGGCCGTCGCCGTGGCTAGCCCAGGTCGAACCGTCCGGCCCGGGCGCCCAGGACGAACTTGCGCCAGCCGTTCGGGGCGAAGACCAGCGACGGGTCGCCCGGGCGGTCGCTGTCGCGCATGGCGATGAAACCCTCCACGAAGGCGACCTGGAGGTCGCCCGCACCCCGCCTGCTCGGCTGCCAGTCCGCCGCGCTGAGATCGAGCTCGGGCCTGCCCCGGTGGGCGGGGATCCGCGCGGTGGTGCTCTCGGCCATGTGCCTGCTCCTCCCGTACGTGGTCGTCCGGTGGCCAGGGTAGCCAGCGCGGCGTGCCCCGCACAGACCGCGGACGGCGCCCGTGCCCGGCGCGGCTCAGCTGTCCGGCCGCCCGGCCCCCACCAGCCACATGGCGAAGAACTGCGCTCCGCCGCCGTACGCGTGCCCGAGTGCCCGGCGGGCGCCCGGCACCTGGTGCTCCCCGGCCAGTCCTCGCACCTGGAGGGCCGCCTCCGCGAAGCGGATCATGCCCGAGGCCCCGATCGGGTTGGTGGACAGGACGCCGCCGGACGGGTTGACCGGCAGGTCCCCGTCGAGTTCGGTGACCCCGGCCTCGGTGAGTTTCCAGCCCTCCCCCTCCTGCGCGAAGCCCAGGTTCTCCAGCCACATCGGCTCGTACCAGGAGAAGGGGACGTACATCTCGACCGCGTCGATCTCCCGGCGCGGGTCGGTGATCCCGGCCTGCCGGTAGACGTCGGCGGCGCAGTCCTTCCCGGCCTGCGGGGAGACGAAGTCCTTGCCGGCGAACAGGGTCGGCTCGCTGCGCATCGCCCCGCCGTGCACCCAGGCGGGGGGCCGGGGCGAACGGGCGGCGCCCGCCCGGTCGGTGAGGACCATCGCGCAGGCCCCGTCCGAGGAGGGGCAGGTCTCGGAGTAGCGGATCGGGTCCCAGAGCATGGGTGAGGACTGGACCTTCTCCAGGGTGATGTCGTGCTCGTGGAGGTGGGCGTAGGGGTTCTTCAGCGCGTTGCGCCGGTCCTTGTAGGCCACGAGCGACCCCACCGTGCCGGGCGCCCCCGTCCGCCGCATGTACGCGCGCACGTGCGGGGCGAAGAACCCGCCGGCGCCCGCCAGCAGGGGCTGCTGGAAGGGGACGGGCAGGGACAGGCCCCACATGGCGTTCGACTCGGACTGCTTCTCGAAGGCCAGGGTGAGGACGGTGCGGTGGACGCGGGCGGCGACGAGGTTGGCGGCGACGAGCGCGGTGGATCCGCCGACCGAGCCCGCCGTGTGCACGCGCAGCATCGGCTTGCCGACGGCTCCGAGGGCGTCGGCGAGGTAGAGCTCCGGCATCATCACGCCCTCGAAGAAGTCGGGGGCCTTGCCGATGACGACGGCGTCGATGTCCGCCCAGGTCAGTTCCGCGTCGGCGAGGGCGCGGACCGCCGCCTCCCGGACCAGGCCGGCGAGGGAGACGTCGTGGCGGGCGGCGACGTGCTTGGTCTGGCCGACGCCGACGACGGCCACCGGCTCCTTGCCCGGCGTACCGGATGCGCTCATGCTCGGTCCCCTTCCAGGACGGCGACCAGGTTCTGCTGGAGGCAGGGGCCGGAGGTGGCGTGGGCGACGGCCCGGTGGGAGTCCCCGCGGTGGATCCGGGCGGCGGCCTCGCCGATGCGGATGAGGCCGGCGGCCATGACGGGGTTGGCGGCGAGGGCGCCGCCGGAGGGGTTGACGGTGACGTCCTCGCCGAGGGCGAGCGCCTTGCGCAGGACGACCTCCTGGGAGGAGAACGGCGCGTGCAGCTCGGCGGTGTCCACCGGGGCGTCGAAGAACCCGGCGTGCTCGGCGGCGGTGCGGGTGGACGGGGAGTCGGTGAGGTCGCGCACGCCCAGGGCGTGGGCCTCGATGCGGTGGTCGATGCCGGTGATCCAGGCGGGCCGCGCGCACAGCCGGCGGGCGGTGTCGCCGGCGGCCAGGACGACGGCCGCCACCCCGTCGCCGATGGGCGGGCAGTCCCCGGTGCGCAGGGGTGCCACCTGGTAGCCGCCCTGCGGGACCGCTCCGCGCAGCTGGGCGTGCGGGTTGCGGGTGGCGGCGGCCCGGCTGCGGGCGCCGATGGCGGCCAGGGCACGCTCGTCGGTCTCCCCCGCGTCGATGAGGGCCTGGGCCTGGAGGGCGGCCAGGGCCACCGAGTCGGGCCAGAGGGGGGCGAGGTAGTAGGGGTTGAGCTGGCGGGTGAGGACGTCGCGGACGGAGCCCGGGGAGGACTTCCCGTACGCGTAGACGAGTGCGGTGTCGGCCTCGCCGGTCTGGATCTTGACCCAGGCTTCGTAGAGCGCCCAGGCGCCGTCCATCTCGACGTGCGACTCGGAGATCGGCGGCCAGGCGCCGACGCCGTCGAGGGTCATGGTGAAGGAGAAGGCCCGGCCGGCGAGGTAGTCGCTGGAGCCGGAGCAGGTGAAGCCGATCTCCCCGGTCTTCAGGCCGGTGGCGTCCAGCACCTGGTGCAGGACGGGCATGACCATCTCGACTTCGCTGAGTTCGTCGGTGCGGCGCAGGTGGTCGCTCTGCGCGAAGGCGACGACGGCCACGTCCCGGGCGTGCCTGCTCTTCCCCGGCATCAGATGAGCTCCTTGTACGCGTCGTAGTCCGCGTCCGGTTCTCCGGTGGGGCGGTAGTGGTCGGGGTAGCGGCCGCCGTCGGTCCACACCGGTTCGACGCGCAGGCCCATGCGGACCTGGTCGTAGGGAATGCCGCCGATCCGGCCGTGGAGGGCGAGGCCGGCGCCGTCGAGGGCGATGTGGGCGTACACGTAGGGGACTTCGATGTCCAGGTTCTTCGCCTTGATGTTGACGATGCAGAAGGTGGTGACCGTGCCGGCCGGGCCGACCTCCACCCGGTCGGTCGTGGCGACCCCGCAGGTGGGGCAGGCGCCGCGCGGGGGGACGTAGACCTTGTGGCAGGAGGGGCAGCGCTCGCCGACGGTGCGGCGTTCGGAGAGGGCGTTGATGTAGGCGCTCTGGGCCCGGCCGGGGCTGTAGGTGTAGTCCAGGCGGGCCTCGGCGACGATGCCGGTGACGGGTTCGCCGAAGACCCCGTCATGCGGCGCGGCGCCCCTCTCGCCCCCGCGCCCGTCCTCCCCCTCCGGCTCGAAGCAGGCGATGTCGGTGATGGCCCCGGTCCGCTCCCCCGCCCAGCGCACGCGTACCCGCATCCCGGTGCGCACGGCGTCGGGCCCGGGGACGTCGAGCGCGTGCAGGACGGCGGTATCGGCCCCGTCGAGCCGGACGAGCACCCAGGCGAAGGGGGTGCGCAGGGGCTGCTGGGGGCGCGGCTCACCGTTCCAGGCCCAGGTGGTGACGGTCCCGGTGGACGCGACCTCGACGAGCTCGCGCAGCTCCTCGGCGGTGACGGGGTCGTACTCGACGGGCGGCACCATCACCGCCCCGGCGGAGGTCCGCACCCCGAGCACGACACGCTCCCGGAGCCCGGTGAGAAAGGCACTCTGCACGGGCCCGAGGGACCGGGTGAACGGAAACTCGACGACAAGAGGCGCACGCAGCACCTCGGGGGGCGGGGACGCGGCTGTCATGGGGACCTCCGGGGGGGTGGAAGGGACGGGGAAGAGGGGCGCAGACTCGGGGTCGGGGCTTGGGACCCGGGGTGGGAGCGTTGGGCCCGGGGTTGGGCATGGTGCCCGGGTTGGGGGCGGGGGCCCGGGGTTGGGACGTTGCCCCGGGGGGGTAGGGCCGAGCACCAGGGCGGGGCAGAGCCCCCGGGTCCGGGGCCTAGCCCGGCGGGAGCCCTGCCCCCACGGGGTCCGGGGCGCAGCCCCGAGGTGGGGCGCAGCCCCGTGGTCGCGGGTGGCAGCCGAAAGCGGTCGCAGCCCCGAGGCCCGGGGCGCACCCCGACGGGGGCCCGGGGCGCAGCCCCACGGGGCCCGGGGCGCAGCCCCGGGGAACGGGCGAAGGGTGGGTAGGGGACCAGCCCCGCAGGGCCGCCCGACCCCGCCCCGCGCTCCGGCCCCGGCGCCACCGGCCCCGCACCCACCCGCCGGGGACGCCGGGCAAAACCGGGCGGGACCGGGGCGCCGGGCCGGGGGCACGGCTAAGCCCGCCGGTACACCGGCTCCCGCTTCTCCGCAAAGGCCCGCGCCCCCTCCCCCGCATCGGCGGTGTCGAACACCGGCCACCCCCGGGCGAGTTCGGCCGCCAGCCCCTCCGCCTCCGTCATCCCGGCCGTCTCGTAGACGGACGCCTTCACCGCCTCGACGGCCAGCGGCCCGCACCCGTTGATCCGCTCGGCGATCTCCAGCGCGGCGTCCAGCGCCGTCCCGTCGGGCACCACCCGCCCCACGAGCCCGATCCGCGCCGCCTCCTCCGCCCCGTACGGGCGCCCGGTGAGCAGCATCTCCAGCGCGTGCGTGTGCGGCACCTGCCGTGGCAGCCGTACCGTCGAGCCGCCGATGGGGAACAGCCCGCGCCGGACCTCGAACAGCCCGAACGTGGCCCCGGCGCCCGCGACCCGGATATCGGTGCCCTGGAGGATCTCGGTCCCGCCCGCCACGCAGTAGCCCTCCACCGCCGCGATCACCGGCTTGCGCGGCCGGTGGTGGCGCAGCATCGCCTTCCAGTGGAGGTCGGGGTCGGCCTTGAGCCGGTCCCGGTACTGGTCGCCCGCCATGCCCTTGCCGGCCAGCGCCTTGAGGTCCATGCCGGCGCAGAAGTCCCCGCCCGCGCCCGTGAGGACCACCGAGCGGATGGCGTCGTCGGCGTCCGCCTCCAGCCAGCCGTCGTACAGCCCCACGAGCAGCGGAAGCGAGAGCGCGTTCTTCGCCTCCGGCCTGTTCATGGTGAGCACCAGCGTGGCGCCCCGGCGCTCCACGGTGAGGTGTTCCGTCCCACCCATTGCCGTCCTCCCGTCTCCAGACCTAGAACAGGTTGCAGGAGGGCCGGGTGCAGTACAAGGGTTTTCTGACGCCCAGTCAGTTTTCTTGCCGGGCGCCCTTCCCAGTTGGGCCGGGCGACGCTCTAATGACCGCCGAGCGGAGACCGGTCGACGCCCGGTCCGGGCCAGGAGGAGGAACGGTGGAGTACAACCTTGCCGACCTGTTCGAGTCGGTCGTCGACGTGGTCCCCGACCGCGAGGCGCTGGTGTACGTGGACCACCCGGGGACCGGCACCGAGCGCCGGCTGACGTACGCGCAGCTGGACGCCGCCGCGAACCGCGTCGCGCACCACCTGACCGACAGCGGTCTGAGGCCCGGAGAGCACGTGGGGCTGCACCTCTACAACGGCGTCGAGTACCTGCAGACCGTACTGGCCTGCCTCAAGGCGCGCCTGGTCCCGGTGAACGTCAACTACCGCTACGTGGAGGAGGAACTGGTCTACCTCTACAACGACGCCGACCTCGCCGGGCTCGTCTTCGAGGGCGAGTTCACGGAGCGGGTGGCGGCCGCGCTGCCGCAGACGCCGAAGCTGCGCCACCTCGTCCGGGTGGGCGAGTCCCCCGCAGGCGCCCCGGAGCCGGCGATCGCGCCTGTGGCGTACGAGGACGCCGAGGCGGCCGGGTCCCCCGGGCGCGGGTTCGCGCCGCGCAGCCCGGACGACCTGTTCATCATCTACACCGGCGGCACGACCGGCATGCCCAAGGGGGTCATGTGGCGGGCCGAAGACCTGTTCTTCGCGGGGCTGTTCGGCGGGGAGCCGTCAGGGGAACCGGTCAAACGGCCCGAGGAACTGGCGGAACGGGTCGCGGCGCGCGGCGCGGGGCTGACGTTCTTCCCCGCACCCCCGCTGATGCACGGCACCTCCACCCTGACCTCGTTCATCGCCTTCAACTACGGCCAACGGGTGGTGATCCACCGCAAGTTCGCGCCCGAGGAGGTGCTGCGCACCATCGCGAAGGAGAAGGTGTCGAGCGTGTCCCTGGTGGGCGACGCGATGCTCCGGCCGCTGATCGACGCCCTGAACGGCCCGCTCAAGGGGACGGACCTGTCCTCGCTGTTCAGCGTCTCCTCCTCGGGGGCGATCATGTCGGAGTCGGTGCGCGCCGAGTTCCAGCGGCTGGTGCCGCATGTGGTGCTGCTGAACAACTTCGGTTCGTCGGAGTCGGGTTCGAACGGGCGGGCCACGGCCGACTCGGGCCCGGAGAAGGGGTTCCGGCTCCAAGTCAACGACCGTACGCAGGTGGTGGATCCGGTGACGCACGAGCCGGTGGCGGTGGGCGTGCCGGGGCGGCTCGCGCAGCGGGGGCACGTCCCGCTGGGCTACTACAACGACCCGGTGAAGACGGCGGAGACCTTCTTCCAGAAGGGCTCCGAGCGGTGGGTGCTGCTGGGCGACATGGCGACGGTCGACGCGGAGGGCATCGTCACCGTCCTCGGGCGCGGTTCGCAGTGCATCAACACGGGCGGGGAGAAGGTGTACCCGGAGGAGGTCGAACAGGCCCTGAAGTCCCATCCGGACGTGTACGACGCCCTGGTGGCGGGGGTACCCGACCCTACGTGGGGCAGCCATGTGGCCGCCGTGGTCCAGGTACGGGCCGGCGCCCCGGAGCCCTCGCTGGAGGAGATCCAGCAGCACTGCCGCACCCGGCTGGCGGGGTACAAGATCCCCCGCCAGCTGGTGATCACCCCGGCCATCCAGCGCTCCCCGAGCGGCAAGGCGGACTACCGCTGGGCCAAGACGGTGGCCACCCAGGCGGAGACGGGGGCCCAGGGCTAGGCCGGACGATCACTCGTTCGAGTCATTGATTCGCGGGTCAGGGTCGGGCAAGCTACCGAATGAACGTTCGGTTGGGTTGGTCGGTCCTTGATGAGGTGACGGCGATGGCGGCGAACACGGAGCTCGGCGGACAGGGCGCTGCGGGCACAAACGGTGACGAAGGGGAGCGGCTCGGACCCGACGAGCTGGCGGCACTCCAGCTCACCCGGCTGCGGGCCACGCTGCACCGGGTCTACGACCGCGTGCCCTTCTACCGTGACGCCTTCGACAAGGCAGGGGTGCACCCCGACGACTGCCGCTCCCTGGCCGACCTGGCGCTCTTCCCGCTGACCACCAAGGCCGACCTGCGCGAGCAGTACCCCTTCGGGATGTTCGCCGTCCCCCGGACCGATGTCCGCCGCCTGCACGCCTCCAGCGGCACCACCGGCCGGCCCACCGTGGTGGGCTATACGGACGGGGATCTCGCCGTCTGGGCCGATGTGGTCGCGCGGTCGCTGCGCGCGGCGGGCGCCCGGCCCGGGCAGATGGTGCACATCGCCTACGGGTACGGCCTGTTCACCGGCGGTCTCGGCGCCCATTACGGGGCGGAGCGGCTGGGCTGTACGGTCGTGCCCGCTTCCGGGGGCATGACGGACCGCCAGGTCAGACTGATCGAGGACCTCCGCCCGGAGGTGATCATGGTGACCCCCTCCTACATGCTCACCCTGCTCGACGAGATGGAGCGCCAGGGCATCGACCCGCGCGCGACCTCCCTGCGGACGGGCGTCTTCGGCGCGGAGCCCTGGACCGAGGAGATGCGCCGGGAGATCGAGGACCGGCTCGGTATCGACGCCGTCGACATCTACGGCCTGTCGGAGGTGATGGGGCCGGGCGTGGCGCAGGAGTTCGCCTCGCACAAGGACGGGCTGCACGTCTGGGAGGACCACTTCTACCCCGAGGTGATCGACCCGCTGACCGGGGCGGTCCTGCCCGACGGCGAACCGGGCGAGCTGGTGTTCACCTCCCTCACCAAGGAGGCCATGCCCCTGGTCAGATACCGCACCCGGGACCTGACGCGGCTGCTGCCGGGGACCGCGCGGCCCGCCTTCCGCCGGATGGAGAAGGTGACGGGCCGCAGCGACGACATGATCATCCTGCGCGGGGTGAATCTCTACCCCACCCAGATCGAGGAGATACTCCTGCGCGTCCCCGCCCTGGCCCCCCACTTCCAGCTGCGGCTGACCCGGCAGGGGCGGATGGACGCGCTCACGGTACGGGTGGAGGCGCGCCGGGAGGCCGATGCCGGTCAGCGGCGGGCGGCGGCGGCCGAGCTGGGGCGGGCCGTCAAGGAGGGCGTCGGGGTGTCGGTCGGGGTGGAGGTGGTGGAGCCGGAGAGCCTGGAGCGCTCGGTCGGCAAGATCAAGCGGGTGAAGGACCTGCGCGAGACCGGGCAGGGCCCGGTGGACGGCTGAGCGGGAGGGAGGCGGGGACGGGAGGCGGAGCGCAGGGCCCGCCGGCCGGCGGTCCCCACGGGTGGCGCCCACCCCATCGACCCTCCTTCGACCCTCCTTCGGCCCTCCTTCGGCCCTCGTTCGGCCCCGCTGCGGCGCGGCTGCCGGGAGCCGCCGGGCCGTCCGGGTAAGGGATGGGGGGTGACCTCGACCTTCCGGCAGCTGCAGAACCGGTTCCTGGCCTCCCCCGCCGGGCTGGCCTGGAGCCGTGGCCGCGAGATCGAGCTGATGCACCGGGCGATGGGCTTCGCCGCCCTCGGGTTCCTCACCCTGGTGCCGCTGCTGGTGGTCGTGGCGGCGGCCGCGCCGGGCAGCGGGTCGGGGTTCGGCCGCTGGCTGGGGCAGGCCCTCGGGGTCACCGCGCCCTCCCGGAGCAGGGTGGAGACGGTGTTCGGGGCGGCCGACCTGGCGCTGGAGCGGACCACCGCCTTCGGGCTGGCGGCCCTCGCGGTGTTCGGCCTGACCTTCGGCTCCGCCGTGCAGACCGGCTACGAGAAGGTGTGGGACGTGCCGACGGCCCGCTGGCACACCATGTGGCGGCATGTGGTGTGGCTGGCCCTGCTCGTCTGCTACCTCGGGCTGCTCGTCGAGATCCCCGCACCCTCCGACAGCACGCTGGGGGCGATCCTGGGCACCATCAGCGACCTGGTCGGCACCTGCCTGTTCTTCTGGAGCTCCGGGCGGCTGCTGCTGGGCGGGCGGGTGCGCTGGGGCGCGCTGTTTCCGGGGGCGGTGGCGACCAGCCTCGGCCTGCTGGGCCTGCGCATCTTCTCCCAGCTGGCGTTCTCCCCGCTGATCGCCTCGAACGCGGTGACGTACGGCCCGTTCGGCACGCTGCTGGTCGTCCAGTCCTGGCTGGTCGGCGTCGGCTTCGTGGTCTACGGCGGGGCGCTGGTGGGCCGTCTGGTCCATGAGCACCTCACCCTGCGACGGCATCCGCCCGGCGAAGCCCCCGGCTCCGGCTCCGGCTCCGGGTCCGGCTCCGACGAGGACGCTTCCCGCGATCCGGGACAGGAATGAGCCCCGGGCCGGAGCATGGCAGGATCAGGCCCGTACGCGTGCACCCACCTACAACACCGTTGCGCCACAGGGGGATTGATGTCTACGCAGGAACACGTCACCGGACGGGTATGGCTGATCACCGGGGCTTCCTCGGGCTTCGGACGGACGCTGGCGGAGGCCGCCCTGGCGGCCGGGGACACGGTCGTCGCGGCGGCCCGCCGGCCCGCCGCCCTGGACGACCTGGCGGCCGCCCACCCGGAGCGGCTCGTACCGGTCGCGGCGGACGTCACCGACACCGCGCGGGCCGGGGAACTCGTCGCCGAGGCCGTGGACCGGTTCGGCCGGATCGACGTCCTCGTCAACAACGCCGGCCGGGGCCTGATCGGAGCGGTCGAGGAGACCTCCGAGGCGGAACTGCGCGACCTGATGGAGCTGCACTTCTTCGGCCCGGCCGCCCTGATCCGCGCGGCCCTGCCGCACATGCGCGAGCGCAAGTCGGGTGCCATCGTGCAGATGAGCAGCATGGGCGGACGGCTGTCCTTCCCGGGCGTCGGCGCCTACTCGGCGACGAAGTTCGCCCTGGAGGGCCTCACCGAGGCACTGCGCGGCGAGGTCGCACCCTTCGGAATCAAGACGCTGATCGTGGAGCCCGGAGCCTTCCGTACCGGGTTCGCGGGAGGCGGCGTGCTCCAGCAGTCGGCCGCCGTCCTGCCCGCCTACGCGGACACCGTCGGTGCGGTGCGCCAGGGGCTGCCCGACAGTGACGGCAAGCAGCCCGGTGACCCCGTCAAGGCCGCCGCGGCGATCCTGGCCGCGCTGGACGCCGAGGAGACCCCGCTGCGGCTGGCCCTGGGCGACGACGCCCTCGACGCGATCCTCGCCCACGCCGACGCCGCCCGCGAGGAGGCCCGTATCTGGGAGCCCATCAGCCGGGGCACCGGCTTCGACGCCTGACGGGGCGGGCACCGGCCCGGCCCGGCCTCGCCAGGCCGGGCCGGCCTCGCCGGGCCGGGCCGGTTCGGACCAGGTCAGGTCAGGTCAGGGCGTGCCGAGGCGGGTGCGGAGCTCGCGCTTGAGGATCTTGCCGCTGGCGTTGCGCGGGAGGGCGTCCACGAAGAACACCCGCTTGGGCGCCTTGAAGTGGGCGAGCCGCTCGCGGGCGTACGCCAGGAGCTCGGCCTCCGTGACCTGCCCGCGCGGGACGACCACGGCCGTGACCGCCTCGACCCACCGCTCGTCCGGGAGCCCCACCACGGCCGCCTCGGCCACCCCCGGATGGGTGTAGAGCACGTCCTCGACCTGCCGGGAGGCCACGAGCACCCCGCCCGAGTTGATGACGTCCTTGACCCGGTCGACGACCGTGAAGTACCCCTCGGCGTCCCGCACGGCGAGGTCACCGGAGCGGAACCAGCCGTCCCGGAAGGCCCTGCGGGTGGCCTCCGCGTCGTTCCAGTAGCCCAGGCACAGCTGCGGCGAGCGGTACACCACCTCCCCCGCCGTGCCGTCCGGAACCTCGGCGCCGTCCTCGTCGGCCACCTTCGCCTCCACGTGGAGCACGGGCCGGCCGCAGGACTCCATCCGCCCCTCGTGCTCCTCCGGCCGGAGCACCGTGGCCAGCGGGCCGATCTCGCTCTGCCCGAAGCAGTTGTAGAAGCCCAGCCCCGGCAGCCTCTCCCGGAGCCGCTCCAGGACCGGGACCGGCATCACGGAAGCCCCGTAGTACGCCTTGCGCAGCGCGCCGAGCTCCCGCTGCCCGAACTGCGGGTGGCCGGCCAGGGCGATCCACACGGTCGGCGGCGCGAACAGGCTGTCCGCCCGGCCCGCCTCCACCAGGTCGAACACCTCCTCCGCGACCGGCCCGTCCAGGACGGTGTTGTCCGCGCCCACCGCCAGGTACGGCAGCAGGAACACGTGCATCTGCGCCGAGTGGTACAGCGGCAGGGAGTGCAGGGGGCGGTCCCCCTCCGCCAGGTCCAGGGCGGCGATCGCGCTCTCGTACTCGTGCGCCAGTGCCCGGTGCGTCATCATCGCGCCCTTGGGCAGGGCCGTGGTCCCCGAGGTGTACAGCAGTTGCACCAGGGCCGAGGGGTCCGAGGACGGCTCGTACGGCCGGGAGCCGGCGAGCTCCGCCAGGAAGGAACCGGGCTCGTCGCGCAGCGCCCGTACGGGATGCCCGGCGGGGACCCGGCCGGCCAGGGCGGGGTCGGCGAGGACCAGGGCGCTCGCGCAGTCGCCGAGGATGTGGGCGAGGTCCTCGCCGGTGAGGTTCTGGTTGACCGGGACGTGGACGAGGCCGGCGCGGGCGCAGGCGAGGAAGGCGATGAGATAGGCGTCGGAGTTGTGCGCGAAAGCCGCGACCCGGTCCCCCGCGGCCAGCCCGTAGCGCTGCCGCAGCACGGCGGCGCCGGTGGAGACCGCCGCGTCGAGTTCCCCGTACGTCCAGGTCCGCTGCCGGTAGCGCAGGGCCGTCCGGCCGGGGTGCCGCTGGGCGGCGGCGTGGAGGAGTCCGTCGACCGTGTGGTGCCGTACTGCCTTCATGGCGCGATCCTCGCCCCGCCGCGGGGCCGGGTCAAGATCGGTGCGGCGGCCGGACGCACCGGGCGGGGGCGCTACGGGCTGACGGCGAGGAAGAGGTAGGCGGCCAGCAGGACGAGGTGCACCCCGCCCTGGAGGAGGGTGGCGCGGCCCGGCACCACGGTGAGGGCGCCGACCACCACGGTCAGGGTGAGCAGCACCATGTGGGTGGGGCCGAGACCGAGCAGCAGCGGGCCCTTCAGCCAGACGGAGGCCAGGGCGATGGCCGGGATGGTCAGGCCGATGCTGGCGATGGCCGAGCCGTAGCCGAGGTTGAGGCTGGTCTGGACGCGGTCGCGGCGGGCGGCCCGGACGGCGGCGAGGGTCTCGGGGAGCAGGACGAGCAGGGCGATGACGACGCCGACCACGGCGTTCGGGAGCCCGGCGTCGGCGACGGCCTTCTCGATGGTCGGGGAGACGGCCTTGGCGTTGCCGACGACCGCGACGAGGGCGACGAGCAGCAGGCCGCAGCTGGTCAGGGCG
The DNA here is from genome assembly GCF_040636215.1 of Streptomyces sp. NPDC006687. Lineage (NCBI taxonomy): Bacteria > Bacillati > Actinomycetota > Actinomycetes > Kitasatosporales > Streptomycetaceae > Streptomyces > Streptomyces sp. NPDC006687. The sequence goes on along the minus strand of NZ_JBEYJJ010000003.1, from coordinate 240,796 downwards.
GCGCGGGCGGTGGGCGGCTCGGCGTGCTCCTCGTCGCCGGCGGCGCTCTTCGCCGTGGCGACGGGCAGGAAGTAGTCCCGGTGGCGGACGGTCTGGACGGCGATGAACAGCCCGTAGAGGGCCAGGGAGGCGACGGCGGCGAAGGTCAGCTGGGCGCTGGAGAACTCGGGGCCGGGCCTGCTGGTGGTGAAGGTCGGCAGGACCAGGCTGAGCGTGGCGAGGGTCGCGACGGTGGCCAGGGCGGCGCCGGAGCCCTCGGCGTTGAACACGGCGACCCGGTTGCGCAGGGCGCCCACGAGGAGGGACAGGCCGACGATGCCGTTGCAGGTGATCATGACGGCGGCGAAGACGGTGTCGCGCGCGAGGGAGGCGGTCTTGTCCCCGCCGTCGGCCATCAGGGTGACGATGAGGGCCACTTCGATGACGGTGACGGCCACGGCGAGGACGAGCGAGCCGAAGGGCTCCCCGACCCGGTGGGCGACGACCTCGGCGTGGTGGACGGCCGCGAGGACCGCCCCCGCGAGGCACAGCGCGACCAGGCCCACCAGGGCTCCGGGCAGGTCGCGGCCCCAGCTGAGGACGAGCGCGGCGAGCGCCGCCACGGGGACCAGGAGGGTCCAGTCGGTCAGGGGGGATCTGCGCGTAGCCGTACTCATGTCAGCCAAGTTGCCAGACCGGCCGCGCGGACGCGGCGCGAGGCGCGCGTCCGGGGCCTCGGAGTGGCACTTCTCACGACATGTCGGGTACGACCATCGCTCAGACGGCGCGCTCGCGGCCCTCCCAGTACGGGTCGCGCAGACGGCGCTTGTACAGCTTGCCGTTGGGGTCGCGGGGCATCGTCTCGATGAAGTCGACCGACTTGGGACGTTTGTAGCCGGCCAGCTGTCCCTCGCAGTGGCGCAGGATCTCGGCGGCCAGCGCCTCGCCCGCCTCGAATCCCTCGGCGGGTTCGACGACGGCCTTGACCTCCTCGCCCCAGCTCTCGTGCGGAATGCCGAAGGCGGCGGCGTCCGCGACCGCCGGATGGGTGAGGAGGGCGGACTCGATCTCGGCCGGGTAGATGTTCACCCCGCCCGAGATGATCATGTCGATCTTGCGGTCGCGGAGGAAGAGGTAGCCCTCCTCGTCGAGCAGGCCGAGGTCGCCGACGGTGAAGAAGTCGCCGATGCGGTTCTTCCGCGTCTTGCCCTCGTCCTTGTGGTAGCTGAAGCCGCCGGTGTTCATCTTCAGGTAGACGGTGCCGAGCTCGCCGGGCGGGAGCCGGTTGCCGTCGTCGTCGAAGACGGCGAGCTCGCTGATCGGCCAGGCCCTGCCGACGGTTCCCGGTTTCTTCAGCCAGTCCTCGGCGGTGGCGAAGGCCCCACCGCCCTCGCTGGCCGCGTAGTACTCCTCCACGCAGCGGCCCCACCAGTCGATCATCGCCCGTTTGACGTGGTCGGGGCAGGGGGCGGCGCCGTGGATCGCGTGCCGCATGGAGGAGACGTCGTAGGCGTCCTTCGTCTCCTGCGGGAGGGCGAGCAGGCGGTGGAACTGGGTCGGCACCATGTGGGTGTGCGTGCAGCCGTGGCGGTCGATCAGGCGCAGCATCTCCTCCGGCCCCCACTTGTCCATCACGACCAGCCGGTGCCCGATGTGCAGGGACGCGCCCGCGAACTGGAGCACGGCGGTGTGGTAGAGCGGCGAGCAGACCAGGTGCACGTTGCCGTCGAAGGGACGGATGCCGAAGATGCCGAGGAAGCCCCCGAGGTAGGTCTCCTCCGGGAGCTTGCCCGGCAGGGGGCGGCGGATGCCGCGCGGGCGTCCGGTGGTGCCGGAGGTGTAGTTCATGACCCAGCCGAGGGTGCGGCCGGCGGGGGGCTGCGGGCTCTGTCCGCCGAGGAGTCCGGCGTACGGGCGGAAGCCCGGGACGGCTCCGACGGCGTAGCGGTGGTCCGCCGGGAGCGCGGCCTCGTCGGCGGCCGCGGTGGCGGCCTCGGCGAAGCGCTCGTGGGCGATGAGGACCTTGGCGCCGGAGTCGGAGACGATCCAGGCGATCTCGGGTCCGACGAGGTGGTGGTTGACCGGGACGAGGTAGAAGCCGGCCTGGGAGGCGGCGAGGTAGGCGGTGAGGAACTCGGCGCCGTTGGGCAGGACGACGGCGAAGGCGTCGCCCCGCTCCAGCCCCGCGGCGCGCAGGCCGTGGACGAGCCGGTTGGCGTCGGCGTGCAGCCGTCCGGCGGACCACTCCTCGCCGTCGGGGGTGACGAGTACGGTGCGCCCGGGCTCGGCGGCGGCCTGCGCCCAGAAGCCGTTGGGGGGCTGGTCCTCGCTCATGCTGATCACACCTCTCGGAGCCGGCCGGCGATGCGGTTGATGCGGTCGACGGCGCGCTCGAAGCCGCTGGTGAGCTCGTCGAAGACGGCCTGGACGCTGCGTTCGCTGTTCATCCGGCCGACGATCTGGCCGACGGGGGTGCCGAGCAGCGGGCCGACCTCGTACTTCTGGATCCGGGAGACGGCCTCGGCGACCAGCAGGCCCTGGAGGGGCATGGGGAGGGCTCCGGGTCCGTCCGGGTCGTCCCAGGCGTCGGTCCACTCGGTGCGCAGCTGGCGGGCGGGTTTGCCGGTGAGGGCGCGGGAGCGGACGGTGTCGCCGGAGCCGGCGGCGAGGAGTTTCCCGGTGAGGGCCCGGGAGTGGAGTTCGGCCTCGGTGGTGGTGAGCCAGAGGGAACCGAGCCAGACGCCCTGGGCGCCGAGGGCGAGCCCGGCCGCGATCTGCTCGCCGCTGCCGATGCCGCCGGCGGCGAGGACCGGGAGCGGGGCGACGGCCTCGGCGATCTCGGGGACCAGGACCATGGTGGCGATGTCGCCGGTGTGGCCGCCGGCCTCGTAGCCCTGGGCGACGACGACGTCGATGCCGGCCTCGGCGTGGCGGCGGGCGTGTTTGGCGCTGCCGGCGAGGGCGGCGACGAGGATGCCGTGGTCGTGGGCGCGCGCGATGACGTCGGCGGGCGGGGAACCGAGGGCGTTCGCCAGGAGTTTGACGGGGTAGTCGAAGGCGACGTCGAGCTGGGACCGGGCGACCTGCTCCATCCAGCCGGTGATCCGCCAGCCGGATGCCTCTCCCTCGGCGAGCTCGGGTACGTGGTGCTTGGCGAGGGTGTCGCGGACGAAGGCGCGGTGCCCGGCGGGGATCATCGCCTCGATGTCGGCTTCGCCGATGCCGTCGACGGCCTTCTTGGCGGGCATGACGACGTCGAGGCCGTAGGGCTTGCCGTCGGTGTGCGCCTGCATCCAGTCGAGGTCGCGCCTCAGGTCGTCGGGGGCGGTGTACCGGACCGCCCCGAGCACGCCGAACCCGCCGGCGCGGGTGATGGCCGCGGCGACCGCCGGGAAGGGCGTGAAGCCGAAGAGGGCGTGCTCGACTCCGAGTTTCTTGCTGAGCTCCGTCTCCATGGGCGTGAGGATGCCGTAGGGGGGCGGCCGAGGGAAGAGGTTTTCTGATGCTGCGTCAGATTCTTGCGGGCCGGCCCGTGCGGAGGGTACGCGGCGGGCGGGCAGATACCCAGTAGCGTGCGGAACGCCTCCGGCGGCCTCGGGCACATCCGGCCCCGGCCGGGGTCGGCCCGTGCGGGCGCCGGCCCGGGCGGCCCCGGGCCGGGGTCGGTCCGGGCAAACGTCGGGTCAGGGTCAGTCCGGCCGGACCCGGGTCGGGGTCGGTCCGAGCGGACCCGGGCCGGGGTCGGTCCGGACAGACGTCGGGCCGGGGCGAGTCGGCGGCTGGTGCGGCGCGAGGCCGAGGCCGGTCCCGTCCGGGTCCGGCCCCGGGTCGGGTCTGGTCGGGCCGGGCTGGCCCCGGGTCGGGTCCGGTCGGGCCGGGCTGGCCCCGGGTCGGGTCCGGTCGGGCCGGGCTGGCCCCGGGTCGGGTCGGACTGAGCCGGCCCCGGGTCGGGTCGAGTTCGGCCGGGTCGAGTCCGGTCAGGCAGGGTCCGGTCGGGCGGCATCGGTAGTCGGTGCGGCGCAAGGCCGGGGTCGGTGACGGTGCGGTGCCGGGTCGAGATCGGTGCGGCTCGCGCCGCTCCTTCGGCCGACGCGGCCGGGGCCGGTGGCCGTGTGCGGCAACGCGCGGCGGCGAGTGGCCGGCACCGGCGGCCGGCGGCGACCAGTCGTCGCAACGGTGGTCGGCCGGTGGTAGCTGGCCGGTGGCCGTGGCAGCGGCGGCCGGCCAGCAGTGGGTGGCCGGTGGCTGCGGCAACGGCGGCCGGCGGTGGCCAGTAGGCGGCAGCTGGTGGCCGGAGACGGCTAACGGCGGCCGGGGACGGCTGGCGGCGGCCGGGGGCGAGGGAAAGCGGCCGTTCGGCTGACGGCGGGTGGCGAGGGGGCGCAGCGGTGGGCGTACGGCGTACGAAGGGCAGTTCGGAGCGGACAGGAGGGCCGATCATGCTGGGAATCACGGGGGCCGGCGCGCCGGAGAACGGGCCGACGACCGAAGCGGCAGCCGGAGCCGGACGTGCACCGGGAAGCCGAAGCGGGACGAGGCCGGGCGCCCGGCCCGGCGACGGAGGCGAGCCCGGGAACGGCCCGGCCGACGTCACCTCCCCCGCCCGCCCGGCGCCCCGGCCAGACGCCCTGGCCGAAGAGGGCGCCATGCACCCCACCCCGGACGGCTGCGGCGGCGCGAGGGCACACGGCGTCGCGGAGCCGGACCTACGGGGCCGGAACGCAAGCCGCCACAGCGGCACGGACGGGGACGGGACCGACTCCGACGCACACGCCCGGGGCGAGAGCCGGGGCGGAAGCACGGACCGGTACGCGGACTCGGGCGAGGACGGGATCGGGGGCCCGCACGCGGGCGGCGGCGGGGAGGGGGAAGCGCAGGAGCGCCCGGTGGGCGGGGCCGGGCTGGGGCGGCGGGGGCTCGGGGCGCGGTTGCTCGCGCTGGGCGGGGTCCTCGTACTGCACGCGGCCCTGCCCGGAGGGGCCGCCTCGGCGGCGGGTGGGGCGGCCGAGCGGCGGGCCCTGCAGGGGCTGCGCCTGCGGTACGGGTCCCCGCGGCAGGCCGGGCTGGTGGAGCGGCACCTGGAGGGCGTGGTGGAGGAGACCCGTCGCTTCCTCGGCCCCTCCCCCGAACACCCCTACTACGCCGGGGCGGTGGTCCTCGCGGGGCGCGGCCGCACGGTCGCCCTGCACCGGGCCGTGGGGGACGCCCTCCGGTACGCCGACTATGACGGCCGTACCGACCGGCCCAGCGAACTCCCGGCCGCCGAGCGGATCGCGATGGCCGAGGACACCGTGTTCGACCTGGCCTCCCTCAGCAAGCTGTTCACCTCCATCATCGCCGTGCAGCAGATGGAGCGGGGCAGGCTGGAGCTGGAGGCGCCCGTGAACCGGTACCTGCCGGAGTTCACGGGCGGCGGCAAGGAAGCCGTCACCGTCCGGCACCTGCTCACGCACACCTCGGGCCTGCGTTCCTGGGCGCCGTTCTACCAGCAGTCCACCCGTGAGGGGCAGTTGAGGCTGCTGTGGTCGGTGCGGCCGCAGGACACCCCGGGGACGGTGTACCGGTACTCGGACCTCAACCTCATCACGCTCCAGCTGCTCTTGGAACGGATCACCGATCGCACTTTGGACACCCTGGTCCACGACGAGATCACCGCTCCGCTCGGGATGCACCGCACGCGCTACAACCCCCCACGCGCCTGGCGCCGCGCCATCGCCGCCACCGAAGTGCAGCGCCCGCCCTGGTCGGGGCTGGACCGGGGCCTGGTCTGGGGCGAGGTCCACGACGAGAACGCCCACGCCCTCGGCGGCGTCGCCGGCCACGCCGGGCTCTTCGGCACCGCCTGGGACCTCGCCGTCCTCTCCCGCACCCTCCTCGACGGCGGGTCCTACGCCGGGCGCCGCATCCTGCGCCCCGCCTCCGTCGAACTGCTCTTCACCGACTACAACACCGCCTTCCCCGGCGACGACCACGGACTCGGCTTCGAGCTCTACCAGCACTGGTACATGGGCGCCATGGCCACCCCCCACTCGGCCGGCCACACCGGCTTCACCGGCACCTCCCTCGTCCTCGACCCCTCCACCGACTCCTTCCTGATCCTCCTCGGCAACTCCGTGCACCCCGTCCGCACCTGGCGGGCCGGCAGCGCTCCCCGGGTGGCCACCGGCAACCGCTTCGCCCGGGCCGTGCCCGTCCGGACGAAACACGGCGGCCCGGCGTGGTTCTCCGGCATGGAGACGGGCGGCTCGGGCACCCTCACCCTCCCCCCGCTCACGCCCGCCACCGCCGGGGCCCGGCTGCGCTGCGCGGTCTGGTGGGACACGGTTCCCGGCGCCGGAGCCTTCCACCTGGAGGCATCCGCGGACGGCGCCACCTGGCAGCCCGTCCCGTTCTCCACGGTCCGCACCACCGGCGGCACCCCGGAACAGTGGCCGGAGGGCTCGGCCGGCGGCTGGTCGGGCCGCATCTGGCACCGCCTGGAGGCCCCCCTCCCCGCCTGGGCGGGCCGCGAGGTCAGACTCCGCTTCCGCCACGCCTCGACGGGCCGCTACGTGGGCCGGGGCGTCTACGTGGACCTCATCCGCGTCTGCGAACCCCGCACCCTGCTCTTCTCCGAAGACCGCGCCGCCGACGCCTCCCGCCTGAACCCCGTCGGCTGGACCCGCTCATCGGACTAGAGCCCGGCAACGCCGGCCGGACGCCCGCTCCCCGCAAGGCCCGAGGGCACGGCCCTTACAGTGAGGCCATGTCAGACCACCACCCCCACGCGGCCGTGGACCACGGCGTCGAGTTCCCCGTCCCGGCCGAGGGGGAGGTCTGGGCGGTCGGAGCCGTCGTCCTCAACCGGGACGGCAGGGCCTTCGCCCAGAGGCGCAGCCCCGGCCGGCGGCTCTTCCCCGACTGCTGGGACATCGTCGGCGGGCACGTCGAGGCCGGCGAGTCCCTGCTGGACACCCTGACCCGCGAGGTGCGCGAAGAGACCGGCTGGCGTGTGCGCCGGGTCCGGCGCCTGCTCGGGATCACCACCTGGACCGGCGACGACGGCGGCGGCACCCGCCGGGAGGCCGACTACCTCGTCGAGGTCGACGGCGATCTGGACCACCCCGCCCTGGAATGGAACAGACACACCGCCTACGACTGGTTCGGCCCCGACGACCTCCACCGCCTCAAGGAGAACCGCGCCCCGGGTGAACACCTCATCCACGACCTGATCGCCAAGGCCCTGCGCGAACGCCCGGCCCACCCCTGACCCCCCGCGATCAGAGCCCGGTCAGCCGGCGTCGTCGATGCGGCCCGTCACCACCAGGTGGCCTTCGGGGGTGCGGTGGGCCAGGTGGCCCGTGCGGAGGTAGCCGTCGGGGGTGAAGGTGCGGGCGTCGTGGGCGGGGGCGCGGTAGTAGCCGCGGATCGTGTGCGGGCCGCGGGCGAGGAGTTCGCCGGGGGTTCCGTCGCGGACGGGCTCCCCCTCGGTGCCGACCAGGCGGATCTGGTCGTCGGGGGAGAGCGGGCGGCCGTGGGTGGCGAGGGCGGGCGCGGCCGGGTCGGCCGGGCGGGTGAGGGTGAGGATCCCCTCGGGCAGGGCGAAGACCTGCTGGACCCGGCAGTTCAGGGCCGTGCCGAGGCGTTCGGCGGTCGCCCGGTCCGGCGGCGCCCCGAGGATCTGCACCAGGCGCAGGGCCGAGGGGGCGGGCCCGGCGTCGAGCCATCGCCGGGCCGTGCCGGAGGTCAGGGCGGTCACCGTCACCCGCTCCCGGGCGAGGAGAGGGAGGCAGCCGGCCGGGTCCGTCACGTCGGCCAGGACCACGGCCCCTCCGGCCGAGAGGGTGCCGATGAGGCCGGGGCCGCCCAGGGCGAGGTCGGTCTCGGGGGGCAGCACGCCGAGGTAGACGTCGTCCTCCCCGAGCCCGGCCAGCGCGGCGGCGGCCGTCACCTGGTAGGCGAAGTCGTCGTGCGTACGCGGGACGAGCAGCGTGCCGCCGGAGACCACCAGGAAGGCCACCTGCCCCGCGCTCAGTGTGAGCGCCGGCTCCGGCGGGGCGTCGAGGGAGCCGAGCGGGGCGTACTGGCAGTTCGACGGGTCGGTGGTGAGGCCGCCGTACGGGGACTCCGAGCCCGGCGCCTCGTAGGTGAACACCCGCCGCAGGAACGGCCAACGGGCCGCGATACCGCCGGCCATCGCCGTGTGGTCGAACCCCCGGTACGTCGAGGGGCCGACGTAGCCGACCGCCTGGGTGATCCGTACGAGCTCGGGCACCTCCGGCTCACGGGAGGAGACCGGGCAGAACACGGGCACCAGCCCGGCGCGCATGAGCGCGAACGCGGTGACCACGAACTCCGGCACGTTCGGCAGCTGGACGACCACCCGCATCCCCGGCCGCAGCCCGCGCCCCCGGAACCCGGAGGCCATCCGGTCCACACGCCGGTTCAGCTGCGCGTACGTGAGCCGGACGTCGCCGTGGACGAGCGCGGTGCGCGGCCCGTACTGGAGGGCCCAGCCGCGCAGCAGGTTGTCCAGGGTGTTGCCCTGCCAGTGCCCGGCCGCCCAGTAGTGGTCGGTGAACTCCTCCGGCCAGGGCGTACAGCCGTCGAGCATCGATGCCATGGTCCTTCGCCTTCCCCCTTGATCAGGACCAGCCAAGCTCCCCGCCCGCCGCTCGGGCAATGCCCCGTCCCGACCAGGCGGGAGACCCCGCTTCAGTGGAACGTCCAACCGTCAGGCGGGTTCGCGGATCAGGCAGAAGGGGTGCCCGGCCGGGTCGGCGTAGACGCGCCAGCCGCGGGCGTCCGGGGTGGCGTCGAGGAGGGTGGCGCCGAGGGCCAGGACCTGGTGCTCGGCGGTGTCCAGGTCCCGGACGGCGAGGTCCAGGTGGGACTGCTGGGGGTGGGCGGGGTCGGGCCAGCGCGGCGGCCGGTGGCCGGGGACCCGCTGGAAGGCGAGGACCGCGCCGGCGGTGGGGTGGAGGGTGGCCCAGTGGTCGTCGCAGGTCCAGCGCCGGTCCGGCCGGTTGACCTCCCCGCCCAGCAACGCCTGGTAGAAGCGGGCGAGTTCGAGAGGGTCGGGACAGTCGAGTACCACGCACTGGAGTTCGCCGATCATGACGGGGATCCTAGACGGTCGCCTCCAGGACGGCATCGATCATCCGGCGGGCGGTGGCCGCCAGTTCGGCCGGATCCGGGGCGGGGCGGGAGTGGGCCAGGGCGCCCGCCAGGCGGTCGTAGAGCAGGCCGTCGGCCCAGGCGGCCAGCAGCTCGGCGGACTCCTGCGGCTCCCGTGCGCCGAGCGCCGCCAGGACCGCCGCCCCGCGCGCCCGGACGGCGAGGCCCGCCTCGCGGAGGCCGGGCTCCAGCTCCGGGTTCCGTGCGGCCTCCAGGCTCAGCTCGAAGCGGGCCAGCTGGCGTTCCCGGCCGGCCGTCAGCCAGTGGTACAGCAGGGCGCCGAAAGCCCGGGCGGCCGCGTCCCGGTCGGCCGTGAGCTCCAACGGGCCGTCGGCCACGTCCAGTTCGGCCAGCCGCCGGTAGCAGGCCGCGATCAGGGCGGTACGGGTGCGGAAGTAGTACGAGGTGCTGCCGGCCGGGAGCCCGGCGGCGCCGTCGACGGCGCGGTGCGTGAGGCCGCGCAGACCGCCGGAGGCGACGAGGCCGATAGCGGTGTCCGCGATCAACGTCCTCCGGTCCGGGGCCCTTTCACCCCCGGCGGGGGCGGTGGCTTCGGCGATCGGATCGCGTACGGCTGCCGGCTCCTGCGGGGCCGGGGCCGGTGCGGCCGGCTTCGAGGCGACCGAGGGCGCGGTGGCCGGGGGTTCGGCGGCCGGCTTCTGGGTGGGCGGCTTGCGGGGTGACATGACAGCACTCTACAGCTGTAGAGTGCCGGTATACCCTCTACGGATGTAGAGGGTTGTGCCGTGGTCCAGGAGGCCGTGCCATGCCCGTACGCCAGCGTCACGCCGTCATCGTCGGAGCCGGCATCGGCGGCCTCACCGCCGCCCTGGCCGTGCGCCGCCAGGGGTGGAAGGTCACCGTCTGTGAGCGGGCGGCGGGGCCCGCGACCGTCGGCGCCGGGATCGTGCTCGCGCCCAACGCCCTGCGCGCCTTCGACGCCATCGGCTTCGACCCCGCCCCCGCCACCGGCCGGGGCCGGGCGGTGGCGATGGGGCTGCGCCGCCCCGGCGGCGGCTGGCTCGACCGGGCCGACCCCGCCGCCCTGGCCGCCCGTTACGGCCGGGCCCCACTGGCCCTGCACCGGTCGGCCCTCACCGCCGCACTGGCCGCCGAACTTCCCACGGGCGCCCTGCGGTACGGGGCCGCCGTCACCGCCGTGGAGGAGTCCGACGGGCGCGCGGTGGTGCGTACGGCCGCCGGAGACCTCACCGCCGACGTCGTGATCGCCGCCGACGGCATCCACAGCCCGCTGCGCCGCCGCCACTTCCCCCGCCACCCCGGCCTGCACTACAGCGGGGAGACCGCCTGGCGCACCGTGCTCCCCGCCGGAGCGGTGCCCGCGGGCGTCGAGGGGGCCGCCGAGACCTGGGGGCGCGGGGAGCGCTTCGGGACGGTGCCGCTCGCCGACGGCTCGCTCTACGCGTACGCCACCGCCGTCGCCCCGGCGGGGTACCGGCCCGCCGACGTCCGCACCGAACTCCTGCGGCGCTTCGGCACCTGGCACCACCCCGTCCCGGCCCTGCTGGAGCGGATCGACCCCGGCCAGGTGCTCCAGCACGACCTGTACGACCTCGCCGCCCCGCTCCCCCGGCTGCACGACGGCCGCATCGCCTGGATCGGTGACGCCGCGCACGCCATGACCCCCAACCTCGGCCAGGGCGGCTGCCAGGCCGTCGAGGACGCCGTCGTCCTGGCCCGCCTGCTCACCGGCCCGGACGTGCCGGCCGCCCTGGCCGCCTACACCCGCGCCCGCCTGGCCCGGACCGATGCCCTCCGGGTCCGGTCCCGCCGCGCCGGGCGGGTCGCGGCCCTGCGCCACCCGGTGGCCGTCGCGGCCCGCGACCTCGCCGTGCGCGCCGTCCCCGCCCGTGCCTCGCTGCGCGCCCTGGACGACCTGTTCGACGGCTTCACCCTCCCGGGGCCCGCTCCGGACCGGGGCGGGCCCGGCGGGGGCCGGACGGGTTCAGGGCGGAATGGGCGCCGTGCCCGGGGGCGTTGAGGCTCGTTGTCGAGTTTGTCGACCGGTCATACGAACTCAGGGAGAACGACATGACGAGCGCCATCGACTGGGACCACCCCGCCGACCCCAAGCCGGGCACCTGGCAGCTGGACCACCTCCGGCAGTACGTGGAGTCGGACGGGGCCGAGGGCCACCACTGGCGCGGCACCCGGACCCTGCTGCTCACCACCGTGGGCCGGGTCTCCGGCAAGCCCGTACGTACCCCGCTGATCTACGGCGAGGCCGACGGACGCTACCTCCTGGTCGCCTCGAAGGGCGGCGCCCCCGAGCACCCCCTGTGGTACCGGAACCTCACCGCCCACCCCGAGGTCCGCATCCAGGTCGGACCGGACGTCATGCAGGGCATCGCCCGCACCGCCACCCCCGAGGAACGCGCCGCGTACTGGCCGGTGATGGTGGCGGAGTGGTCCGACTACGACGAGTACCAGACCAAGACGGACCGGGAGATCCCGGTCGTGGTCATCGAGCCGGTACCGGCCGCCTGAGGACGGACCGGCGGCGGCCGGGGACCGCCTCCCGGAGCCGCCGCCGGGGGTCAGTGGCCCAGCAGCGCCATCGCCGCGTTGTGCCCCGGGATCCCGCTGACCCCGCCGCCGCGGACCGCTCCCGCCCCGCAGAGCAGGACGTGGGGATGGGCGGTCTCGACGCCCCAGCGCCCGGTCTCCCCGTACGGCCAGGACAGGTCGCGGTGGAAGATGTGCCCGCCGGGCAGGCGCAGTTCCTGCTCCAGGTCCAGCGGGGTCTTGGCCTCGATGCACGGCCGGCCGTCGGCGTCGAAGGCCAGGCAGTCGGTGAGCGGTTCGGCGAGGCCCGCGTCCAGCTGGGCGAGGGTGGCGGTCAGCAGGACCTCGCGCGTCTGCCGGTTGTCCTTCTCGAACAGCCGGGCGGGGGTGTGCAGTCCGAAGAGGGTCAGCGTCTGGAAGCCCTGCGCGCTCAGCTCCGGCCCGAGGATCGTGGGGTCGGTCAGCGAGTGGCAGTAGATCTCCGAGGGCGGTACGGACGGCAGTTCCCCGGCGGCGGCCTCGGCGTGGGCGCGGGCGAGCTGCTCGTAGCCCTCGGCGACGTGGAAGGTGCCGGAGAACGCCTCGCGGGGGTCCACCGAGGTGTCGCGCAGCCGCGGCAGCCGGCGCAGCAGCATGTTGACCTTGAACTGGGCGCCCTCGGGGGCGGGTCCGGCCGTGCCGGGGGCCTCGCCGAGGAGTTCGGCGAGGGCCCTCGGAGAGGCGTTGACCAGGACGTCACGTCCGACGACCGTGCCCTCGCCGGTCGCGGTGCGGAAGCTGACCTCGGCGGGCGAGGTGCCGTCGGTGTGGATCCGCAGCGCCTCGTGGCCGGTGGCGATCTGCGCACCGGCCGCGCGGGCGGCCTCGGCCAGCGCGGCGGTGAGCGCGCCCATGCCGCCGACGGGTACGTCCCAGTCGCCGGTTCCGCCGCCGATGACGTGGTAGAGGAAGCAGCGGTTCTGGGCCAGGGAGGGGTCGTGGGCGTCGGCGAAGGTGCCGATCAGGGCGTCGGTGAGGACGATCCCGCGGACGAGGTCGTCGCTGAAGCGTTCCTCCACCGCCCGGCCGAGCGGCTCCTCGAACAGCATCCGCCAGGCCGCCTCGTCGTCGACCCGGGCCCGTAGCTCCTCGCGGGTGGGCAGCGGTTCGGTGAGGGTGGGGAAGACGCGTCGGGCGAGGCGGCCGGTGGTGGCGTAGAAGGCGCGCCACGCCTCGTACTCGCGGTCGGAGCCGGTGAGGCGTGCGAAGGACTCCCGCGTACGGTCCTCCCCGCCGCCGACGAGGAGTCCGCCGGGGCGGCCGCCGCGTTCGAAGGGCGTGTACGAGGACACCGTGCGCCGGCGCACCCGGAAGCGCAGCCCCAGATCGCGGACGATCTTCTCGGGGAGCAGGGAGACGAGGTAGGAGTAGCGCGAGAGCCGGGCGTCGACCCCGGCGAAGGGCCGGGCGGAGACCGCGGCGCCGCCGGGGTGCCCGAGGCGTTCCAGGACCAGGACGGAGCGGCCCGCGCGGGCCAGGTAGGCGGCGGCGACGAGGCCGTTGTGGCCGGCCCCGACGATCACCGCGTCGTACACGTCGTGGGCTAAGCCGCGGGAGTCTGCGTCTGCGTTGACGGTCATGGCTCTTGGTAACACACGCGCCCCAGCCGCTCCAGACAGTGTGCCTCGTCGGCGTGGGCGAGGACGGTGTCGGGGTGCTCGTCGCCGAGGGAGCGCTCGCGGATGCCGGACAGCTCGCGGTAGATGGGCAGCGCCTTGTCCCAGCGGCCGAGCCGGCCCAGCCCGACGGCCAGTTCGCGGCGGCTGGCCAGGGTGTCCGGGTGCTCCGCGCCCAGGGCCTTGGCGCGGGCCTCGCCCACCTCGCGCGCCTCGGCCACCGCCTCCTCCCAGCGGTCCAGCCGGCCGAGGTTGACGCCGAGGACGTGCCGGGCGCGCAGGGTCTCCGGATCGGCCGCTCCGTAGGCCCGGGTGCGGTCGCGGACCAGGGCCCGGAACAGGTCGAGGGCCTCGGCGGCGCGGCCGGTGCGGCCGAGGGCGATGCCCGTCTCGTAGCGGGCGGCGAGGGCGTCGGGGTGGTCGCGGCCGAGGACGCGTTCGCGGGCGGCGGCGACCTGGCGGAACACGGTCAGCGCCTCGTTCCAGCGGCCGAGCCGGCCGAGGGCGTAGCCGACCTCGTAGCGGGTCAGGAGGGTGTCGACGTGCTCGGGGCCGAGCACGTCGGTGCGGTCGGCCGCGACCTCGGCGGCGGCCTCGTGGGCCTCGGCGTGCCGGCCGAGGGCGCCGAGGGAGCAGGCCAGGTTGTGGCGGCAGCGCAGGGTGTCGGGATGGCGCGGGCCCATGGTGCGGATGCGGGCGGCGAGCACGGCGCGGTACCGCTCGTACGCCTCGCCGTGGCGTCCGAGCCGGCCGAGCTCGTACGCCTCCTCCTGGCGGGCGGCCAGGGTGTCGGCGTGCTCGGGGCCGAGCACCCTCGCCCGTCCGTCGGCCACGGCGGCGTACACGGCGAGCGCTTCCTCGGGGCGGCCGGCCCGGCTGAGCGCGAACGCGCGGATATGGCCGGCGTCGAGGGAGTCGGGCCGGCCGGGATCGGTCGGAGCGTGGGCACGGACCACGCCGGGCCGGTAGGCACCGGTGAGCCGGGGATCCTCACCGGGAGCAGGCCGCACGATCCGCTGCTCACCGGACCCCCCGCCCCCGAACGGATTCCCGTCCACCGCCCCGCCGAAGCCATGACCGGCCCCGGGCAGGAGGGCGTGGCCGGCGTCGGACGCGCCGGGGTAGCCCGCCCCCGAGCCACCGGGGTGGCCGGCACCGGGGACGCCGGGATAACCGGCACCGGGCAGGGCGGGGTAGCCGCCCCCGGGGGCGCCGGGGTAGCCGGAACCGGGCACGCCGGAGTGGCCGACCCCGGGCACGCCGGAGTGGCCGGCGCCGGGCGCACCGGGGTAACCATCACCGGGCGTGGCGGCGTGCGCAGCCCACGGCGCGACGGGACCGCCCGGTCCCGGGGCCGCAGCGAGAGCCGCCCCGGAGGCGGGGGCCAGGCCGGCCTGCGGCATGGATACCTCGGGCTCCCGACCCGGCTCACCGGAGGGGCCGGGGTCGGTCGCATAGCCGGACAGCGGCATGGAGGCCGTACCCGAGGCGGGCGGGGCCGGCGCCGTGCCCGGCACGGGCCCGTACACCGAAAACCCGCCACCGGGACCGGGGTGTCCCCCACCGGGCACGGCGTGGCCGCCGGACCCGGAAGAGCCGCCGGGACCGGGGTGGTCACCCGATACCGGCTGACCCTCACGAGGCGCGGAGTATCCCCCGGACAGGGGAGCGCCGCCCGGCGCGGAGTATCCGCCCCCTGCCGGGTGACCCCCACCAGGCACAGGCGGGCCACCCAACACAGGAACGCCGCCCGACCCGAGGGGGTTCCCCCCGGGCCCGAGGTGGCCGCCGGAGGCGGGAAGGCTGGCTGTCCCAGGACGGCCCTCCCCGAGCGGCGCCTGGCCACCCGTCACGGGGAAGCCGCCCGACACAGGATGGCCGCCGGACACAGAGAAGCCGTCCGCCCCGGAACGGCCCTCCCCGAGCGGCGGCCGGCCACCCGTCACGGGGAAGCCGCCGGACACGGGGTGCCCGCCCGGCACAGGGTGGCCACCCGACACGGAGGGGCCGCCCGGCGCAGGGAAACCGCCCGGCTGGGCGGAGTCGCCCGTCGCGGGCAGGCGGCCCGGCTCCGGGTGCCCGCCCGACGCGGGGTGCGAGGACGGCGCGGGGTGCGAGGACGGCGCGGAGGGGCCGCCCGGCACGTGGCCGTCGGCACCGGACGCCACCCCGGCACCCGGCACCATCCGGCCCCCGTCACCCGCACCGGGTGCGGCCGACGGGCGCGGGGCCGTCCAGGAGCCGGTGAGTACGGTCCACTCGCCGCTCGCCGGGCGGGCGTCCGTGCCCGCCTTGCGGCCGGCCGTCATGCCCGCCGCCCACGCCGGCAGCGGAGCCGGGGTGCCGCCGGCGCCGGAGCGGGCGTCGATCAGCCGGCGGTGCAGGTGGCGGGCGTCGCCGGGGCGGTCCTCGGGGCGCTTCGCCAGCAGGTCCAGCACGATCCGCTCGAAGTACTCCGGCAGCTCGGGCCGGTGGTCGCGGGGCGGCACCGGCGCGGTGTCGCGGTGGCCGACCAGCACCGACCAGGAGTCGCCGAGGTCGAACGGCGGCGCCCCGGTGGCGATCTCGTACAGCACGCACCCCAGCGAGTAGAGGTCGCTGCGGTGGTCGACCTCGCCGCCCGCGATCTGCTCGGGCGACATGTAGTGGGGGGTGCCCATGGCCATGCCACCGCCGGTCAGCTTGGCGGTGAAGCCGATGTCGGCGGCCAGGCGGGCGATGCCGAAGTCGCAGATCTTCACCGTGCCGTCGGTGAGCCGCATGATGTTCGCCGGCTTGAGGTCGCGGTGGACGACGCCCTGGTCGTGGGTGTAGCCGAGGGCCGCGGCCATCTGCTCGGCGATGTCGAGGACCACGTCCACGGGGAGCGGGCGTGCCTCGTTCTCCTCCATCAGCTGGCTGAGGTTACGGCCGTCGAGGAGCTCCATCACCAGGTAGAGCGGGCCCCCGGCGGCACTGTCGTCGCCGAAGTCGTGCACGACGGTCACGCCCCGGTGCTGGAGCGAGGCCGCGACCCGCGCCTCGCGGCGGAAGCGCTCGCGCAGCACCTGGGTGAAGTGCGCGTCCTGTTCGGCGCCGACCGGCTTGAGGCATTTCACGGCGACCTGCCGGCCCAGCGACTCGTCGCGGGCGCGCCACACCTCGCCCATGCCGCCGCGCCCGATCAGATCGAGTGACCGGTACCGGCCCTGGATCAGTCTGGACTCCGCCATGTCTTGAAGCCGCCCCCGTCATCGTGCCCGTCGTCGTATCGCGCCCTCCCCGGCCGGTCCAGTATGGCCGCTGCCCTGCGCAGTGTGTACGCGGAGGGGCGGCTCCCGGGGCCCAGTCGGCGCATCGCTCTCAAGATGTGACCTGGGGGCAGCTGCCAGCGTAGACCTGCGGGAATGCTGCGCAGTAAGCGACCCGTGAGACGCAGGCGCCGGGTGACCGTACGTGAGGCTGGTGCGGGCTTTGCGTACAGCTGGTGCGCCCAGCCGGGAAGGGTGGCGTAGGCGAGTCCGGTGAGCGGACGCCACAGCAGGTTTCGGCCAGGCACGAGGAGCGGCGGAACGGGCGGTGAGCGCAGGAACGCGTCGACGGCCCGGGCGTCCGCGCCGGCGGCCAGCCGGGGGCGGACCCGCTCGAAGTAGGCGGCCAGCTGTGCGGTGTCGGCGGGGACCTCGGTGGGGTCGAGGCCGACGAGGCGGGCGCTCACCCGGTTCTCGTCCACGTACCGGTCGGCCTGGGCGGGGGTGAGCGGAACGCCCGAACGGCGCAGTACGTGCAGGAGGCTGTCGATCTGGGCGCAGTGCACCCACAGGAGGAGTTCGGGGTCGTCGACGGGGAACCGCTCCCCGGTGTCCGGGTCGGTGGCGGACAGCCGGCGGTGGAGGGCGCGAACATGGGAGCCGGCCCGTTCGGCGGCCTCGGTGGTGCCGTAGGTGAGGGTGCCGACGAAGTCGGCGGTGCGCAGCAGGCGCCCCCAGGCGTCCTCGGCGAAGGCGGAGTTCTCCATGACCCCGCGGACGGCGCGCGGGTGGAGGGCCTGGAGGTAGAGCGCCCGGACCCCGGCGATCCACATGACCGGGTCGCCGTGGCACTGCCAGGTCACGGACCCGGGCCCGTACAGTCCCGGGTCGGCGCCCTCGTACGGAGCTCCGCTCATCGCCCGCCTCCTGTCGGGAGCCTACCCAGCCGGGCGCGGGGTGTCAGCGGGGCGTCAGGACGGGGCCGCCCGGTGTCAACGTCCCGTCAAGGGGAGTCGGCGGGGCCGCGCGTGCGGGGATAGCTTCGGGTGGCGCGCCCCGGACCCGCCTCCCCGCGGCCGGGGCTCCGCCGTCATCCCGTCATCCGTGGTTCCCCTTGGGAGGGCCCCATGTGTCTGTTCCAGTACGACGACGACCCCGAGCCCGAGGAACGCGTCCCGGCCGGACCCCTGTTCGTCCCGGTCCGGCCGGGTGCCGGGGAGGTGGTGGTGCGGCTGTTCCGCACCCCGCTGGGCGCCCGTACCGCCGTCGGCTTCACCAGTGCGGAGCGGCTCGCCGCCACCCTGGGGGCGGGGCACCCCTGGATCCGGCTCTCCGAGGGGGCGCTGCGTGCGCTGGCGCGGCCTCTGGGGGCGGCGCCGTTGACCGTCGACCCGACACTGACGGCGCCGTCCGCCACCCCGTCGGAGGCGCCCGGGGTGGCCGCGGGCGGCGCGGGCGCGGGCTCCGGCGTGCCGGTGGCCGGGATCTCCGTCGAAGCCGTCTGAGGGGGCCGGGACCTCATGACCATCGAGGCACTCCCCGAGGTAGCGGCCGACGCCGGCGACCTCACCGTGTGGCCCGCCTCCGCGACCCCGCTCCCGCACGGCGGTCTGGCCGTCGGCGGGGTGTCGCTGGCGGAGGCCGCCCAGCGGTTCGGCACTCCGGTGTACGTCCTGGACGAGGGTGAGGTGCGCGGCCGCTGCCGCAGCTACCGGGCGGTCTTCCCCGACGCCGAAGTGCTCTACGCCGCGAAGGCGTTCCTGTCCCGTGCGATGGTGCGCTGGGTCAGGGAGGAGGGGCTGGGTCTGGACGTGTGCTCGGCCGGGGAGCTGGAACTGGCCGTCACCTCGGGGTTCCCGCCCGAGCGGATCGTGCTGCACGGCAACGCCAAGTCCCCCGGGGACCTCGCCTCCGCGCTGCGGCTGGGGGTGGGCCGGATCGTCATCGACAGCCGCTGCGAGATCGCCCGAATCGCGGCGGCCGTCGGCCCCGGGGGGCGCCAGCGGGTGCTGGTGCGGGTGGTGCCGGGCGTCGCGGCGGGCGGCCACGAGAAGATCCGTACGGGTACGGAGGGCCAGAAGTTCGGGCTGTCCGCCGTCGACGGGAGCGCCCAGGAGGCCGTCGCCCGGATCCTGGACCAGCCGCGGCTGGAACTGGCCGGTCTGCACTGCCACATCGGCTCCCAGATCACCTCGGTGGAGCCCTACCGGGTGGCGCTGGGCCGCATGGTGGAGCTGATGGCCGCCGTGCGCGAGGCACATGGCGTGGCCCTGCCCGAGCTGGACCTGGGCGGTGGGCACGGCATCGCCTACCGGCCCGGCGAGCCGGCCCTGGACCTCCCGGCGCTGGCCCGGGAGCTGCGCACCTCGCTGGCGGACCGGTGCGCGGCCGCCGGACTGCCGGTGCCCCGGCTGACCGTCGAGCCGGGGCGGGCGATCGCCGGGCCCGCGGGGGTGGCGGTGTACCGGGTGCTCGCCGTCAAGCGCTCCGGGGGGAAGGTGTTCGTGGCGGTGGACGGCGGGATGAGCGACAACCCGCGGCCCGCCCTGTACGGGGTGCGTTACGCGCCCCGGCTGGTGGGCCGGCACTCCGCGGCGGGTTCCCGCACCGCCACGGTCGTCGGCCGGCACTGCGAGGCGGGCGACGTCCTGGCCGTGGACGCCGAGCTGCCGGCGGACGTCCACCCGGGCGACCTGCTGGCCGTCCCGGTGGCCGGCGCCTACCAGTCGTCGATGGCGTCCGGCTACAACCTGGTCGGCCGGCCCCCGGTGGTCGCCGTCCACGAGGGCGCGGCGCGGATCCTGCTGCGGCGCGAGACCCTGGAGGACTTCCGCCACCGCGACATCGGCGCCTGAACCGGCCGCCGCCCGTCGCCGGCCCGCGGCGACGGGCGACGGCCGGCGCGAGGACCCTGGACACGATGGAGCCGCCCGGCCCCGGCATCCCCACACCGGGAGCGGGCGGCTCCTGTGACGCGCAACGGCGTTCGGCGCGCGGTCGCCTCGATCCGGGCCCCCCACGGGCCGGATACCGCACCCTCGGACGGGGTTCACTCCCCCGCCCTCGGCCGCACGCCGCGGAACTGCCATTCCGCTCCGTCGCCCCTCCAGTCTGCTGCCGCCCCGGAGGCCCCTGTGCCGCCCTTGACGTGTTCCTTCCGTTCGTTCACCGATCCTTGACGCGCCCTTGATCTCCCCAGGGGCCTACGCACAGGTCCGGGCCGGGCCCTGTCAGAAGTCCTGGTCGCTACGACGTTCGAGCAGTACGACGTCACGCCAGCGGCCCCGGTGCCGGGCGATGCGTTCGCGCGTTCCGATGACGCGGAAGCCCGCGCGGCGATGGAGGGCGAGGCTGGCGGTGTTCTCGGGGAAGATGCCGGACTGGATGGTCCAGATGCCGCCCGCTTCCGTCGATGCGATGAACGCGTCGAGCAGCGCGCCGGCCACGCCCCGTCCCCGGGCCTCCGGGTGCACGTAGACCGAGTGCTCCACGACGCCCGCGTACGCGCGGCGGTCGGAGACCCGGGTGGCCGCGATCCAGCCGAGGACCCGTTCGCCGCCGTCGTCCGTGGCGACGAGGCGGTGTGCGGGAAGTCTCGCCGCGTCGAAGTCCGGCCAGCCGGGCGCCCGCGTCTCGAAGGTCGCGTCGCCTTCGTCGATGCCCGCCTGGTAGATCGCCAGGACCTGCTGGGCGTGGCACTCGGCCATGGTGGCGATGTTCACGGTTCCCCCATGATGGCTCGGACCGCCGCCGGGGCGGACGGTCGCGTCGGTTCAGCCCCTGGGCTGGGCGTCGATCTCGGCGATCAGACCCTCGACGAGGCCCTTGATCTCGTCACGGATGGGGCGGACGGCCTCGACGCCCTGGCCGGCCGGGTCGTCGAGCCGCCAGTCGAGGTAGGTCCTGCCGGGGAAGTAGGGGCAGGCGTCGCCGCAGCCCATCGTGATGATGTAGTCGGACGCCTGAGCGGCCTCGGGAGTGAGGACCTTCGGCCTCTGGTCCGAGATGTCGATGCCCAGCTCCGCCATGGCCGCCACAGCGGAGGGGTTGATCCGGTCGCCGGGGACGGAGCCGGCCGAGCGCACCTCGACGCGGTCTCCGGCGAGGTGGCGCAGGAAGCCGGCGGCCATCTGGGAGCGGCCGGCGTTGTGGACGCAGACGAACAGCACGGAGGCGGCAGGAGCGGAGGACATCGTTCTTCCTTGGGGGTCAGGGGCGAGGACATGAGAACCCTCCGCCGGCTCCAAGAGGTCAGCCCGGGCTGGTAACAGGACCGGGCGGTGTGACAATATCAGCCCATGCTGATGTCAGTCGACACTGAACTGATTCGGGTGCTGGCCGACCCGCTCAGGCTCCAGATCGTGACCCTCCTCGCCAAGGAGACGCTCTGCACCACCCATCTCGTGGAGGAGACGGGTGCCAGGCAGACGAACCTCTCGAACCACCTGAAGGTTCTCCGCGAGGCGGGGGTCGTGGATACGGAGCCGTGCGGACGGTACGTCTACTACCGGCTGCGCCCGGACGTCGTCGAGGCCCTCGCCGGTCAGTTCGCAGACCTCGCCCGGACCGCCCGCGCCACCGCCGAGGCGAACCTCAAGCGGTCCTGCTCCTAGACCCGCTTCCCGCCCCACCTGCCCGAGGAGAACCGTTGTCCGTCACCGAGCCCGCCGCCGCCGCTCCCGCAGCGGCGTCCGGTACAGCCGCCGAGGCGCCCCGGCCCGCGCCCGGCGCGGCCCCGCCCCGGATCCCGTTGACCGCCCGCGCCGCCGCCGAGCTCGTCGGCACCGCGGCGCTCGTGGCGGTGGTGGCCGGCTCCGGCATCCAGGCCACCGGGCTCAGTCAGGACGTGGGCCTGCAGTTGCTGGCGAACTCCCTGGCCACCGTCTTCGGCCTCGGCGTACTCATCGCCCTCCTCGGCCCGGTGTCCGGCGCCCACTTCAACCCGGCCGTCACCCTGGCCGAATGGTGGACGGCCCGCCGCGGTGGCGCGGGCGTCACCGCCCGCGAACTGGCCGTGTACGTGCCCTCGCAGATCGTCGGCGCGATAGCGGGCGCCGTCCTCGCGGACGCGATGTTCGGCAAGCCGCTGGTGAAGTGGGCCACCCACGACCGCTCCGCCGGGCACCTCCTCCTCAGCGAGGTCGTGGCGACCGCCGGTCTGATCATGCTGATCTTCGGCCTGGCCCGCACCGACCGGCTGCGCTTGGCACCCGTCGCCGTGGCCTCGTACATCGGCGCCGCGTACTGGTTCACTTCCTCCACCTCGTTCGCCAACCCGGCGGTCACCATCGGCCGCGCTTTCACCGACACCTTCGCGGGCATCGCTCCCGCTTCGGTCCCGGGGTTCGTCGCCGCCCAACTGGCCGGTGTCGTCGTGGGCCTGGCCCTGGTGGCGGCCATCTTCACGCGAGGCGGGACCGCCGCCTCCACCCGGTAGAAGACCCAGGCATCGCCAGATCCCGGAACAGCGAGGAGTCGACCGTGAACGCGCCCGCCCACACCGAGCTGCCCGTCGTCGTTATCGGGGCAGGCCCCATCGGGCTCGCCGCCGCCGCGCACCTCGTCCACCCCCGCATCCCCCTGGGCTGCGAGCACGGCTGCCGGCGTCGAGCCGTCCTGGGCCTGGACGATGATGTCGTCGGCGTCGAGAAGGTGGCTGACCGGACGCACGGCGGGCAGCGCGTGACGGGTGAACACGATCCGGCCCAGTTCGACGGAATCCGGCAACTGCAGCGCCTCGTCCGCGCTGAGCTCTTCCATCTTTCGTCCCGGCATGCTGACGGCAGGCGAGCTGGTGGTCGTATCGGCCGGGTCGCTCTTCATCGTGTGTGCGTCCTTGGTCAAGCGGGCGGGAGGCCGGTGCCCCTGGCCGCTGTCGGCTCCTCAAAGGGGCGTTAGCCCGGGGCATGGCTTCGCAGCACCGCGAGCCGCCGGCCGTATTCCTCGTCGTCGATCTCGCCTCTGGCGAATCGTTCCGCGAGAAGTCTCTCGGCCCCCTTGTCGGAGGCTGGGTCAGGCGCGGGCGCTGTGCGCCCGTCCGCACCGTCTCGGCTGAGGGCGCGGACCACAAGGACGGTAGCCGCGACGATCAGGCTCCAGACGATCAGCGTGGTGAGGGACATGGCGAACCATCCCCAGGCCCCCATGCCATGGCCATTCCAGTACATCGCGCACCTACCGGGTGGACGGGGTCGACGGCCGCGTGCCGGCCGTCTGGTACCAGGATCTCCGGCTGTACCGATCCCGGGCATGGGCCGGTCGGCCCACGGACGGGGCCACAGGGCCCATCCCCGGGACCGGTTGCAGGGCCAAGACTGAAGACGGACTCGAACAGGAGGCCGTTCATGAGCACCCCTTCACCCACCCGCATCTCTGAGGCGCTGCCCCCCGACTGCCGTTCCCGTCTGATGGAGCTGGCCCAAGAGGTCAACTTCGACGAAGGGACCCACCTCTTCCGCGAAGGTGGCCACGCCGACCGGTTCTGGATCGTCCGGTCCGGCACCGTGACCTTGGATGTCCATGTGCCCGGGCGGCGCGCCGCGGTCATCGAGAGCCTCGGCGCCGGCCAGCTGGTCGGCTGCTCGTGGCTCTTCAAGCCGTATGCCTGGCGTCTGGGCGCCGAAGCGATGACGCCCGTCCGCGCGTACGAGTTCGACGCGGAGCGCGTACGGACGCTGATGGACGCCGACGCCGCCTTCGGCTCGGCCCTGGGCCGCTGGGTCGGGCAGGTCCTCGCCAACCGCCTGCAGGCCGCCCGCGTGCGCCTTCTCGATCTGTACGCGCCCTACGGCAGCGGCAGCTTCCTCTGATCCTCCGCACAGCGAAGGAGCCGGTCATGCCCGCATCCCGCTACACCGTCAGTGACGTCATGACGCACACCGCCGTCGCCATCGGCCGGGAGGCGTCCTACAAGGAGATCGTCGAGCTGATGCACCAGTGGAAGGTCAGCGCCGTTCCCGTCCTGGAAGGCGAGGGCCGGGTCGTCGGAGTCGTCTCCGAGGCGGATCTCCTGCCGAAAGAGGAGTTCCGGCGGACGGATCCCTCTCTGCCCGGTCAGCTGGAGGAGGCGTCGAAGGCCGCCGGGGTGCTCGCCGAGGAACTCATGTCGAGCCCGGCGATCACCGTTCACCCTGACGCACCCGTAGCCGAAGCCGCCCGGATCATGGCGCTCAGGCACGTCAAACGCCTGCCCGTGGTGAACGCGCTCGGCATGCTGGAAGGTGTGGTGAGCCGCAGTGACCTCCTGAACGTGTTCCTGCGGCCCGACGAGGAGCTCCAGGAGGAGATCCGCCAGAGCGTGCTCGCCGAGCTGATACCGGGCGTGGATGTGGACTTCGCCGTGCAAGACGGCGTCGTCACTCTGCGCGGCCCGCTGCGGGACCGGGCCCTGGTCCCCCTGCTCGCACAGGCGATCCGCGCGGTCGAGGGTGTCGTGGACGTCCGGATGGACCTGAACGGCGCCGTTGCTGCCTAGAGCCTTCGCACGGCCACGGAGTGCTTTGCCCACCTCCCTGGGACAATTCGGACGGAAGACGTCATGGGGACCGAACCAGGGGCGATCATGTCCGATGATCCGAAGGCATCCGCCGAGGCGCCGATCAGGGTGTTCCTCCTCGACAACCACGAAGTGGTCCGGCGCGGGCTGCGAGACCTCCTGGACGCCGAACCGGACATCAGCGTCGTCGGTGAGGCGGGCACGGCCGAGCAGGCGCTGGCCCGCGGGCCGGCGCTGCGCCCGGACGTGGCCGTGCTCGACGTACGGCTTCCCGACAGCGACGGCATCACCGTCTGCCGCGAGCTGCGCTCTCGCATGCCGGCCCTGGCCTGCCTGATGCTGACGAGCTTCGATGACGAGGACGCGCTGCTGGACGCGATCATGGCGGGTGCCTCGGGATACGTGCTGAAGCAGATCAAGGGCTCCGATCTGGTCTCCGCCGTACGGACGGTGGCCACCGGGCAGTCCATGCTGGACCCGGCCACCACCGCACGTCTCATGCACTCCCTGCGGGACCCCGAGACCGCCAGGGAACCGGATGACGCCCGGCTGGCGGCTCTGTCGGAACGCGAGCGGGCGGTGCTGGAGCTCATCGGCGAGGGCCTCACGAACCGCCAGATCGTGAAGCGGCTCTACCTGTCCGAGAAGACGGTCAAGAACCACATCTCACGGCTGCTGGGGAAGCTCGGCGTGGAGCGCCGGGTCCAGGCCGCCGTCATCGCCGCCCAGGTACACGAGCAGGACATCGGGACTGCGAAGCAGTAGGAACGTCGGCGACGGTCACACCCGGGGCGGGTCCAGGGGCACCTGCCACTCCAGGCGAGTGCCCGGCTCACCGTCGACCCGCGCTGCGACGTCCATCCGGCCGCCCAGTCTCTCGGCGCGCTCTGCCAGGTTGCGCAGTCCGCTGCGCCGGCCGCCCGCGGACAGGCCGACGCCGTCGTCCGTCACGGTGAGGGTCAGGTTCCCGTCGGCGGCGACGATCGAGACCTCGGCCCGCGCGGCCCCGGCATGGCGCGCGACGTTGCTGAGGGCTTCCCCCACGACGGCGAGGGCCTCCTCCGCGACGGCCGACGGTACGTCGGTGTCGATCAGCCCTTCCATCCGCAGGGCGGGGGCGAAGCCGAGGGCTGCGGCTGCCTCGTCCAGGGCTTGGACGGTGCGGGAGCGCAACTTGGGTGCCTGACCGGGGGCTTCGTGCTCGCGGAGCCCGAAGATGGTCGAACGGATGATCTTGATGGTGGTGTCGAGGTCGTCCACGGCGCGGGCGAGGCGTTCGGACGCCTGGGGGTGGTCGACGAAGCGCTGAGCACTCTGGAGGGTCATACCGGTGGCGAAGAGGCGCTGGATGGCGAGGTCGTGCAGGTCGCGGGCGATGCGGTCGTGGTCCTCCAGCAGGCTCATCTGCTCGGTGGCACGGCGCCGGTCGGCGAGTTCGAACGCGAGGGCGGCCTGGCTCGCGAACCCCGGAAGCAAGGCGACCTCCGCGGTGGTGAACACGGGGCGACCGCGCCGCCGGGCGAGCATCAGGACGCCGCTGAGCTTGTCCTTGGTGCCCACGGCGACGGCCACGGCCGGGCCGAATCCCGCCCACCGCTCGGCTTGCACGGTGACGCGCTCGTCGGCTGCCACATCGGGAACCGTGATGAGGCCGTCGCGGGCCACCGCGGCCTCGGCGAGAGTGCCCTGGGTGCTGGGCAGGACGATCCCGCGGTGCGCTTCGGCTCCCGTCCCGAGTGCGAGGGAGCCCCGCAGTTCACCGGCTGCGCCGAGCAGGTAGAAGACGCCCATGTCGGCGCCGGTGATGTCCTTGGCCCGTTCCAGCATGCCCTCGAGGACCTCATCCTCAGGCGCTCCCGAAAGCAGGGCGCTGGTGATGTCGGAGTTCGCCTCCAGCCAGCGCTCGCGCAGCTGGACCTCCTCGAAGAGCCGGGCGTTCTCGATGGCGATGCCGGCCGCGACGGCGAGGGTGGACAGGACCGCCTCGTCCTCGGTGTCGAACTCGGCACCACCGCGCTTCTCGGTCAGATAGAGGTTGCCGAAGACGTCCTCGCGGACCCGGATCGGGACACCGAGGAAGGAGTGCATCGGCGGGTGGTGGGCCGGGAACCCGTACGAGGCAGGGTGCTCGGACAGCTCCGACAGCCGCAGCGGTTCGGGATGGCGGATCAGCTCGCCCAGGATGCCGTGGCCCAAGGGCAGGTCTCCGATCCGGGCGCGGAGGCCGTCGCTGATGCCGACGGGCAGGAACTCGGCCAGCTTCTTGTCGTTCCCGATGACTCCGAGGGCCCCGTACTCGGCGTCCACGAGCACCACGGCGGCCTCGACGATGCCGCGCAGCACCTGCGGCAGGTCGAGTTCCCGGCCCACGGACATGACGGCCTCAAGGAGACCGTTCAGCCGGTCCCGCGTGCCCCTGACCTCGTCGATCCGTACCTGTAGCTCGTCCAGCAGTTCGTCGAGCCGCAGTCGAGGAACACCGCTCCCGGTGGGCTGTTCCCCTGAGCTCATGCCCACCTCCAGCCGGACGTGACGGCGAGATGGCCATCACGTCCACGGTATGCCCGGCCGGAAGGCCCGGCCTTTCGACTCAGTGGGAGGCCGTTGCGCCGTTCGGCCTCTCCTCGTTCCGTGGCGTGCCGTCGTCGTGCGGGTGCAGGTGCCGGACGTGGGCGTCCGGGCCGGGGAAGAATACGCTGGTACGGCCGGTGTCGGACCAGCGCACGTCGTACGGCGGGGTTCCGTCGTCATGGTGCAGGGCGATGACTTCGCCGTCACGGCCGGGCTTGCCGATGGTGGGGCCGCCGACGACGATCTGGTCGCCCACCGTGGCGTGGAACCCGTGCCCGTCCGCAGGTGAATGAGCGTTCATGGTCATGCCTTTCTGTGGAATGCGCCTCGCAGGAGCCGGGCGGTGACGAATGCTGCGAGGGCTGCCGCCGTGGCGAGCCCTGCGCCGGTCCAGCCGGCCGGCTGGGTGTCCAGCAGCGACTGCAGAGCGGGAACGTGCAGGGCAGCCATCGCGAGGAGGGCGGAGGCCGCCACGGAGCCGGGGAGGAAGAGGTTCTGGGTGGTGAGCAGCCGGGCCCGTAGCCCCAGGGCCACGCCCAGCTGGGCGCCGAGCAGAGACAGGAAGAGCACGCTCTGCCAGGGCAGGTCCATGGCGCGCGCGCCGATGCCGGCGGTCAGGCTGAACGCCGTCACGGCCGCGGCCAGGATGAGGAGGCGTTGCCACACGCCTGCGGCCAGGATGTGCTGTCCGGGCGGCCGGGGCGGGCGCCGCATGGCTTCCGGTGCGGCGGGTTCCGCGCCCATGGCCACGCCGGTCAGGCCGTGAGTGAGGAGGTTGATCCACAGGATCTGCCCCGCCCGCAGCGGCAGGGCCAGGCCGAGTAGAGGACCTGCCAGCATCACGAGGATCTCGGCCATTCCGCCGGCCATGGCGTAGACGAGGAAGCGTCGGATGTTGTCGTAGACGCGGCGGCCTTCCTCGACGGCCGTGACCACGGTGGAGAGCTCGTCGTCCGTGAGGACGAGGTCGGCGGCCTGGCGGGCCACCTCGGTGCCGCGTGCCCCCATGGCAACGCCGATGTCGGCCTGGCGTAGGGCTGGGCCGTCGTTGACGCCGTCCCCGGTCATGGCGGTCACTGCGCCGCGGGCCCGCCAGGCGTGGACGATGTCCAGCTTCTGCTGGGGATCGGTCCGGGCGAAGACCCGGACCGCGGTCAGGTCGGTGTCGGGCGCTGCGGCCAGCTCGGGGCCGGTGACCACCGCATCGGCCGGACCGTCCTCTACGAGGCCGATGCGTACGGCGATGGCGTGGGCCGTCGCGGGATGGTCGCCGGTGATCATGACCGGGGTGATGCCGGCGGCGCGGCAGGCTGCCAAGGTGGCCGCTGCCGTCGCTTTCGGCGGATCGCTGATGGCGATCAGGCCGAGAAGGCCCAGTCCGCGTTCCGCTTCGGCGGCGGGCGGACTCCACTGGAGCCGTTCGGTGCCTGCCACAGCCAGGACCCGGAATCCGTGCGAGGCCAGCTCTGCTGCCCGTCGGCGGGCCTGGTCGAGGGCCTCGGGCGGCTCGGCGAGCACCGTGGGAGCGAGAACGGCCTCGGGCGCCCCTTTGAGGCAGATCAGGACGTTGCCGTCGGGCAGATGGTGGAGGGTGGTCATCCGTTTGCGCAGGCTGTCGAACGGCGCCTCTCCGATCCGGGGACAGGCTCTTTGCAACTGGGCCGGGTCGGGACAGCCTGCCTTGGCAGCGGCTGCCAGCAGTGCGGCCTCCATGGGATCGCCCACGGCCGTCCACATGTCGGAACCGCTCTGGGGCGGTTTGAGGCTCGCGTCGTTGCACAGTGTCGCCGTGGTGAGCAGCTCCTGTAGCGGGCGGAGCTGCTCGGGTGCCAGGGAGCGTCCGGAACGGGTCAGGGTTCCTTGGGGCTCGTATCCGCTGCCGGAGACGTCGGCTGCTCCGGACGGCGTCCACACGTGCTGGACGACCATGCGGCCCTCGGTGAGGGTGCCGGTCTTGTCCGTGGCCAGCACGCTCACCGAGCCGAGTGTCTCGACCGCCGGAAGGCGCCGGATCAGGGCACCCCGGGCCGCCATGCGGTGGGCCCCGAGGGCGAGGGCGAGGGTGACGACGGCGGGCAGGGATTCGGGCACCGCAGCGACGGCCAGGCTGATGGCGGTGACGGCCATCGTGCTCACGCCAAGCCCGCGTACGAGGCCCAGGGCGAAGAACAGCACGCACAGGGCGAGGGTGGCTGCGGCCAGAATGCGGCCGAGGGAGGCGAGGCGGCGCTGGAGCGGGGTCGGCCCGTGTTCCCCGTCGAGGAGCGATGCGATCCGGCCGAGGGCACTGGAGGATCCGGTGGCCGTGGCGGTTGCGGTACCCCTCCCGCGCACCACGACGGTGCCTGCGCCGACCGTGTCACCGGGAGTTTTGGCGACGGGTTCCGATTCGCCGGTGAGCATCGACTCGTCCATCAGGAGAGCGGATGCCTCGGTGAGATCGGCGTCCGCGGCGACGATGTCTCCCTCCCCCAGGAGCAGGCTGTCACCCGGCACCACGAGCGCTGCCGCCACTTCGTAGGCGGCGCCGTCGCGCCGCACCCGGGCGTGCGGGGCTGAGAGAGCGGAGAGCGCAGCCACCGCGCGGTCCGCCCGGACCTCTTGGGAGACCCCAACGGTCGTGTTGAAGACGACCACCAGCCCGATGACGATGGCGTCCGGGTGGTCGCCGATCGCGATGGTCAGGAGTGCGGCACCGAGCAACACCATGATCAGCGGGTCACGCAGCTGCGCCAGTACCCGACGGTGGAGGGGCGTGGGCGGCGGAGGTGCCACCTCGTTGCGTCCGTAGCGGGCCAGCCGGCGTTCGGCCTCGGCCTGCGTCAGTCCCGCCGGGACCGAGGAGCCGACGGACGGAGCGTCGATCGCGCGGCTGGTCATCGCGGGCTCAGCCGGTGGGGACGGTGATCACCGGGCAGTGCGCGCGGTGCAGGAGGCCGTGGACGACGGATCCGATCCGCATGCCGGTGTATCCGCCGCGTCCGCGGCGGCCCACGACGACGGCCAGGGCGTGCTCGGCGGCCCGGGCCAGTTCCTCGATGGGGTGGCCGGTGAGGACCTCGTGCGTCACGTGCACGTCCGGGTACTTCTCCGACAGGCCGGCGGTGGCCTCGGAGAGCAGGGTGCGCTGTGCCCGCAGTGCCACCTCCTCGTCGTCCAGCTTGACCAGGGGCCGCTGCCACACGCAGACGACCCGCAGCGCTGCCCCCCGGAGGTCCGCTTCGTCGAAGGCGAAGGCCAGCGCGGCGGTGGCGGAGGCGCTGCCGTCGATGCCCGCGACGAGGTAGGGCGGCTGCTGGCTGATGTGCTCGGCGTCGCCCACGACGACGACCGGGCAACGGGCCTGAGCGGTGATGGGGACAACGAGTGAGCCGGCGCCGAAGAACTCGGCGGTACGGCTCAGGTGCCGGGATCCGAGGACGATCATGCGGGCTTCTCTCGCTGCGCCGCCGAGGACAGGGACGGGGAAGCCGCCGAGCAGATCGCCGGTGACGCTCACTTCGGGGTGACGGTCACGTACCCAGTTGCACGCTTGTTCGAGCCTGTCGGATCCGGCCTGCCGCAGGGCCGTCTGGCCGGGGGTGGCATCGACGTGCTGGGTGTCGTGCCGGGGCGGTACCGCGAGCACCAGGCGCAGCGGGAGCCGGCGCCGTTGTGCCTCGTCGGCGGCCCAGGCCAGGGCGAGGTGCCAGTTTCGGTCCGGGTCGATGCCCACGACGATGTCGTGGCTTCCTGTCTGGTGGCTGGTCATGACTGGCTCCCGAAGTCGCTGCCGGTCCGGGGGATGAGGAGGACGGGGCAGTGGGCGTGGTGCAGCATGCTGTGCGTGGCCTTGCCCAGGCGGGGGGTGAGTCCGAGGGGCCCTGGGACCCGGCGCCCGCCCATGACGAGCAGGTCGGCGTGCCGGGACGCCTCGACCAGGACACCGGCCACGGAGATGCTCTTCTCCGCATCGGCCTGAACCTCCAGGTCGGGGAACTCGTCGCGGACCACGTCCGTGACGGCCCTCAGGGTCTCTGCGTGGCCGCTGGCGATCTCGTCGATGCCGTCGAGCATGCTGACCACCACACCGACGGACTGGAACATGTTCCACACGTGCAGCAGCCGCAGGGACGCCTTGTGCAGTTCGGCTTCCCGGGCGGCGTACCGGGCGATCAGGAGGTCGTGTTCGTCGCGGATCGCCGCGAGGACCGTGCCGGTCTCCCCGGCCCCGTCGGCGCCTCGGACGACAATGACGGGGGTCATGGCGATCGCCGCGGTTTCCAGCCCGACCGAGCCGAGCATGAGGGAGTCGAACCCGCCCAGGCCGCGGTTGCCCACCACGATCGTGCCGTGGAGCCCGCCGGCCCGGTGGAGGCTGTCGACGGCGCCCGCGCGGCTGAACTCGGTGGTCACGATCAGCCCCGGATACTCGGCCGAAACGGCCTTCGCCGTGTCGTCCAGGAGCTCTCGGCCGTGGAATCGGACCCGCTCGACGGTCTCCGCCGACAGGTACAAGGCTGTGCCGTCGGTGTCGGCACCGTGGACGATGTGCAGGGGGCGGTCTCTGCGGACGGCTTCCCTGGCCGCCCACAGAACAGCGACGCGCGCCGATTCCGAGCCGTCCACACCGACGATGACCGAGCTGGTGTCCGGGGTTCGGAATGTGCTTTCCACGATTCCTCCCAGCCGAGCCGTTGAGGGACACCCCTCACGCTGGCACCGTCGACGCTCTGGGAAGAGGGCCGCCCGGGGCCGCGGGCGGGACCAAAGGTCCCCATCGTCCCGCCCGGCACCCCGGGCCCCTACGGGTCCCTGGACGGGACCGTTCGGCCCTCGCTCACCAGCGGTCGGCGACGGATGGTGGGGGCAACACCCACACCGGACACCAGCCTCACGTGACACGGCGGAGCAGGAGGGCCTCATGAAGCATCTCAAGGTGGCGGACCTGATGACCGACGAAGTCGTCTCCGCGGCCCCGGGCACGGCCTTCAAGGACGTCGCGAAGCTCCTCGCCCAGTACGACGTCTCCGGAGTCCCTGTCCTGGACGACGAGGACCGCGTGGTGGGCGTCGTCTCGCAGACGGACCTGCTGGCTCACGCGATGTCTGGCTCCCATTCCGCCGAGCAGAAGGGCACGGCAGCCGGGCCGCCGTCCGCGGGGCAGGTGATGTCCGCGCCCGCGGTCACCGTCCATGCCGAAGAGACAGCGGCTGACGCCGCGCGGCTGATGACCCGCCGGAGTATCGAACGCCTCCCCGTCGTGGATGTGGAGGACCGGCTCGTCGGCATCGTCACCCGCCGGGACCTGCTGCGCATGTTCCTGCGCCCGGACTCCGAAATACGCCGGCGTGTCAGCGACGAAGTCCTCACGGAGGTGCTCGGTGTGCCGGCGGGCGACGTCGACGTTCATGTGGTGGACGGCATCGTCACCCTGGACGGCCAGGTCGAGCGCCGGAGCCAGCTCCCCGCACTACTCGCCCTCGTCGAACGGCTCGACGGGGTCGTCGCGGTGGCATCTCGTGTCACCGCCCGCACCGACGACACGGCAACCCACGCGGACCATGCCCGGCACGCGATGCCCTGGTGATGAGCGCCGGAGCGCACGAAGGGAACGGGAGCGATGAAGAACCACGTGAGCGTCGGAGTCGACGGCTCCGACGAGAGCCGGGCAGCAGCACGCTGGGCCGCGCGGGAAGCAGCCCTGAGGCAGGTGCCGCTGCGTCTCGTGCACGCCGTGGACTGGCCCCTGGACCCGGTGTTCCCCGGCCTGGGCCGCCAGGACGTGGACCGCTGGGCGGATCAGGCCCTGACCGAAGCCGCGCAGGAGTTGCACGGGCGCCACCCGCAGCTGGAGATCACGACCCGCTGCCTGACAGCGCGGCCGGCCGCCGCCCTCGCGGCCGAGGCCGCCGACGCCGGGCTGCTGGTTCTGGGATCGCGCGGCCTGGGCGGCCTGGTCGGATTCATCGTCGGCTCGGTGGCGCTGTCCACAGCGGTCGCGACCGACACCCCGGTCGTCCTCGTCCGCGTCGCCGACGACCTGGACGGCCCGGGCAGCGGATTCGCAGCCGAGGTCGTCGTAGGTGTCGACATTCACGAAGCGTGCGACCGGGTACTCGCGTTCGCCTTCGAAGAGGCGGCCCGGCGCGGCTGCCCGCTGCGGGCTGTCCACGGCTGGAAGATGCCGGCCGCCTACAGCTACGTCCCGTTCTTCGACCCGGACAACGAACGGGACATCGGCAGGAGCGTCACACACATGGTGGAGGACATGCTGCTGCCCTGGCAGCACAAGTTCCCCGGCGTGAAGGTCAGCCACGACGTCTTCGTGGGTTCGGCGGGCGAGCATCTTGTCCGGGCCTCGCAGGGCGCGGGACTCGTCGTCGTGGGACGTCGTATGCGCCGCTCTCCCCTCGGGCCTCACCTGGGCTCGGCCGCCCACGCGGTCCTGCACCACGCAGCAGCCCCCGTGGCCGTCATCGCCCACGACTGAAGGAGCGAAACCGGTGAACGGCCGTGCGGGGCACGCAGCAAGGGCGGAAGGAGTCCGCCCGCTTCTCGCGGATCCCGATGTGCGGTGCACGGCCCCCACGGGAAGGTCGCCCTGCACACCGTCGCAAGTAGCGGCAGTCCCATCGAGGAGGAAGGCCATGAAGCATCTGCGCAACGTCGAGGACGTCATGACGCATGCCGTGATCTCCGTCGACCGGGGAACCGCGTTCAAGGACATCGTGGAAGCGCTGCGGATGTGGAACATCAGCGCCCTTCCGGTCCTGGACCGTCACGGCCAGGTGGTCGGCGTCGTCTGCGAAGCCGACCTGCTGCTCAAGCCCCAGGACACCGAAACGGCTCGCGACACCACGGCCGAGCAGCTGATGACCCGCCCGGCCGTGACCGTGACGAAGGACGCCACCCTCCCCACCGCGGCGCGTCTGATGGCCCGCCGGCACCTCAAGCGCCTTCCCGTGGTCGACGGCGACGGCCGCCTCGTCGGCGTCGTCAGCCGCGGCGACCTGCTCAAGGTCTTCCTGCGCCCGGACGAGGACATCGGCGCCGAGATCCGCGAACTGATCATGTACCAGCTGCTCCCGCAGGTTCCCGCAGAAGCACACGTCCACACGCACGGCCCCGTCGAGGTGCACGTCCACGTCGCCAACGGCATCGCCTACCTCAACGGTTCGCTGCCGGACCCCGCGATGGAAGACATCGTCGTACGCGCCGCCAGTACCGTACCGGGCGTCGTCGACGTCAAGACGGACTTCACCGCCCCCGTCTCCGCATGAAGGCACCACCGCCATGAGGCATCACAGTGTCGTGGACCTGATGACGCCCAGCGCCGTCACCGTCCGGCGCGCGACCGCGTTCAAGGAGATCGCCCGGCTCCTGAAGGAGTTCGACATCACCGCCATGCCGGTGATCGACGAAGCCGGCCACCCGGTGGGTGTCGTCTCCGAAGCCGACCTTCTCCGCCGGCGGCCCGCCGGTGGTGCCGCAACCGCCGAGGAGCTGATGACAAGCCCGGCCGTCACGGCGCGGCCCGAGTGGAGCGTGGTGCGCGCGGCCCGCGTCATGCAGCGGCACCGGGTCAAGCGGCTGCCGGTGGTCGACCAGGAAGGCCGCCTGGTCGGCATCCTCAGTCGCAGCGATCTGATCCAGCTCTTCCTCCGCCGCGATCACGCGATTCAGGAAGAGATCCTCGAGGACGTTCTCACCCGGACACTCCACCTCGCTCCTTCGGCCATCACCGTCGAAGTCGACGACGGCTTGGTGACGCTCAGTGGCACCGTGCCGCAGCCGGGACTGTTGCCCGTGGTGGTCCGCCTCTGCCAGAGCGTCGACGGGGTCGTCGACGTCGACAACAGACTCACCTGCGCTGAGGCCGAACAGAGCTGAGCGGGCGAGGAGGGCCGAACGGTCCCCGGTTGGACCGCTCGGACCTTCCCAGGGGTATGGCAAGCGGAAGAGCCTGAAAGAAGACGACCATTCGCCCGCTGGAGGAACACCATGTCGAACCTGATCACGGTAGGTCTGGACGGATCGAGCGCCGGCAGCGCCGCAGCCGACTGGGCCGCCGACGAGGCAGAACTACGGGGTGCGGCTCTGGAACTCGTCCACGCGGAGGACTGGGCGCAGTACGGGCCCTTCGCCGCGCCGCCCCCCGAACCGCGTCCTCAGTGGGCCGAGGACCTCCTTTCACTCACGCGGGACCGGCTGCTGCGCGAACACCCCACGCTCGGCGTCAGCACCCGCGGCACGAAAGGGCTCGCGGCCTCCAAGGCCCTCGCCTCCGCCGCAGCCGAGGCGGACCTGCTCGTCCTCGGCTCACGAGGTCTCGGCACCGTCGCCGGGTTCATCGTGGGCTCGACCGGCTCGGCGACGATCCCCGAGACCGAGACCCCCGTCGTCCTCGTGCGCTCGATCGACGGCGAAGAGCGTCCGCCCGGCCACGCGGACGGTGCCGGACCGGTGGTGCTCGGTGTGGACCTGCGCAGCAACTGCGACCGGCTCCTCGCCTTCGCCTGCGAGGAAGCGGACCGGCGGTCCTGCCCACTCGTCGTCGTACACGGCTGGTCGCTCCCACCGGTCTTCTCCTACGCTCCCGCCCTCGATCCCGGTGTCGAGCAGGAGATGGCCGACGGACTCGAAGCCACGCTCCGCGAGCTGCTGAGCCCCTGGGAGCAGAAGTACCCGCAACTCGCCGTCGACGCACGCATCGTCATCGGCCAGCCCGCGGTCCAAATCCTCGACGCCGCGTCCGGCGCGGCACTCGTCGTGGTCGGCCGGCGTATCCGCCGTCCGGCAGTCGGTGCCCGCATCGGTCCCATCACCCACGCGGTGATGCACCACGCCACCTCACCGGTCGCCGTCGTGGCGCACGGCTGAGGCCGCACAGACAGGAACAGTCCCGTGTCCATCACAACACACTTCGACCCCGACACCGTCACCCGGCTCGTCGGCGACGCCGTCACCGCCCCGTCCATGCACAACGCCCAGCCGTGGAAGTTCGTCGTCCATGTCGGCACCGGCGCACTTTCCCTGTACGGCGATCCGGAACGCGCCATGACCCGAACCGACCCGGTTCACCGCAGCCTCCACCTCGGTTGCGCCGCGGCCCTGTTCAACCTGCGCGTGTCCGCGGCCTGGATCGGTCTCCCCGTCCGCGTGCGGATCTTGCCCGACGACGCCGAACCGTGGCTGCTCGCCACGGTGACCATCGACGAAGCCGAAGGGGCGGACCGCGAGCTGGCCTCCCTGCACGACGCCATCCGGCGCCGGCACACCAGCCGGTACCCCTTCAGCGAGGAACCGGTGCCGACCGCGCTCCTGGACGGTCTGTGGGCCGCGGCCCACTTGGAAGGCTGCCGCCTTACCGTCCCGGACACCTGGCACATCGACACCGTGCTCGGGCTGGTACGGGACGCAGAACACCGCGAGGAGATCGATCCGTTCGCCCGTGCGGAAACCGCGGCCTGGACCTCTCACACTCAGGACGCTTCGGGCACGCGTAGTGACGGCATTCCCGCCGCCGCATTCGGACCAAAGGGTTCCGGCGGCCGCACCCCCGTACGTGACTTCGGCTGGGCCAACCCGATACCGGATCGCGGCTGGGCTGTGTTCGAGAAGAGGCCGCAGCTGGCTCTGCTGAGCACCTCGCAGGACACGAGGGCCGACTGGCTGCGCGCCGGCCAGGCGATGGAACGCGTCCTCCTGCAGGCCACTGCCGATGGACTTGCCACGTCGATGACGTCCCATCCCCTGGAATGGCCGGAGCTGCGCTGGACGGTGCGCGACCCCGTCGCGGCCATGGGACACGTACAGATGGTCTTCCGCCTCGGCTACGGCCCTCCGGGGCCCGACACGCCCCGCCGTCCGTTGACCGAGGTACTGGAAATCCGAGAGTAGAAGCCGGTGAGACCGGTGCGATACGTGCAGCCGCTCAACAGCGGATCCGCTCACGGCGCGAGGTCTCGGCGCTGGAGCAGCAGGTGAGCCAGCAGGATGCCCAGCACTCCCGCTCCGACCAGGATCCCGAGCTGGGGCCAGAGCACGCCGCCCTTGGCCAGGGCGTCGCCCGGGGCGTAGTAGTGGAACGGGCTCAGGAACCTCAGCGGGGCTGCTGGGGCCCACGCCAGGGCGATGAAGTTGACGGCGAATCCCACGGCTCCGATCGCGATGGTCGCGCCGACCACCTGGGCCCGCCGTCGTCCCGCCGCCGATACGGCCATCGCCGGCCCGATCAGGCAGAGGGCGAAGCCGAGGCCCATCACCCCGGCGGCGAACACTCCGCCGATCGGCACCGCCCGGTGGATGTCCGGTGACAGTGCCACCCCCACCGCGACCGTGACGGTGGCTGCCAGATTCAGGGCCAGGGCCGCGAGTACCAGTGCGGCCGTTCGTTCGGACAGCAGCCGGGTGCGGCTGACGGGACGCACCATGACGAGTTCCACGGTCCCGGATTCCACGTCCGCGGCCACCGCGGCCGCGGCGAGCGAACCGATCGCGGTGAGCTGCATGGCGATCCAGAACGGGTGGGTGAGGCCGGCGCCCAGCAGCCCGGGGTAGCTGGCGATCGACACGTCGCCGCTGGACCCGCTGAAGGCCCGGTAGGCCGAGGGCGGTCCCTTCCCGCCCGCCGAGAAGAGCTGACCGGGCGGGACCGCATGGGCGACCACGACGATGAGCGCCTCGAAGACGACCATCCCGACGAGCAGGGCGCCCAGCATCCGGCGCCGCCGGTAAAGGGCGAGCCACAGCAGTGGCCACTGCCGTTTCACGGCTCCTCCCGCACGGTGCCATGGCGATACAGATCCATGAATGCCTCGTCCAGCCCGGCTTCCTCCACCGTGACGTCGGCCACCGCCATTCCGAGAAGGGTGCGCAGCGCACCCACCACCGCGCTCGGCGGTACGAGCAGCTCCACTCGGTCCCCTTGCCAGCGCGGGGCCCAACGCTCGGCATCGCCCAGTGGTCGTGCCCCCTGCCCGTCCGCGAAGGACAGCCTGATCCGCCGGGCACGGGCCTCGCGAAGGCCGGCGACGCTCTGGACCGTGACCAGTCGTCCGTCCCGGATGATCGCCACCCGCCCGCACGTGCGCTGTACCTCCGGCAGGATGTGGCTGGAGAGCAGCACGGTGCGTCCGGCGGCGGCCACCTCGCCCAGCAGGGCGAAGAACGTCTCCTGGACCAACGGGTCCAGTCCCTCGGTCGGTTCGTCCAGCACCACCAGATGCGGGTCGTGCTGCATCGCCTGCACCAGCCCGAGCTTCTGCTTCATGCCCCGCGAGTAACCCCCGACGGGGCGGCCGAGGACCGCGGGCGTCAGCCCCAGCCGATCGCACAGCTCGCCGCGGCGGGGCACAGGTGCTCCCTGGAGCGAGGACAGCAGATCGAGCGTTTCCGCTCCGGAGAGTTCCGGGTACAGGCGCAGTTCACCCGGCAGGTATCCCAGCTGCGGTGCCACCCGGCGGTGATCGGCGATCGGGTCCAGCCCGAGAACCGTCACGCGTCCCTCACTCGGCCGGAGCAGTCCGGTCAGGCACCGCAGCGTGGTCGTCTTGCCCGCGCCGTTCGGCCCGAGGAAGCCGAACACCTCACCCGATTCCACGGTGAGGCTCAGCCGGTCGACACCCACCACCGGCCCGTACCGCTTGGTCAGCCCGGTCAGCTCGATCGCCGGCCCGTCACCCATGGGTCCAGTCTGAGACCACCACCGCAGAGCCGCCCGTTCACCCAACGTCGTAGGCCGTGAGGGGAGCGTGCTGCGGTGCGGCCCCGGCCGCTGCCATGTCTCCGTAGGCGGTGCGCTTGAGCTGTTCCGCCAGGTTCTCCAGTGCCCGGGCGGCCGCGAGTTCGCCGCCGATCTCGGGCACGTCCTTGTCCGTCGGGTTGCAGCGCGCAGTGCCGTGGCCCGTGAGGCGGGTGGTTCCGGTGTCGAGTTCGACGCGGACCTTGGTGGTGTGCTCTTCCTCGAAGAGGTAGAGGTGGGTCTTCCATTCGCTCGTGTGCGACATGGCGTGCCTCCGGTCGGATCAGGAGTAGCGGTGGTGTCGGCGTCGGGCCCAGCGCCGGATCTCGTCGGTTCCCCAGACGAGCGGCGGGAAGGCAGAAATGAGGAGGACCACGTCCAGCGGGAGGGCGGCAGTGCCGAAGAGGTTCTGGAGCGGCGGCGCGTACACGAGCGCCGCGGTGAAGACGAGTTCGAAGGCGATGCCGGCCAGGAGCAGCGGGTTGGTGAAGAAGCCGATGTCGCGCAGCGCGGCGTGGTCGGTTCGGGCGGCGACGGCCGTGCCGACCTGGCAGGTGACGATGCCTGCGAAGGTGGCGGTGGTCGCGGTGAGGTAGGCGTGGTGGAGTGGGGTTCCGGGTCCGGTGGGGTCGCCGGGGTGCCAGCCGGCGCGCCACAGGACGTAGAAGAAGGCGGTCATGACCAGGGCCGCGGAGACGGTGCCGAGCCAGCCCCAGCTGCGAATGAGCATGTCCTTGTTGATGACGCTCTGGGAACTGGGCCGGGGCGGGCGGGACATGATCCCCGGCTCGGCGCGCTCGCGGCCGAGGGCGAGTGCGGGAAGGGTCTCCGTCCCCAGGTCGATGGCGAGGATCTGCAGGACGGTCAGCGGCAGCGGTACGGCCCCGGCGGAGAGGGCGAACACCAGGAAGGGCACGACCTCGGGGGTGAGGTGGGCGAAGATGTAGACGATGAACTTGCGGACGTTGTCGTAGACGCGGCGGCCGGACTCGATGGCCGTGACGATGGTGGCGAAGTTGTCGTCGGTGAGGACCATGGTCGACGCCTCGCGCGCGACGTCGGTGCCCGAGAGCCCCATGGCCACGCCGATGTGGGCACGGTGCAGGGCCGGAGCGTCGTTCACGCCGTCGCCGGTTATGGCCACGATCTGCCCATGAGCACGCAGTGCATCGGCCACCTTCAGCTCGGTCTCGGGCGAGGAGCGGGCGAAGACGATCTCCGTGCCGTCCTGGCGGAGGAGGCGGTCGAGCTCGTGGTCATCGATCGCCTCGGACTGGGCGACCACCTGGAGGTTCGGTGTACCGATGCCGACGGCGCGGGCCACGGCCGCGGCGGTGGCTCCGTTGTCGCCGGTGACGATGT
Source organism: Streptomyces sp. NPDC006687 (assembly GCF_040636215.1). Taxonomy (NCBI): domain Bacteria; kingdom Bacillati; phylum Actinomycetota; class Actinomycetes; order Kitasatosporales; family Streptomycetaceae; genus Streptomyces; species Streptomyces sp. NPDC006687. Next base: position 201,097 of record NZ_JBEYJJ010000003.1, on the reverse strand, counting down.
GGACGGTAAGGCCCGCATCGTGGCAACGCTGGACCGCGGCGGCGACCTCGGGGCGCGGCGGGTCGTACAGACCGACCAGTCCGAGCAGGTGCAGGTCCCTCTCGACGTCCTGCCGCTGCGGCGGTGCTGCTGTGCCGGGCGCCAGTTCGCGCACCGCGACGGCCAGCACGCGCATACCGTCCGCAGCCAGGGTGTCGGCGGCATCCTGGGCCCCGCCGGACGGCTCTCCTTCGGTCAAGAGCGCCAGGACGGCTTCCGGTGCTCCCTTGACGATCACGCGGCGGCTGCCGTTCTCCGCAGCCTGGATCACCGACATGCGGCGCATGCGCGGGTCGAAGCGGAAGCAGGATCGTCGGTGGGCATCCCGGTCGGCCGGGTCGACCGGCGCGGCGTGTTGCGCGGCTCCCTCGACCAGCGCGATCTCGGTCGGGTCACCGTGCAGCCCGCCATCGCTTTCGCGGGTGACGGTGGTGCACTGGGCCGCGGCACGGACCAGTTCGGCGGTCTCCGAACCGCTTGCAGCCTCGTGCGGCGGGGTCCATGTGGAACGGAGGCGCATCTGGTTGCGGGTGAGGGTGCCGGTCTTGTCAGTGCAGATGACGTTGGTGGATCCGAGGGTCTCCACGGCGCTCAGCCGCTTGATCACGGCGCCTTGACGGGCGAGGACCCGTACGCCGACGGCAAGCGCCAGGGTGATGGTGGGCAGCAGCCCTTCCGGCACGTTGGCAACGAGCAGACCGATCGCGAACATCAGCGAATCGGTGAGCGGCAGCCCGACCGCGACGCCCAGCACGAGGAAGACGGCTCCCATGGCGACCGCGACGGCGGCGATCAGCCAGGCGACCTTCTTGACCTGGGTTTCCAGCGGGCTGGGTTCGCGGCGGGTGCGCTGGCTGAGGGCGGCGATCCGGCCGAGCTCGGTGTGGTCTCCGGTGGCGAAGACGATCGCCCGCGCCTGCCCCTCGGTGGCGGTGGTACCGCTGAAGACGAGGTTGGGCTCCTGCAGCGGCGAAAGACCTTCCAGACTCGGGCCGGCAACCCGCTCGACGGGCGTGGATTCGCCCGTCAGCATCGAGAGGTCGGCCTCGATTCCCCCCTCGGTCAGACGCGCGTCGGCGGGTATCCGGGCGCCCTCGTCAAGGGCGATGAGATCGCCGGGGACCAGGTCCCGAGCGGGGACGTGCTGTGGCTGCCCGTCGCGGATCACCTGTGCCTGTGCGGGGAGGTATTGGGCCAGGGTTTCGACGGCCTTCTCAGCTTGGCGTTCCTGGACGAGGGCGAATCCGGCGTTGACGAGGATGACCGCGACGATCGCCCAGCCGAGCACCTCTATGGCGGCGATGAAGGCGAGGGCCGCCGCCGCCCACAGCAGCAGGGCCAGTGGGTGGACCAGCTGCCGCAGCAGCTCCCTCAGGACGCTCGTCCGAGCGGTGCCGCGGACCTCGTTCGGGCCGTACACAGCCAGGCGGCGTGCCGCTTCCCGGCTCGACAGGCCCAGAGGGCCGGTGCGGAGCTCGCGACGGAGCAGGGGAAGCGGTTCCAGGGGATCCGGCGCGGTGTCCGTCGGGAGGTCCTGGCCGGCGGCGGTCTCAGTCATCGCCGGCTCCCTGTCCGGGGCGCAGGCGGCCGGACCAGAGGGGCTCGATGCCCGACCACTCGGATTCCCAGGCCCTTGCACTGCGGGCGTCCACGATACGGAGGCGCGCGGCGATGAGGGCGCCGCCGACGAGCACGATCCCGGCCAGAGCTCCGGTGCCGATGCCCACTGCGTTCAGAGCGACGTCGGCTTGGCCGGGCGGCGCGGTCGTCTTCTTGCCGTCGTCGTCGACCCACACGAGGACCGTGTCGCCGTTGCGGGTTCCTCCTGGAACGGGGATGGTTTCCGTGTGCCGGCGCTGCGTGGGGTAGTGCCATGTGGCGGTCGCCATGGATATCGGCTGGCTGCTCGGCTCGTCTCCGGCTCGGTAGGTGGTCTCGCTGACCGTGGTGGCCGTCACGTTGTGCCGGTGGCGCGCTATGTTTTCGGCGGTGCGGTTGCCGTCGGTCCAGGCGGCCCGCCCCAGGGCGAAGCCGACGACCATTGCCAGCAAGCAGGTCAGCGCGAGGGCGGCACGCATGCGGGTCCGGGTGCGGTCGGCATCACGCCTGAGCGGGTTGGCCCCCACCCCTTGCGTCCGGTGGTGCATGGCACGCCTCCGTGCTGGTGCGTGCCGAGCCGGGCCGTCCCTTCAGGCGGCGAGCTCGGCGCTGATGTGGTGGGCCCAGTTCTGGATCCGCTCGGGGTTGCGGAAGTCTCCGCCTTTGCCCTGGCGGGTCAGTGCCTTGGCGAGGAAGCCCGGGGTGTGGGCCGTGATGCTGCCGCCGAAGGTCATGTGCTCGCGCGCTCCGACCAGCTGCATTTCCCGGGCGACCGCGGAGACCGGGGGGATGTCGTGTTCCTCGGCAGAGCGGTCGAGTGGGCCGCTGCTGAACATCCACACGGGGCGGTGCCGCAGGGAGTCGGCGTTGCGTTCGGCGCAGTGCTTTGCCTTGGTGCTCCAGTGGCCGGCGTAGAGGGAGCCGCCGAGGACGACGGCGTCGTAGGCGCGGACGTCGTGGACGTCGTCGGCGGGCAGGACGACGGCGTCGAGACCGTCTTCTCGGAGGGTCACCGCGATCTGTTCGGCGATCCCTGCGGTGGCTCCGTGCTTGGTCCCGTAGGCGACCAGGACTCGCTTGGTGCTCATGGCGGTGCTCCTTGGTTCCATGGTGCGTTGCTGATGCCACTGTCACGCGGCCGATGGCTGGTCCGCTTGGGCCGGACGGATCCCTGTGGGGACCATCCGGTCCTCCCCGTAGCGGCTCTCCTCGGCGGCGGCGACGTGCTGCTTGACGGCTGCGAAGCTGTCGGGGGCGACGGAGATCGAGTCGATTCCCACGCGGACGAGGAAGGCGGCGTAGGCGGGGTCGTCGCTGGGACGCTGGCCGCACAGGCCCACCGGGCGTCCCAGGGTCTGGACCCGTGGGAGGAGGATCCGGATGAGGTCGGTGACTGCCGGGTCGTTCTCGTCGAAGACGTGGGCGAGGGCTTCACAGTCGCGGTCGACGCCGAGGGTGAGCTGGGTGAGGTCGTTGCTGCCGATGGAGAAGCCGTCGAAACGCTCGGCGAAGTCCTGGGCGAGGAGGATGTTGGCCGGGATCTCGGCCATCACATAGACCTTGAGGCCGTTCTCGCCTCGCCGGAGTCCTTCAGCCGCCATTACCTCCAGGACCCTGTCGGCCTCTTCCAAGGTGCGGCAGAACGGGATCATCACGATGACGTTGGTCAGGCCCATCTCCTCGCGCACCCGGCGCAGGGCCTGGCATTCGAGGGCGAAGCCCTCCCGGTAGCCTTCGCTGTAGTAGCGGCTGGCGCCACGCCAACCGATCATCGGGTTGGCCTCCACCGGTTCGAAGGGACGGCCGCCGAGGAGCTTGGCGTACTCGTTGGTCTTGAAGTCGCTGGTGCGGACGACGACGGGGTCGGGCCAGCGGGAGGCGGCGATCCGGGCGATGCCATACGCGAGGCGGTCGGTGAAGTAGCGGCCGCGGTCGAGGTAGCCCTCGGTGAGCTGGTCGACGGCGCAGCGGTCGGCGGGATCCAGGCGCTCCGGATGCAGGAGGGCCATGGGGTGGACCTTGACCTGGTGCGCGACGATGAATTCCAGACGGGCCAGGCCCACCCCGTCCGCAGGCAGCCGCCACCAGCGGAAGGCAGCGGATGGGTCGGCGAGGTTGAGCATCACGCGGGTTCGGGTGGCGGGGAGAGCGGCGAGGTCCGTCTGGGTCTCCTCGTAAGGGAGGCGGCCCTCGTAGACCTTGCCCCGGCTGCCCTCGGTACACGCGACGGTGACGTCGGCGCCGTCGCGCAGCACCTCGGTGGCGTTCCCGGTGCCGACGACCGCCGGGACGCCGAGTTCCCGGCTCACGATCGCGGCGTGTGAGGTGCGGCCGCCGTGGTCGGTGACGATGGCCGCGGCACGCTTCATGACCGGTTCCCAGTCCGGGTCGGTGATCGAGGTGACGAGCACGGCTCCGGCCGGGAAGCGTTCCAGCTCCACCGGCGTGTCCATGCGGCACACGGCACCCGCTCCGATGGCTTCGCCCACCGCGATGCCTTCGACCAGTGCATCGCCCGGGGCGGCGGTCAGACGGCAGCGGCGCAGGGTCGCGGGGCGGCGGCGGGACTGCACGGTCTCGGGCCGCGCCTGCACGATCGCCAGGTCGCCGGTGATGCCGTCCTTCGCCCACTCCAGGTCCATCGGGCGGCAGCCGTAGTGCTCCTCGACGGCGACGGCCCACTCGGCGAGCTGCCGCACCTCGGCGTCGGTCAGAACCCGCCGGGCCTGCTCTTCGGGGGTGGTGTCGACGGTGTCGGTCAGCCCGCGCTCCGCGTAGACGGCCTTGCGGAGCTTGGCGCCGGTCCGCACGTCGATGACGGGGTTCAGGGCCGGGTCCTTGAGGCCGGGCTTGAAGACGGTGTACTCGTCTGGATCGGTCTGCCCGCTGACCACGGTCTCGCCCAGCCCCCAGGCCGCGCTCACCACGACGACGTTCGGGAAGCCGCTCTCGGGGTCGAGGGTGAAGATCACCCCGGCCCCGGCGAGGTCGGAGCGGACCATGACCTGGACGCCGACGGACAGGGCGACCTGGAGGTGGTCGAAGCCCATCCGCTCCCGGTAGTCGATCGCGCGGTCGGTGTAGAGGGAGGCGAAGCAGCGGTGCACAGCGTCCAGCAGCTGCACGGTGCCGCGCACGTTCAGGTAGGTCTCCTGCTGGCCGGCGAAACTGGCCTCCGGCAGGTCTTCGGCGGTGCCGCTGCTGCGTACGGCGACCTCCGGGTCGGAGCGGCCCAGCTCCCGGCCGAGCTCCTGGTACGCCGTGATGATCTCGGCCGTCAGTGCTTCGGGCAGGGTCTCGCCCATGATCATTGAGCGGATGCCCGCACCGACGTCTTCAAGCGCGACACCGTCGTGGAGCCGGTCGAGCTGCTCCTGGATGCGGGTGCGCAGGCCGTGCCCGTCGAGCAGCTCCTCGTAGGCTTCGGCGGTCGTGGCGAAGCCGGGCGGCACACGCAGGCCGGCGCCGGTCAGCAGTCTGGTCAGCTCTCCGAGAGAGGCGTTCTTGCCGCCGACCCTGCCGGTGTCGCCTCGGCTGAGCTCGGTGAACGGTACGGCGCGTCGCGTGTGTCCCATGACGTCCTCCGAGGCTGCGTAATGGCAGGGATCAGTACGGCAGGGGGCGCCCGGACGGCGTGCGCAGATCCAGCGGTGAGGGCCTGGGGGGCTGCTTGGGCCGGGTCTGGATGCGAATGCGCTGCATCGTGGTCACCCTCGTCGGAAGGCGGCGCCGGATTGGCGTCTGGGTTCCACGATCACGCAGGGGGCCAGGAAGACCGCAGTGCCGAGGGGGCCACTCACTCGGGGCCGAGTGGCCCGGTGCCGAGCGGGGCCGATCGGCCCCGGTTCCGGCACTGAGTGGCTGCCTGGCCTACGGCAGGACTATGTCCGTCCTGCTCAGGAGCATGCCGAAATCACCGTTCACCGCGCCAGGACGCGACCACAGATCAGCCCGAGGTTGGGCTATTCGGCGGGGATGTCCGACCGGACGATGGTGATCGGGCAGGGTGCGTGGAGCGCCGTCTGATGGCTCACCGAACCGAGCATGGCTCGGCTGAAGCCGCCGCGACCACGGCTGCCCACGACCAGCATGTCCGCGCCGTCTGCCGCATCCACCAGGACGTCTACCGGATTGCCGCGTACCAGGCGCTGGTGCACGGAGGAGGCACCGTCCTCACCGAGCACCGCGCGGACCTCCTCGACCAGACGCCGCTCGGCCTCCTCCTCGTCGAACGTGGTGTCCACCGCTGGAGCCGACCATGATGCGGCACCGGGCACGTCCCATGCCGCGACCGCCTCCACTCGACCGCTCACCAGACCTGCGTACCGGACCGCCCAGCGCAGCGCGGCCTGGGACGAGGGCGATCCGTCGACGCCCACCACGATCCGCGGAGCCTCTTGCTGCCTGTCCATTCCGTTCATCCTTCCGACGGCTGATACATCCACAGTGTGCGCATCACGAACGCAGCGCCACGCGAGCATGCGCGACTGCCGGTCAGCCCTTGGGCAGCCGGAACCACCGTTCCTGGCCTGCGGAAATGTGTTCGTGCCGGTCCCCGGGCAGGACCAGGGGCACCGGGCCCAGAAGTGACGCGGGGACGCTGATGCCGAGCCGGCCGGGCCGGAACCGGATACGGATGTCCCGGTGCCCCAGGTAGGAGATCGAGAACGAGGAACCGGGCACTTCGGAGAGGGGCACGGGGTCGATGTGCAGGCCGTCGCCGTGGGGTTCGAGCCCGACGATGCCGCGCTCGACGAGGTCCAGGGTGCCCCCCATGGCGCCGAGGTGGATCCCCTCGCCCGTGGTGCCGCCCTGGACGTCCGTGATGTCACTGAGCAGGGCTTCCTGACAGTAGCGCCAGGCGTCCGCGCCCTGCTCCCTGGCGATTACCCAGCCGTGGACGAGGCTGCTGAGCGTGGAGCCGTGGCAGGTGCGCCGCAGGTAGTGGTCCACCGTCCTGCGCCAAAGGCCGTCGTCCAGGCCGTAGCCGAGCCGAAGGAAGAGTTGCTCCAGCTCTGAAGGGCGGAAGAGGTAGCCGAGCATGAGGGTGTCGGCCTGCTTGGACGCCTGGTAGCGGTTGGGCGTGTCACCTTCGGCTTCCAGGATGCGGTCCAGGCGGCGGATGTCGTAGTAGCGGGCGCGGTAGCCGTCCCAGTCGAGCTCGGCGAGGTCGCCGTAGCCGTGGAACTGGCTGATCACATCACGATGGAACGGCACGTACAGGTGGCGGGAGATGTCCTCCCAGACGGTGAGGCCGTCGGGACCGATGCCCAGTTGCGTGAGGAGCTCGGCGCGGCGGGCGGCAGGGAGTTCCCCGTACAGGTCGAGTGCGCGGGCCAGTACCCAGGCGGCGGTGACGTTGGTGTAGGCGTTGTCGTCGATGCCGGGGGCGGCGGCGTCCGGGTAGGCGTCGTGGTACTCGTCCGGTCCGACGACGCCGCGGATCCGGTAGCGGCCGAGGTCGGTGTCCCACGTCGCCGTGTCCGCCCAGAAGTGGGCGGTGTGCAGCAGGAGTTCGGCGCCCGGGCCGTGCATGAATCCGGCGTCGCCGGTGGCCAGCCCGTACTGCCACACGTTCCAGGCGATGGCCGACCCCACGTGGTGCTGGAGGTGGGAGTGGTCCGGGAGCCAGCGGCCGGAGCGCGGATTGAGGTGCAGCCGCTGTGTCTCCTCGGTGCCGGAACTGCCGCTCTGCCAGGGGAACATGGCTCCCTTCGCCCCGGCCCGGCGAGCGGCCTCCCGGGCCGCGGGGAGCCGTCGGTGCCGGTACATCAACAGGGCGCGAGCGGTCTCGGGGAGGTGGAGGGCCAGGTAGGGCAGGACGAACAGCTCGTCCCAGAAGACGTGGCCCCGGTACGCCTCGCCGTGCAGGCCGCGGGCGGGGACGCCGGCATCGAGCTCGGCGGTGTGCGGCGAGAGGGTCTGCAGGACGTGGAAGGCGTGCAGCCGCAGAACCTTGCCCGTCTCTCCGGGTACTTTCAGCTCTCCTTCGCTCCAGAGACGTTGCCAGGACGCCCGGTGGGACGCCAGCAAGGAAGGGAAGTCCGGGGCGTGTGTGGCGCAGTCGATGCTCCGCCGCAGCGGATCGGCCGGGGGACGGTCGAGCGAGGTACACAGGGCGGCTGTCTTCACAACGACCGCCGGGGCGGTCCGCTTGATCGGCAGGACGAACGTCTGCGTGGCGGTGGCGGCTGTGCATGCCCGGCCCACCGGCGCAGGTGGACGTGCCGATGTCCGGACCGCGAGCCCGATCTTCACCCTGGAGGTGGCCGTGGTGCAGGCGATCCAGGCGGTGCCCTCCGCCTCCACTCCGGCCCGGTGCTCGACCAGGTGCCGGCCGGCCAGCGCGCGGTAGCGGTCGACTCCCGCGTTGGTGACGTCGCCGTCGAGTACGGCCTCGATCTCGATCCTGCCGCTCCAGCCGTACGCTCTGAACACCGTGTTCTGAGCGGCCAGGTTCGGGTCGCCCATGTGGACGAGGCGGGTGTGGGTGACGCCCAGGCGGCGGCCGTCGGCGTCGTGGAAGAGCATGCGGCGGGTGAGCGTTCCGGCGCGCAGGTCCAGCGACACGTGGCTGTGGCGCAGGGTCGGGTGGTCGGGTGTGAGCCAGTCGCCGGGCGGTGCGCCCTCGGGCAGGCAGCGGTACCGCAGCGCGGTCCAGTCCGGGAGCCGGACCATGTCCTCGTTGGAGACCGTGCGTCCGCCGACGGCGGAGTCGAGCCGGTCGTAGCAGCCTGCGAGGTAGGTGCCCGGGTAGTGGATGTCGTCGGCGATGCTCTCGGGCGCGGAACCGCGCGTGGCGAAGCGGCCGTTGCCCAGGGTGCACAGGGACTCGACCAGCCGCTCGGTCTTGGGGTCGTAGTGGGGGTACTCCCAGCACCAGGCCGTGGTCACGGGCGGTCGCCTTCGAGGGCGGCGGGCAGCCCGCCGAGGTCGGGGAGGACGAGGTGGGCGCCGTGTGCGCGCAGGCCGTCCCTCATGTGCGGGTCCTCTTCACGGTTGACTCCGACCACCAGCCGGAATCGGCCTCGGCGTCCCGCTTCGACACCCGCGAGTGCGTCCTCCACCACGGCGGTGTGACCGGGGGTCGCGCCGAGCCGGCCGGCGGCTTCGAGGAAGAGGGCGGGGTCTGGCTTGCCCGGAAGATCGAGTGCGGCCGCGTCCCGGCCGTCCACCAGGGCTTCGAAGTAACCGATGAGCTCCGCGGATTCCAGGAGGGAGCGGGCATGCCGTGAGGCCGAGACGGCCGCGCACCGCACCTGCCTCTCCCGTAGTGCCTGGAGAGCGGGCCGCACGTCGTCGAAGGTGCGGACGCCGTCGGTCCGCAGCATCGCGGAGAAGACCTCTTCCTTGCGGGCGGCGACCGCGCGGATGGTGTCACACCCCGGCGGATCCTCGGGCGTCCCTGGCGGGAGGTCGATGTGACGGGCGTCGAGGAAGGCCCGTACGCCGTCGAGGCGGGACCTGCCGTCCACCAGGGCCCGATACTCGCGGACGGCGTCGAACGGGCATGGTCGTGCACCGGCGTGCGACGGCTGCCACTCGGGGAGGCAGCCGTCGAAGGTCTCCTTCCAAGCGGCCGCGTGGCGGTCCGCCGTGGCGAGGAGCACTCCGTCGGTGTCGAAGACGACCGCGCGCAGGTCGTTCATGAGTCGTGCACCACGCGGCGGCCGGTGATCCGGCCGGGGTGAGCTTCATCCAGTGGCTGTGCGGACCGGCCCATGTCGTCGCGGCTCAGGCCAAGGGCTTCGCGGAGGGCCGCCAGGCGGCGGCCCAGGTCGGTGTGTCCGGCCATCTCGCCGGACGGCTGCGGGTGGGTGCTCGGTGTGCTCTTCAAGGTCACTCACCGCTCCTGGGGCGGTACGGCGAGCGTGTCGTGCTGCGGTCCGCCGAGCACGACCTTGAGGGCGCCGGTTTCGCCGGCGCGCGAGAAGACGTCGTACGCCTCTTCCATCTGGTCCAGCTCGAAGCGGTGGGTGACCATCGCGGTGCCGGGGAGGCGGCCGGCGGCCATCATGCGCAGCAGCATGGGGGTGGAGTGGGTGTCGACGAGGCCGGTGGTGATGGTGACGTCCTTGATCCACAGGTCTTCGAGGTGGAGGACGGCGGGCTTGCCGTGGACGCCGATGTTGGCGACCCGTCCGCCGGGACGGACCATGCGGGTGCACATCTCGAACGCCTCGGGCACGCCGACGGCCTCGATGACCACGTCGGCCCCGAGCCCGTCGGTGAGGTCCTCCACCAGGCGCTCGGGCTCCTCGTCCACGCTCACGGTGGCATCGGCGCCGAGGTCGCGCGCGGCAGCGAGCCGGGGGGCGGCGAGGTCGACGGCGATGATCCGCCCGGGGCTGTAGAGCTGTGCGGTGGCGATGGCGGCCAGGCCGATGGGGCCGGCGCCGACCACGACGACGGTGTCGCCGGGGCGTACGTTTCCGTTGAGCACGCCGACCTCGTAGGAGGTCGGGAAGATGTCGGCGAGCAGGACGGCGTCGTGGCTGGCCAGGGCACTGGGCAGCGGGTGGACGGAGAGGTCGGCGAAGGGGACGCGTACGAATTCGGCCTGGGTGCCGTCGATGGTGTGACCCAGGACCCAGCCGCCGCCTCCGCGGCACTGGCCGTAGTGCCCTTCGCGACAGAAGCGGCAGCGGCCGCAGGCGGAGATGCAGGAGATCAGGACGCGGTCGCCGGGGCGGACGCTGCGGACGTCGCCGCCGGTCTCGACGACGGTGCCGACGGCCTCGTGGCCCAGGATGCGGCCGGATGTCACTTCGGGGACGTCGCCCTTGATGATGTGCAGGTCGGTGCCGCAGATGGTGACGGCGTCGACCCGGACGATCGCATCGGCGGCGTCCTTGATGGAGGGGTCCGGGACGTCCTGCCAGGAGGTCTGCCCGGGACCGTGGAAGACGAGTGCCTTCATGGCGGGCCTTCTCTCTGTGCGCTGTGCGGGAGGGGGTCACCGTCAGGCTGTGCCCGTGTCCCTCCGTCCCGCTTGGGCCGGTCGGCCCCAACCGAGGACCGGTAGGTCCCCAGCGGACAGCGCGTTCCGGTGCGACGGTGGAGACCGGTGTCCGTTCCGAAAGGAGGGCTGCTGCCATGTCCCGCTCGGCCCCGTCTCCTGCTTCCGCCCGCCCGGCTCTGCTGAGGTTCCTCGGCGGAGTGCGGACGGTCACCGGCAGCAAGTTCCTGGTCGAGAGCGACCACGCCCGGATCCTCGTCGACTGCGGACTCTTCCAGGGTGTCGCTGACCTGCGCCGTCGCAACTGGGACAAGCTGCCCTGCGTTGCATCGGACATCCACGCCGTCGTCGTCACCCACGCCCACCTGGACCACTGCGGCTACCTGCCGCGACTGGTCCGGCACGGCTTCCGCGGACCGATCCTGACCAGCGCCCCCACCGCCCGGCTCGCCGAGATCGTGCTCCGCGACAGCGCCCGCCTCCAGGTGGAGGCCGCCGAGCACGCCAACCAGCACGGCTGGTCCAAGCACCGCCCCGCCAAGCCGCTCTACGACGATGACGACGTGGACCACACGATCAAGTACTTCGACCCGGTCGCGGTGGGCAGCGAGGTCGAGATCATGGCCGGCACGAAGCTGATGCTGCACCACGGCGGGCACATCCTCGGCTCCGCCTGGGCACATCTGACCCTGGAGGACGGCCACACCCTCGCCGTCAGCGGCGACCTCGGCCGCCCCGGCCACCCGCTCCTCCTGCCGCCCGAGCCGTTCTCCCGCGCCGACGTCCTCCTGATGGAGTCGACGTACGGCAACCGCCGCCACGACCACGAGAGCGCGCGACGCGCATTCGCCTCGGTGATCACCCGGACGCTGTCCCGGGGCGGGACCGTGGTCATCCCGGCCTTCGCGATCGACCGCACCGAGGTCGTCCTGCACGAGCTGGCCACCCTGCGCGGCGACGGCATCCTGCCCCGCCACGTACCCGTCTACGTCGACAGCCCCATGGCCCTCGCGGCCCTCGACGTCTACCGCGACGCCGTACGGGCCCGCTCGCCCGAGCTACGACCCGAGATCCTCGCCCAAGGCGAGGCGGCGATCAGCCCGGAGCCCTTCCTGGCCGCCCGGACCGTCCAGGAGTCGATCGACATCAACAACGCCACCGGGCCGGCGATCATCGTCTCCTCCGCCGGCATGGCCACCGGCGGCCGCGTCCTGCACCACCTCCAGCGCACCCTGCCCGACCCCCGCAACGCCGTGGTCATCGTCGGCTTCGCCGCCGCCGGCACCCGCTCCCGCGACCTCGTGGACGGCGCCCGCACACTCAAGATGTTCGGCGAGTACGTCCCCGTACGCGCCGAGGTCGCCGACGTACCGCACTTCTCCGCGCACGCAGACGCAGACCAGATCATCGACTGGCTGCGCTCCGCCCCGGCCCCGCACACCACCTACCTCGTCCACGGCGAGGAGAGCGCCTCCGAAACCCTGCGGGACCGCATCGATCACGAGTTGGGCTGGACGGCCGTCGTACCCAAATCCGGGGAGGCCGTCCTGGTCCGCTGACCGGGGCCGGACGGTCCCCGCGGTGTGCACCGCGCGGCCCTCCCGGACACGGCGGCCCACCGAGCAGGGTGGATGCGAGGGGTTGGAGGCACTCCATGAGCACCATGCACACCGTCCTCGAAGCGATGGCACCCGAAGCCCGCGAAGCCCTGCTGGCCCACTCCCACCAGGTGACCTTCCCGGCCGCATCCGCGTCTTCAACGAACGCCGGCGGGCTGAGAAGCCTGGAGTTCGACGCCGCAGCCGTACGCACACTGTGCGACGAGGACTCGGCCGTCGGCCGGTCCGTCGCCGTGGCCGCCGTCATCGCCGACCGGCTCGACTCCGCCCGCACCCGGCTCCTCGACCTGTTCGCCCCTCACGGCAGCGGCACCCCGCTCGCCTACACACGCTGAGGACCCCGCCATGACCTCCACCCCGTACACCGTCGCCGACGTCATGACCACCAGGGTCATCGCCGTCACCCCCTCGACCGGCTTCAAGGACATCGCCACCGCGATGGAACGGTGGAAGGTAACCGCCCTCCCCGTCATCGAGGGCGAGGGACACGTGGTCGGCGTGGTTTCCGAGGCCGATCTCCTGCCCAAGGAGGAGTTCCACGAGCACCGCCCGGGCCTGATCGAACAGATGCGCCGCCTCGGCGACACCGCCAAGGCGGGCTCCACCCGCGCCGAGAACATGATGACCACCCCGGCCGTCACGATCCGCCCCGACGCCACCCTGCCTCAGGCCGCCCGCCTCATGGCCGACCGGCACATCAAGCGCCTCCCGGTCGTCGACGCCGACGGCACCCTCAAGGGCATCGTCAGCCGCGCAGACCTGCTCAAGGTCTTCCTCCGCACCGACGAGGAACTCGCCACCGAGATCCGCCGAACGGTCGTCGACCGCCTCTTCCCACTCTCCCACGAAGCGGTCAAGGTCACCGTGGCCCAAGGGATCGCCACGCTGACCGGCGAGGTCCGCGACGGCAACCTGATCCCCCTGGCCGAACGCCTCACCCGCTCCGTCGAGGGCATCGTCGACGTCCACTGCCGACTGGATGCACCGGCCGAGGCGTGAAGTCCGACCGCGGAGCCGTGCCGGGACGATGCCGCGCAGAGCCCGTACCGACAAGGAGCCCAGCGACGAGCAATTGTCCCCTGCCGTAGACCAGCCGGTCGGGGTTGGCCTCCAAGTCAGCGATTGGCCACTCCTTGCCATGGGTGGCGACGCCGGCAGGGGTTTGGCAGTCGTCGTCGCTAACATGGTCACCCGGACGTCGGCGAGCGCCTTCAGTGGCTCGGCGTGCGGCTTGTCCTTCACGAAGGCCAGCAGCTGGCTCAATTCGAGCTCGCCGGTCTCGATCACTTGGGCTCCGCGTCGAATGCGGAACGCCTCAGCCGAGCTGTGGCTTTTCTGACAGGCATCGGGAACTCCGGTGGTGAGACGGGGACTGCCCGGGTCTGCGAGGGGGCCCTCGAGGATCTTCTGGGCTTCCTCATAGTCGGCGCCGTCAAGGTGCGGACGGTGGTATCCGAGCCCACCGTGCGTTCGCACGCATGTCCCGTGACAGCACCGGCTGTTATGTGCCGACTAACGTTGTGAGTCACAGCCCGTCAGCGGCGGACCCTCGGCATGCCCAGGCCGATCCAGGAGATGATTTCGCGCTGGATCTCGTTGTTGCCGCCGCCGAAGGTGAAGATGACCGCGCTGCGGTAGCCGCGTTCCAGTTCGCCGTGGAGGACCGCACCGGCCGAGCCGTCCTTGAGGGGGCCCGCCGCGCCGGTCACCTCCATCAGCCAGGCGTACGCGTCCCGGCGCGCCTCCGAGCCGTAGACCTTGACGGCGGAGGCGTCCTGGGGGGTGAGGGTGCCCGACTGGACGGCGTTCACCATCTGCCAGTTGAGGAGTTTCATCGCGTCCAGCCGGGCGTGGGTGCGGGCCAGGAGGGCGCGGACCCAGGGCAGGTCGATGACGCGGCGGCCGTCGGCGAGTTTCGTGGCGGCGGCCCAGCGCTGGACGTCGTGGAGGGCACGGATGGCCATCGTGCCGTGGGCGGCGAGGGTGACGCGTTCGTGGTTGAGCTGGTTGGTGATCAGGCGCCAGCCCTTGTTCTCCTGGCCCACGCGGCGGCTCGCGGGCACCCGGATGTTCTCGTAGTAGCTGGCGGTGGTGTCGTGCGAGGCCAGGGTGTTGATGAGGGTGCAGGAGTAGCCGGGGTCGGAGGTCGGGACGAGGAGCATCGTGATGCCCTTGTGCGCGGGGGCGGCCGGGTCCGTGCGGACGGCCAGCCAGACCCAGTCGGCGGTGTCGCCGTTGGTGGTCCAGATCTTCTGGCCGTTGACCACGTAGGTGCCGCTCTCCTCGTCGCCCTCCCGGACGGCCCTGCACCGGAGGGCGGCGAGGTCGGTCCCGGCGTCGGGCTCGCTGTAGCCGATGGCGAAGTCGATCTCGCCGGAGAGGATCTTCGGGAGGAAGTACGCCTTCTGCTCGTCGGTGCCGAACCGCATCAGGGTCGGGCCGACCGTGTTGAGCGCCATCAGCGGCAGCGGGACGACGGCCTGCGCGGCCTCGTCGAAGAAGATGAACTGGTCCATGGGGGACATGCCGCGCCCGCCGTACTCCTTCGGCCAGCCGACGCCGAGCCAGCCGTCCGCGCCGAGGCGGCGGATGGTCTCGCGGTAGAAGCGTTTCTGCGCGGCCGGCTCCGCGTAGCGGGCGTGGACGTCCTGCGGGACGAGCTCGGCGAAGTACGCACGCAGCTCGGCGCGCAACTGCTGCTGCTCGGGCGTGTATTCGAGGTGCACGGCCCCTCCGGGATCCTCACGCTCCAGCCGGTCGCTGGGACGGCGGCGGTCAGATTAGAACCCGTTACAGGAATACGGAAGAGCGGGGAGGGAACCCCTCCCCGCTCCCCCCCCTTCTTCCGCCGCCGCCGCGTCAGTTCAGGGCCGCGATCATCGCCTCCGCCGTCGCCGCCATCGCCGTGCGGGCCGCGGTGAGGTAGGGGCGGGGGTCGGCGCCGGTCAGGTGGGTGCGGATGGCCTCGGTCATGGCCACGTTGAGCGCGGTGCCGATGTTGACCTTGCGGATGCCCCCCGCGACCGCCGCCGCGAGCTCCCGGTCCGGCAGCCCGGAGGAGCCGTGCAGGACCAGCGGCACCTCCACCGTCTTGGCCAGCCGCGCCAGCAGGGCGTGGTCCAGGGAGGCCGTCCTGCTGGTCATGGCGTGCGTGCTGCCGATGGCCACGGCCAGGGCGTCCACCCCGGAATCGGCGACGAACCGCCTCGCCTCGTCCGGGTCGGTACGGGCGCCCGGCGCGTGCGGGTCCAGCGGCGCGGCGCCGTTCTTCCCGCCGACCTCGCCCAGCTCGGCCTCGATCCACAGCCCGTTCGCATGGGCCCAGTCGGCGGCCGAGCGGGTGGCCTCCAGGTTCTCGGCGTAGGGCAGGTGCGCGGCGTCGTACATCACGGAGCCGAACCCGGCGTCGGCGGCCCGCCGCAGCAGGTCGGGGCTCTTGACGTGGTCGAGGTGGAGTCCGACGGGCACCCGGGCGGCCTCGGCGCAGGCGGCGGCGGCCCGGGTGATGGGCAGCAGGGCCCCGCCGCGGAACTTCACCGCGTTCTCGCTGAGCTGGAGGATGACGGGCAGACCGGCCCGCTCCGCCCCCTCGACCACGGCTTCGGCGTGCTCCAGGGTGATGACGTTGAAGGCGGCGACGGCGCGCCCGGCGGCTGCCGCCTCTGCGACGAGGGTCCCGGCGGGGGCGAGGCTCATCGGACCGCCCCCTCACGGCCGCCGCTGAGGATCACGGAGCGGGTGAGGTTGCGGGGCGCGTCGGGGTCCAGCTGCCGTACGGCGGCGACCGCGACGGCCAGCCGGTGCACCCGGACCAGTTCGGCGAGCGGGTCGAGCGTGCCGTCGACCCAGTCGGCGCCGGTGCCCAGGACCAGTTCGGCGATGCCCTCAGGGGTGCCGCCCAGCGACCAGGTCACCGATCCGGGGCCGGTGACGCTGACCGGGCCGTGCCGGTACTCCATCGCCGGGTACGCCTCGGCCCACGACAGGGACGCCTCCCGCATCTTGAGGGCGGCCTCGTGGGCCAGGCCCACGCTCCAGCCCCGGCCGAGGAAGGTGAACTGCCGGCGCTCGTCCAGCCCGGCGGGCAGCGGCTCGGCCAGCGCCGCGCGGGCGTCGGCGACGACGGCCGGGGTGTGCGCTCCCACGTGGGCCCGGAGCAGGGTGAGGGCGGTGGTGGCGAAGCGGGTCTGGACGACGGACCGCTCGTCGGCGAAGTCCAGCACCACCAGGGCGCCGGCGAGGGCGGCCACCGGGGTGTCGGGGTCCCCGACGACGGCGGTGGACGGGATCCGGGCCTCCCGCAGCCCGGACAGCAGGTCCAGCACCTCGGTGGTGGTCCCGGAGCGGGTCAGGGCCACCACCCGGTCGTAGCGGCGGTGGCGGGGGAACTCCGAGGCGGGGAAGGCGTCGGTCTCCCCCTGCCCGGCCTCCTCGCGCAGGGCGGCCGCGGCCTGGGCCATGTAGTACGAGGTCCCGCAGCCGACGATCGCGGTACGCTCCCCCGGTCCGGGCAGCACCGCCCGGTGGGCCGGGGCCAGTTCGGCGGCCCGCTCCCAGCTCTCGGGCTGCGTGGCCAACTCGTACGCGACGTGACTCATGCGGGCTCCCTGCGCGGTGGATGGGTCATCCTGGCGGTTGCTGCGTGCGGCATGTGGTGCGTTGGTGCGTGTTCGTGCAAGGTAGCGGGCCGTTTCACGCAACTTCAAGCATCGGCAGGTGTGTTCCGCTGGGTTAATCTCGACGGGGACGACACGGGAGGGGCGCCATGACCCGCACGGAGCGCTGGCAGAGACTGCTGGACCTGCTGGTGGAGCGGGACGGGCTGGAGGTGGAGCCGGCGGCCGAGGCGCTCGGCGTCTCCGCCGCGACCATCCGCCGGGACCTGGACCAGCTGGCCGAGCAGCAGCTGCTGGTGCGCACGCGCGGCGGGGCGGTCCCGCACGGGGTCTCGTACGAACTCCCCCTGCGCTACCGCAGCTCGCGGCGGGCCGCCGAGAAGCGGCGGATCAGCGAGGCCGTCGCGGCGCTCATCACACCGGGCGAGGTGGTCGGCCTGACGGGCGGCACCACCACCACGGAGGTGGCCCGCGCCCTGGCGGCCCGCCCGGACCTGGCGGGCGGCTCCCCCGCCCTGACGGTGGTCACCAACGCCCTGAACATCGCGGGCGAGCTGGTGATCCGGCCCCAGTTCAAGATCGTGCTGACGGGCGGGGTGGCCCGTCCGCAGTCGTACGAACTCACCGGCCCCCTGGCCCAGCAGACGCTCGGCCAGCTGACGGTGGACACGGCGGTGGTCGGCGTCGATGCCTTCGATCCTGCGGACGGCGCGGCCACCCGCCACGAGGACGAGGCCGCCGTCAACAGCCTGCTGTGCGCCCGCGCCCGGCGCGTGGTGGTCGCGGCGGACTCCACGAAGCTGGGCGTCCGCGCCTTCGCCCGTATCTGCCCCACCACCACGGTCCACACCCTGGTCACGGACACCGCCCTCACCGCCCCCCTCGCGGCGGCGTTCGAGGAGGCGGGTGTGGAACTGATACGGGTCTAGGGGCGGTTCGCCTCCTCAGTGCCCGGGTACCCGTTCCCCTTCGCGGGACAGGGCCGCCAGGACCGGGGCGATCAGCGGGTGGGACTCCGCGCCGCGGCGGGTGGCGGCGAAGACGCGACGGGTGGCCGCCGGGCCGGTGACCGGGCGGACGCGGACCTCCTTGAGGTCGATGCCCCGCAGGGCCGAGCGCGGCACCAGGGCCACCCCGGCGCCCGCGCCGACCAGGGCGGCGACCGCCCGGAAGTCGTCGGAGGAGTGCGCGAACCGGGGCTCGAAGCCGGCCAGTTCGCAGGCCAGCAGGGTCACGTCATGGCAGGGGTTGCCCGGGTACTGGCCCACCCAGTCGGAGTCGGAGAGGTCCGCCAGCGCCACGGCGGGCAGGCCCGCCAGGGGGTGGTCCGACGGCAGGACCGCGTCGAAGGGCTCCGCGTACAGCGGGATCACCGACAGGCGGCCGTCGTCGGCGCCCGGCGCGCCCCGGTACTCGACCGCGAGGGCCAGGTCCGCCTCCCCGTCGAGCAGTTGCAGCAGGCTCTGGTCGCCCTCGGCGTCCCGGACGCGGAGCCGGATGCCCGGGTGCTCCCGCGCGAGGCGGGCCAGGGCCGGGGCCAGCACCTCGGCGATGCCGGTCGCGAAGGCGGCCACCGTGACCTCGCCGGCGGCCCCGCCGGCGTAGGCGGCGAGTTCCGCCTCCGCCCGCTCCAGCTGGGCGAGCACCTCGTGGGCGTGGCCGAGGAGGATCTCCCCCGCCGCGGTCAGCCGGACCCCGCGGCCGCTGCGGTGGAGCAGGGTGTGGCCGGTCTCCTGCTCCAGCGCGGCGAGCTGCTGGGAGACGGCGGAGGGGGTGAGGTACAGGGCTGCGGCCGCGGCGGTCACCGTACGGTGGTCCGCCACGGCCCGCAGGATGCGCAGCCGGCGGGGGTCGATCACCCCTCCATGATGTCAGCCCTGAGCAGCGGAAAGTGCCGTCCGGGCGTCCACGAAGGCGGCCACCGCGCGCTCCACGTCGGCCGTCGAGTGGGCCGCGGAGAGCTGGACGCGGATACGGGCCTGGCCCATCGGGACGACGGGGTAGGAGAAGCCGATCACGTACACCCCGCGCTCCAGGAGAAGCTCGGCCATCCGGGCCGCCTCGGCGGCGTCGCCGATCATGACGGGGGCGATGGCGTGGTCGCCGGGCAGGATCTCGAAGCCCGCCTCGGTCATCTTCGTACGGAACAGCCGCGTGTTGGCCGCGAGCCGGTCGCGCAGGTCGCCGGCGGACTCCAGCAGGTCGAGGACCTTGAGGGAGGCGGCGGCGATGACGGGGGCGAGGGAGTTGGAGAAGAGGTACGGGCGCGAGCGCTGGCGCAGCAGTTCGACGATCTCGGCGCGGGCGGCGACGTAGCCGCCGGAGGCGCCGCCGAGGGCCTTGCCGAGGGTGCCGGTGATGATGTCGACGCGGTCCATGACGCCGTGCAGTTCGGGGGTGCCGCGGCCGCCGGGGCCGACGAAGCCGACGGCGTGGGAGTCGTCGACCATGACCATGGCGTCGTAGCGGTCGGCGAGGTCGCAGATCTCGGCGAGCGGGGCGACGTAGCCGTCCATGGAGAAGACGCCGTCGGTGACGATGAGCTTGCGGCGGGCGCCGCCCTCGGTGGCGGTCTTCAGCTGGGCTTCCAGGTCGGCCATGTCGCGGTTGGCGTAGCGGAAGCGGCGGGCCTTGGAGAGGCGGATGCCGTCGATGATGGAGGCGTGGTTGAGGGCGTCGGAGATCACCGCGTCCTCGGCGGACAGGAGGGTCTCGAAGACTCCGCCGTTGGCGTCGAAGCAGGAGGAGTAGAGGATCGTGTCCTCCTGGCCGAGGAAGGCCGACAGGCGGGCCTCCAGCTCCTTGTGCACCTCCTGGGTGCCGCAGATGAAGCGGACCGAGGCCATGCCGTAGCCCCAGCGGTCGAGGGCGTCCTTGGCGGCGGCGACGACCTCGGGGTGGTCGGCGAGGCCCAGGTAGTTGTTGGCGCAGAAGTTGAGGACCTCGCCGGGGGCGCCGCCCGCGGTCACCGCGACGGCGGCGCTCTGCGGGGTGCCGATGACGCGCTCCGGCTTGTGCAGGCCGGCGGCGCGGATCTCGGCGAGGGTGGCGCGGAGGTCCTCGCGGACGGACTCGAACATGGTCGGTTCTCCTTGTGCGGTATGCCGTCCGGCGGACGGGAGGGGGCCGGGCCCCGCGGAGGGGGTGGTGGGCGGGGCCCGGCCGGAGGGGGATGGTCGAGGGGTGGCGCCGACGGCTGTCGGCCGCCGGGGTCACGGCGGCCGCCGCCGGGGGCCGGCCGGCGGGCGGGGGCCCCGCCGGTCCGGTCGGCGCCGGCGGCCGGCCCGTACGCCGCGGTCGCGGCCCGGCGGCCGGGCCCGGGGTCTACTTCGTCCAGTCGAGGATGATCTTGCCGCTCCGGGCCGTGGACGCCTCGTCGAAGGCGGCCTGGAAGTCGGTGTACGCGTAGCGGCCGGTGATGACGGGGGTCAGGTCGAGGCCGCCCTCCAGCAGCACGGTCATCGCGTACCAGGTCTCGAACATCTCCCGGCCGTAGATGCCCTTGATGGTGATCATCGAGGTGACGACCTTGGCCCAGTCGACCGGGAACTCCTGCGCCGGCAGGCCCAGCATCGCGATCCGGCCGCCGTGCGTCATGTTGTCGATCATGTCGCGCATGGCCTCGCCCCGGCCGGACATCTCCAGGCCGACGTCGAAGCCCTCGCGCAGGCCCAGGCGGGTCTGCGCCTCCGCGATGGAGGACTCGGCGACGTTCACCGCGAGCGTGGCACCGGCCTTGCGGGCGATCTCCAGGCGCTCGGGGCTGACGTCGGTGATCACCACGTTGCGCGCCCCGGCGTGCTTGGCGACGGCCGCCGCCATGATGCCGATCGGCCCGGCGCCGGTGATCAGCACGTCCTCGCCGACCAGCGGGAAGGACAGGGCGGTGTGCACGGCGTTCCCGAAGGGGTCGAAGATGGCCGCGACGTCCAGGTCGACCGGCGTCCGGTGCACCCACACGTTCTGCGCGGGCAGGACGACGTACTCGGCGAAGGCGCCGTCGCGTCCGACGCCGAGCCCGATGGTGGAGCGGCACAGGTGGCGGCGGCCGGCCAGGCAGTTGCGGCACTTGCCGCACACCAGGTGGCCCTCGCCGCTGACCAGGGCGCCGACCTCGATGTCGCGGACGTCGGCGCCGAGCGCGGCCACCTCGCCGACGAACTCGTGGCCGAGGACCAGCGGGGTCTTCACCGCACCCTGCGCCCAGCCGTCCCAGGCGCGGATGTGCAGGTCGGTGCCGCAGATCCCGGTACGCAGCACCTTGATCAGCACGTCGCCGGGGCCGTACTCGGGCTCGGGGACGTCCATGAGCCACAGCCCGGGTTCGGCTTGGTGCTTGACGAGTGCCTTCATGGGGGTGGCTCCAGGCGTGCGGAAGGAGGGGCCGCCGGGCCCGCTGGTGCGCGCGCGGCGTGGTGACGGTCACCAATCTGCCGATCGGTGCGGTGATCAGTCCATCGAGACTTTCTTAAGCGGGTCCACAGCGCAGCTTCACGCCTATGCTCCTCCCTGGAACGGGGTAGGGCCCGGACCGGGACCGCCGTGGCGGTCCGGGACCGGGGTGAAAGGGGAGGTGAGGGGCGTGCCGAGTCTGCGCAGCAGGGCGTTTTCGGCCGCACTGGTCGCGACGGGCCGGCGAAGACGGTTCGCCACCGCGGAGGCGGTACGGGCGACGGTGGCGCGGGCGGCCCGCAGGCCCGCCTCGCACCTGCCGCCGCGTTCGCTGGGGCGGGTCGCCGAGGTGTCGCGGACCTTCGTCGGTGCCTGGCCCGTGTACGACGTCTGCCCGCTCGGACAGGAGCCGGTGGCACGGGTGCTGTACGTGCACGGCGGCGCGTTCGTCGACGAACTGGTGCGGCCCCACTGGTCGCTGATCCGGACCCTGGTCACCCGGGCCCGGGCCCGGGTGGTGGTGCCGGCGTACGTGCTGGCCCCGCGCGGGACGGCCGACCGTACCGTCCCGGTGGCCACGGACCTGCTGAGCGGCCTGATCGAGAGCGGCGGCGCGGGCGGGACGGTGCTGCTCGGGGACTGCGCCGGTGCCGGGATGGCGCTGGCCGCGGCGCAGCGGCTGCGGGAGCGGACGGGGGCGCAGCCGTCCCGGATCGTGCTGATCTCGCCCTGGCTCGACGTGAGCATGAGCCACCCCGGCCAGGCGGCGATCGAGCCGGCGGACCCGGTGCTGGCCCGGCCGGGGCTGGCGGAGGCGGGGCGACTGTACGCGGGGACGCTGAGCGCGGACGACCCCCGGGTGAGCCCGCTGCACGGCTCCTTCGCGGGGCTGGCACCGCTGACGGTGTTCACCGGGACCCGGGACGTGCTGAGCACCGACAGCCGGGAGCTGCTGCGCCGGGCGCGGGCGGCCGGGGCGGAGGTGGAGTGGCACGAGGAGCCGGGTCTGCCGCACGGGTACCCGCTGCTGCCGGTCCCGGAGGGCCGGGCGGCCCGCGACCGGATCGTGGAGCTGGTCCGGGAGGCGGCCGACGAGGAGTGAGCGGTGGCCCGCGCGGCCGCCGGGGCGGGGAGGGCCGGGGGCCGCGCGGCGGCCGGGACCGGGTGAGCCGGGGGCACGGGCCGCTTCCTAGGCCGTACAGGTCATCAGGGAGCTGACGGGCGCGGCGCGGTAGGCCGACCAGTACGCCTCGTCGCGCTTCGCGTCGGCGGGCGGGGTGCGGCTGGGCTGCCAGGCGACGGTGGAGAACCCGGCGTCGACGGCGGCCTCGGCGAAGTCGGCGTGCGCCCATTCGCGGTACTCGAAGTGGAGCGGGGGCTCGGTCAGGAACTGGGCCCTGAGCAGGGGCGCGTCGCCGTCCGGTACCCGGTCGAGGATGCGCATCCCGTACGGGGACCAGTCGACGTGCGGGTAGGCGCCGGGGTTGCGGACCAGGGACAGCAGCCGGCCGCCGGGGCGCAGGTTGGCGCGGATGCCGCGGAACATGGCGTGCAGGGCGGCGCGGTCGGGGGCGTGGTTGAACGCGTAGACGGCGGTGACCAGGTCGAAGGGGCCGAGGGCGGGCATGTCGGCGGCGTCGGCGACGACGTACTCGACGGCCGGCCCCTGCCCCTCCCGGCCGGTCTGCCGTTCGCGGGCCCGCCGGATGCGGTCCGGGCAGTTGTCGACGCCGACGGTCCGGCGGGCGCCGCCGCGGGCGAGCAGGGTGGCGGTTCCGCCGTGCCCGCAGGCCACGTCGAGGGTGTCGAGGTCGCGGACCCCGCCGAGGGCGTCGAGGGCGGTGCGCAGGGTGTGGGCGTCGGCCGCGGTGAAGGCGGCGCGGGGCGCGGGGTGGCTGGAGATGTCGTCGTACATGCCGGATGCCTCCCCGGCGGCGGCGCGCGGGGCGGCCGGTGGGGGCGGTGCGTCCCCCGTACGGGGGAGGCGTTCGGGTCAGCGGGGGCGGGGCCGCCGCCGTCAGACGGGGACCAGGTCGCGGGCGCAGATGCGGAGCCAGGTGTGGGCGGGGTCGGCGTCGTGGCGGGGGTGCCAGGCGAGGCCGAAGGGGAGGGCGGGGAGGTCCAGGGGGACCTCGAAGGTGACCAGGCCGAGCGCCTCGGCCTGGGGGACGGTCCGGGTGGCGATCAGGCCGACCAGGTCGGTCTCCCGCAGGACGAACAGCGAGGCGGGGTAGGAGCCGATGCTGCCGACGACCCGCCGGGACAGGCCCCGTTCGGCGAGGGCGGTGTCGACGGGGCCCTCCAGCCTGCCGCGCCGCGAGACGATCAGGTGCTCCCCCTCGGCGAACCGGCGTGCGGTCAGTGGGCCGTCGAGGAGGGGGTGTCCGGGCCGGACGACGCCGAGCATCCGCTCGTCGAAGAGGTGCTCGGAGCGGACCTCGGGCGAACGGGTGTCGATGACGCCGACTTCCAGGTCGGCGACGCCTTCGCGCAGGGCCGGCACGTCGACGTGGCTCTCGGAGAGGAAGCGCAGCCGCACCCCGGGGGCCTCTCGGGCCATGCGCTGGAAGAGGGTGGCGCCGAAGGTGGCGGCGAAGGAGTCGTGGGCGAGGACGGTGAAGGTCCGCTCCAGGGTCCTGAGGTCGACCGTTCCGCCGGTGAGGAACAGGGCCCGGGCCCGTTCGACCACGGAGCGGACCTCGCCCTGGAGGGAGAGGGCGTGCGGGGTGGGGACCATCGTCCGGCCGGCCCGGACGAGGACGGGGTCGCCGAGGGCCTTGCGGATGCGCCCGAGGGTGCGGCTCATGGCGGGCTCGGAGAGGTGGAGGCGGGCGGCGGCCCGGGAGACGCTCGACTCCTCCAGCAGCACGTCGAGGGCCAGGAGCAGGTTCAGGTCCAGCCCGGCCGATCCGGATTGCGTCACACGCATTCATCCCTTGCAGAACTTGCACTGGAAAGCAGGTCACCCCGACTCTACGGTGGTCGCACGGGGTTGACCTCCCCGGATCCCACTGTCCACCGACTCCCAGGAGGAGCCGTGCTCCGCCATGCCCGCACGCCGGCCGCGCCCGCGTCCCGCGCCGCCGCACCCCCGACCACCGGCCCGGCCGCCGGCTCTCCGGGCGACTCCCCCGGCCGCCCCGCCGACGGGCTGTCCCGCGCCGCCCTGCTCGTACTGTGCGCCTGCGTGCTCGTCGCCCAGGGCATGGTCGCCGCGGTCAACCTGCTGATCCCGCAGCTGGCCGCCTCGACCCTGCACCCCGGCCCGGGCCAGCTGCTGTGGGCGGTCGACGCCTACGTGATCGTCTTCGCC
The DNA here is from genome assembly GCF_040636215.1 of Streptomyces sp. NPDC006687. Lineage (NCBI taxonomy): Bacteria > Bacillati > Actinomycetota > Actinomycetes > Kitasatosporales > Streptomycetaceae > Streptomyces > Streptomyces sp. NPDC006687. The sequence continues at coordinate 176,560 of NZ_JBEYJJ010000003.1, read as the reverse complement.
GCCCTGCTGATCCCTGCCGGGGCCCTGGGCGACCGCTACGGCCGCAAGGGCGCGCTGCTCGCCGGGCTCGGGCTGTTCGCGGCGGGCGGTGCGCTGAGCGCCCTCGCGCAGGACCCGGCGGTGCTGATCGCCGGGCGCGGGCTGTGCGGGGCGGGGGCCGCCCTGATCATGCCCGCCACCATGTCGGTCCTGGTCCACCTGACCGCGCCCGAGCGGCGCCCGCAGGCGCTCGCCACCTGGACGCTCTCCGCCGGCCTCGGGGGCCTCGCGGGCAACGTCGGCGGCGGTCTGGCCGGGGAGTTCCTGACCTGGCGGGCGCTGTTCTGGGCGGTCGTGCCGCTGGCGGCGCTGCTCGCCGTGGCGGTGGCGCGCACGGTGCCGCGTACGCCCTCGCGCCCCGACGCGGCCGTCGACCCGCTGGGGGCGCTGATCCTCGCCGGGGCGATGTTCGCGGTGGTCTTCGGGATCATCGAGGGGCCCTCGTACGGCTGGTCCTCGGCCCCGGTCCTGACCGCCTTCACGGCCGGAGCCGCGCTGCTGGCCGCCTTCACCGCCTACGCGCTGCGCGCCGCCCGGCCGCTGCTGGACCCGCGGATCTTCGCCTCGCAGAAGCTGCGCGCCGGGGCCCTGGGCATCGGCGCCGCCTTCTTCGGCCTGTTCTCCCTGTTCTTCGTCAACGCCCAGTACCTGCAGTACGCGAAGGGCTTCTCACCCACCCAGACCGGCTTCGCGATCGTCCCGCTGACCGTCGGCATGGCGCTGGTGCCGCGTCTCGGCGCCCGGCTGCAGCAGCGGACCGGTCCCCGGCTTCCGGTGGGGCTGGGGCTCGGCCTGATCGCGGGGGGCCTGCTGCTGGTGTCCACCGCCGACGCGGGGACCCCGTACGCGGTGTACGCCTGCTACCTGCTGGTGCTGTCGGTCGGGACGGGGCTGTGCGCGCCCTCGCTGACCGTGACGGTGGTCTCCTCCCTGCCGCCGCACCAGGCGGGGCTGGGTTCGGGGCTGAACACGGCCGCCCGGGAGATCGGCGCGGCACTGGGCGTGGCGGTGGTCGGCACCGTGCTGGCCTCCCGGTTCCACGGGAACCCGGCGGCGGACCCCGCGCAGGCGGCGGCCTTCACGGACGCCATGGGGGTGGCGCTGCGCACGGTGGCGGCGGTGCTGCTGGCGGCCTCGGCGGCGGTGGTGGCCGGCTACCGCGCCGGGGGCGGGGGGCGACGCCGGAGTGCGGGGGCCGGGGACCAGGGAGCATCCTGACGGTGTGACGGCGACACCGGACCGCGGCGGCCCGGCGTCCGACGCCGCGGGCCGGGTGCTCGCGCGGGCGGCGGTGGATGCCGTACGGGCCGTCGGCGGCTCGGCGGGCGGGGTGTACCTGCGCTCGCGCACCGAGGGGCTGCTCAGGATGGCGGTGCTGACGGGCCTGCCGGGGGCGCTGTTCCGGCCCTGGTGGCGGATCCAGGTGAACCGCCCGTACCCGGTGGCGGAGGCGTTCCGCAGCGGCCAGGCCGTGCACCTGCCGGACGGGGAGGCGGCCGTGCTCCGCTTCCCGCAGCTGATGGCGGGGCTGCCCTTCCCGTTCGGGTCGCTGTACGAGCCGGTGCGCGCGGGGCCGGAGCGGTTCGGGGTGCTGCTGGTGGTGCGCCCGGCCACGCCGGGGGTCCCGGTCGGCGCGGGCGACCGCAGGCTGATGCGGGAGACCGCCGAGGGGCTGGCGCGGGAGCTGGCCGGGCTGGCGGAGGCGGGGGATCCGGTGTGCTGGGACGCGGACCCGCTGTGCGTGCCGTGGCCCCTGCCAGCGGGGGGCGCGGGGGAGGCCGTGGACCGGCTGGCGCAGGGGGTGCTGTCCGTGGACCGGCAGGGGGTCATCGGCTTCGCCAGCGCGGCCGCCGGCCGGCTGGCCGGGGTGCCCGCGGCGCAACTGGCGGGGCGCGGGCTGTGGGAGGCGCTGCCGTGGCTGGGGCACCCCGCGTACGAGGACCACGTCCGGAGGGCGTTCCTGTCCGGCGAGCCGGTGTGCTTCGAGGCCCGGCGTGGGCCGGACGCGGATCCGCCGGCCCTGTCGGTCTGCCTGTACCCGACGGCCTCGGGGGTGACGCTGACCCTGGAGGCGCCCGGCCTGCCCGTGTACCCGCCCGACCCGGAGGCGGCCCAGCCCGACACCGGAGCCGGCGCCGCAGCGCGGGCGGCGGGTGGGCGGGCTTCGGCGTTGTACCGGCCCGTGGCGCTGGCGATCGCGCTGACCGGGGCGATGACCGCCCGCCAGGTGTCGGCGGTGGTCACCGAGGAGCTGCTGCCCGCGTTCGGCGGCCGGCAGCTGGCGATCTACCTGCTGGACGAGCGCCACCTGTACCTCGCCTGGGAGACGGGTTTCCCCCGCGGGTTCCTCGACCGCTTCGACGGGGTCTCCCTGGACACGCGGCTGCCGGGGGTGGAGACGCTGACCTCGGGGCGGCCCCTGTTCTTCGAGTCCATGCAGCACCTGGCGTCGGCCTACCCGGGGATCCCGCTGGACGCCGATGTCGGCGCCCGCGCCTTCCTGCCGCTGATCGCCTCCGGCCGCCCGGTGGGCTCCTGCATCCTCGGCTTCGACACGCCCCGCGGCTTCAGCCCGGAGGAGCGTACGGTCCTCACCGCGCTGGCCGGCCTCATCGCGCAGGCCCTGGCCCGGGCGCGGCGCTACGACAGCGAGGCGGCGCTGGCCCGTGGGCTCCAGGCGGCGCTGCTGCCGCACCGGCTTCCGGTGACGGGACGGGTGGCCACGGTGGGCCGCTACCTGCCGGGTTCGGCGGGGATGGACGTCGGCGGCGACTGGTACGACGTCATCGAGACGGCCTCGGGCCGGCTGGCCCTGGTCATCGGGGACGTCCAGGGGCACGGGGTGGCGGCCGCCGCGACCATGGGCCAGCTGCGCAGCGCGGTACGGGCCTTCGCGCTCAGCGGGAACACCCCGGCGCAGGTGGTGCGGGGCACCAACCAGCTCCTGATCGACCTGGATCCGGGACAGTTCGCCAGCTGCTGCTACGTGCTGCTCGACCCGGCGTCCGGCCGCGCCCTCGCCGTCCGGGCCGGGCATCCGCAGCCGCTGCTGTGCCGGGCGGACGGCCGCGCCGAGGTGCTGGACCTGCCGGGCGGGGTGGTCCTCGGCGTCGACCCGGCGGCCGCCTATCCGGAATCGGAACTGTCGCTGGAACCGGGGGCGCTGCTGGCCCTGTACACCGACGGGCTGGTGGAGGTGCCGGGCCGGGACATCGACGAGGGCGTGGAGCGGCTGCGGGCCGCCCTGGCGGCCGCCTGTCCGGCCCCGTTGACGGAGATCGCCGACCGGCTGGTGGCCGGGGCGGAGGGGCAGGCCGACCGCCCGGACGACATCGCCCTGCTCCTGGCCTCCCGGTCCTGACGACTCAGGCCCCCGTCTCACGGTCCGGCCCCGGCGGCGTCCGCCGAGCAAAGCGGAAGAAAATTCGTGCCGATCTCCGTGCGGTTCCCGCACCCCTCGGCGCCCCGGTGTTTACGCGGCCTTAACGCTCGGAACGGCGTGTCGGGCTTGCACCGCACGATGGAATCCGTAGATGGACACCTATTGACCTGCGGATGTCGTCGAGCTTCCATAACGGCCCGGGAGCCACCAACGGAAGTGACCACCACCGCCTCGGAGGCGATACCGCTCCCGCACCCTCTTCTTCTCGCAACTGCCGATCGGAATCCCGCACCGATGACTGAAACGATCAGCGCTCCCCAGGCGCTCGCCCCCGCCACCGGGCCCACCCCGCAGAAGCTCAAGCGCTCCATCGGCGTCGTCGGCGGGACCCTGCTCACGCTGTCGTGCGTGACGCCCGCCTCGACCCTGTTCGTCGTCGTGCCCGATCTCTTCTCCAGCCTCGGTACCTGGACCGCGCTCACGATCGCGATCGGCTCGCTGCTCTGTATCGGCGTGGCGTTCTGCTACTCGGAGCTGGGCACCCTGATCCCCAGCGCGGGCGGCGAGTACGCCATGGTCTCCACCCTCGCGGGCCGGCTCGCGGGCTGGCTGGTGTTCGTCCTGTCCCTGCTCGTGGTGATGATCGTGCCCCCGGTGATCGCCATGGGCACGGCCGACTACCTCGCCCCGGTGGTCCACATCCCGGCCCCGGTGGCCGGCGGCGCGGTGATGCTGCTCGCGACCCTGGCCGGTCTGCTGGACCTGCGCGCCAACGCCTGGATCACCGGCATCTTCCTGGTCCTCGAGGTGATCGCGGCCGCGCTGGTGGCCGTGCTGGGCTTCGCCCACAGCGAGCGGGGCGCGGACGCCCTGGTGCACGGCACGGTGGCCGCCGAGGGCGGCGGCACCTCCACGGTGACGGCCATGATGGTGGTCTCCGGGCTGGCGATCGCGCTGTTCATCACCCAGGGCTTCTCGACGGCCGTCTACCTCTCGGAGGAGCTGGAGAAGCCGCGGCGCAACGTCCCGCGGACCGTGCTGGCCACGCTCGCCATCTCCACCGCCGTCATCCTGGTTCCCGTCATCGCGATCACCCTGGGCGCCCCGGACCTGGAGGCGCTGACCTCCGGTGACCTCGGCGCGATGGTGACCGCCTGGTCGAACTCGGCCGTCGGCACCTTCGTGAGCCTCTGCGTGGCCCTCGCGATCATCAACGCCGGCATCGTCATGGTGATCCAGAACTCCCGGGTGCTCTTCGCCTCCGCCCGCGACAAGGCGTGGCCCGAGCCCGTCAACCGCGGCCTGTCCCGGCTCGGCCGCTTCGGCTCCCCCTGGGTGGCCACCCTGCTGGTCGGTCTGCCGGGCGCGGCGATGTGCTTCGTCAACCTGGACACCCTGTACGGGGTGACGGGCGTGTCGGTGACCGGCATGTACCTGCTGGTCGCGGTGGCGACGCTGTTCAGCCGGCGCGGGGCGCACCGCGAGGCGGCCGCCTGGCGGATGCCGCTGTGGCCGGCCGTGCCGATCGCGCTGATCGCCGTCCTGGCCTACATCCTGACCCAGCAGGAGACCGTGTACCTGCTGTGGACCGGCGGCATCACCGCCGTCGCCACCCTGTACTGGGCGCTGTACCTGCGCCCGCGCAAGGACACCCGCTGGCTGGTCAGCATCCCGGAGGACGAGGAGCCGGCCGTGGCGTGAGCGCCCGCTGCGACGAAACAGACGGCCGGTGGGGCCGCCGCACACCGCGGCGGCCCCGCCGGCCATCGGTGCTCAGGGGGCCTCGCCGCCCAGGGTGAGGGCGGTGTTCACCAGGCCGATGTGGCTGAACGCCTGGGGGAAGTTGCCGAGTTGGCGTCCGAGGGCGGGGTCGTACTCCTCCGCGAGCAGGCCCACGTCGTTGCGGACGGCCAGCAGCCGTTCGAAGAGCTCGCGGGCCTCCTTGGGCCGGCCGGTCATGTGCAGGGCGTCCGCCAGCCAGAACGAGCAGGCCAGGAAGGCCCCTTCGTCCCCGGGCAGTCCGTCGACGGAGGGCCCTTCGGTGCTGTAGCGGCGGACCAGGCCGCTGCTGCCCAGCTCGTCGCGCACGGCGTCGACGGTGCCGATGACGCGCGGGTCGTCGGGCGGGAGGAAGCCGACGCGCGGGATGAGCAGGGTCGCCGCGTCCAGTTCGCGGGAGCCGTAGTACTGGGTGAAGGTGCCCCGCTCGGGGTCGTAGCCGTGCTCGCAGACGTCGCGGTGGACCTCGTCGCGCATGGTCCGCCAGCGTTCCACGTCGCCGGGCATGTGCGGGGCGGCCTCCAGGGTGCGTACGGCCCGGTCGGCCGCGACCCAGGCCATCACCTTGGAGTGGGTGAAGTGGCGGCGCGGGCCGCGCACTTCCCACAGGCCCTCGTCGGGGCGGCGCCAGTTGCGCTCCAGGAAGTCCAGCAGGGCGAGCTGGATCTTCCAGGCGTGCCGTTCGGAGGCCAGGCCGGTGGAGCGGGCCAGGAACAGGGAGTCGAGGACCTCTCCGTAGACGTCCAGCTGGAGCTGGTCGACGGCCGCGTTGCCGATGCGCACCGGTGCGGAGTCGGCGTACCCGCGCAGCCAGGGCAGTTCCATCTCGGGGATACGGCGTTCGCCCGCGATCCCGTACATGATCTGGAGGTCGGCCGGGTCGCCGGCGACGGCGCGCAGCAGCCAGCCCCGCCAGGCGCGGGCCTCGTCGACGAAGCCGGTGGCCAGGAGGGCGCCGAGGGTCAGGGTGGCGTCGCGCAGCCAGCAGAAGCGGTAGTCCCAGTTGCGGACGCCTCCGAGGTCCTCGGGCAGCGAGGTGGTGGCCGCGGCGGCGATCCCGCCGGTGGGGGCGTAGGTCAGGGCCTTGAGGGTGATCAGGGAGCGGGTGACGGCCTCCTCGTAGGGGCCCTTGTAGCGGCACTTCCCGGCCCACTCCCGCCAGTCGGCGAGGCTGTGTTCCAGGGCCTCGTACGGGTCGACGCGCTCAGGGCGCCGTTCGTGCGAGGGGTGCCAGGTCAAAACGAAGGCGACCTTCTCGCCGGAACCGACGGTGAACTCGGAGCGGGTGCTGTGGTCCTCGCCCCAGGTGCGGACGGAGGGCTCGCTGCGGAACCAGACCGAGTCAGGTCCGGCGACGGCGACCCGGTCCCCCTCGCTGCGGCGGACCCAGGGGATGACATTGCCGTAGTCGAAGCGCAGGCGCAGGGTGCTGCGGACGGTGACCTGTCCGGAGATCCCCTCGACGACGCGCATCACGTCGGGGGCGACATCGCGCTGGGGCATGAAGTCGGTGACCTTGACGGTGCCCTCGTCGGTCTCCCAGAGCGATTCCAGGACGAGTGAACCGTCGGCGTACGCCCGCCGCGTGCACGGCTCGCCGTCGGCGGCGCCGGCCGGGGCGATCCTCCAGTGGCCGTTGTCCTTGTCCCCGAGGAGGGCGGCGAAGCAGGCGGCGGAGTCGAAGCGGGGCAGGCACAGCCAGTCGATGGACCCGTCGCGGCCGACCAGTGCGCAGGTCATGAGGTCGCCGATGAGTGCGTAGTCTTCGATGGGTTGTGTCATTCCTCCGCTGTTCCCCTGATTTTGCCGGGCCAATCAGGGGACGCGCCGATCCGCCCGCCCCCCGCTGACGGGGGGGCGGGCCGGGTCGTCAGCCGCGTACGAGGAGGGTGAGGCCGGCGAGGACCACGCCGAGGGCGAGGGCCGCCGCGCCGAGCGACGGGCGGGCGGTGCGCAGCGCCGGGAGCGGCAGGACGCGGTCCAGGGCGTGGCGGCCGGGGCCGGTGAGGGTGAGGGCCGCGGCGGCCGCAGCGAGGAGGAGTTCGTACTCCATGCCCTTGGGGGCGAAGAAGGCCCCGGTGCCGTGGACGGCGAGGGCGTTGATCATCGTGCCGGTGACGGCGGCCCCGGCGAGCGGGGCGAGCAGGCCGGCGGCCAGGCCCAGGCCGCCCAGGGTCTCGCTGAGTCCGGCGAGGGCGGCCATGGCGTCGCCCGCCGGGTAGCCGACGGAGCTGAAGAACCGGCCGGTGCCGCTGATCCCGCCGCCGCCGAACCAGCCGAAGAGCTTCTGGGTGCCGTGGGCGGCCACGGTCAGGCCGAGGACGAGGCGCAGGAGCAGCAGGCCCGCGTCGAGGCCGGAGGCGGAGGGCGCGGTGGGGGTGGCGGGGGCGGCCGGGGCCGTGGCCGGGGCCTTCGTCGCGGTGGCGGAGGCGCTGGTCATGGGGGAGTTCCTTCCGGTGGGGGCGGCCCGAGGAGTCGTTCGTCGAGCAGGTTGTTCAGATTCGAACCACCGACGCCGAGACTAGACCAGTGATTCAAATTCGAACAACTCGTGTATCCTGGCGGCATGGACGGAACGCGATGGCTGGACGAGCGCGAGATGCGGGCCTGGAGGGGCTTCCTGGCCGCTTCCGCCCTGGTGAACCGGCATCTCGACCAGCAGCTCAAGGACGACTCCGGACTCTCCCACCCCCAGTACGAGATCCTCGTCCGGCTCGCCGACGCACCCGGCGGCGAGCTGCGCATGACGGAACTCGCCAACGGGTTGATCAACTCCAAGAGCGGGCTGACCTACCAGGTCACCCAGCTGGAGAAGGCCGGCCTGGTCCGGCGCCGCAGCTGCCCCTCCGACGTGCGCGGGATCTTCGCCGTCCTCACCGAGGCCGGCCGCGCCCGGCTGGAGGCGGCGGCGCCCGGGCACGTCACGGCCGTCCGGGCGGCCCTCGTGGACGTCCTCACCCCCGAGCAGCTCGACGCGCTGGCCGACGGCCTCGGCGAGGTCAGCCGCCGGCTGCGGGAGCAGGGCGGCTGACCTGCCGTCCCTCTCGGCCGTTCCTCCCCTGATCCGGCGGCCCGCCGTGGTTGACTTCGAAGCCCCGGCCGCATCGGGGCCGGACGGCCGCGCCACCTGGGAGGCAGTTTTGAGGATGCTCATCAACTCCGCGGACACCGTAGTCGCCGACGCGCTGCGCGGGATGGCGGCCGCACATCCCGGCCTCGACGTGGACGTGGAACGGCGGGTGGTGCTGCGGCGCGACGCGAAGACCGGCGGCCGGGTCGGCCTGGTCTCCGGCGGCGGTTCCGGGCACGAGCCGCTGCACGGCGGGTTCGTGGGGTACGGGATGCTCTCGGCCGCCTGTCCGGGAGAGGTGTTCACCAGTCCCGTTCCCGAGCAGATGCTGCACGCCGCGAGCAGCGTGGACTCCGGGCAGGGCGTCCTGTTCGTCGTCAAGAACTACACCGGTGACGTGCTCAACTTCCAGATGGCCGCCGAGCTCGCCGAGGAGGACGGGCTGCGCGTGGAACGGGTGCTCGTCAACGACGACGTCGCCGTCACGGACAGCCTGTACACGGCGGGGCGGCGCGGTACGGGCGCCACCCTGTTCGTGGAGAAGATCGCCGGAGCCGCCGCCGAGGAGGGGGCGCCGCTGGAGCGGGTCGCGGCCCTCGCCCGGCAGGTCAACGACAGCTCGCGCAGCTTCGGCGTCGCGCTCAGCGCCTGCACCACCCCCGCCAAGGGCAGCCCCACCTTCGAACTCCCCGACGGGGAACTGGAACTCGGGATCGGCATCCACGGCGAGCCGGGCCGGGAGCGGCGGCCCATGATGAGCGCGCGGGAGATCGCCGAGGTCGCGGTGGGCGCCGTGCTGGACGGCCTCGCGGAGACCGGCGGCCCCGCGGACAGGCCCGTCCTCGCCCTGGTCAACGGAATGGGCGCGACTCCGCTGCTGGAGCTGTACGGGTTCCACGCCGAGGTGGCCCGGGTACTGGAGGCGCGCGGCGTCCCGGTGGCCCGCGCCCTGGTCGGCAACTACGTCACCTCCCTGGACATGGCGGGCTGTTCGGTGACCCTGTGCCGGGCCGACGAGGAACTGCTGCGGCTCTGGGACGCCCCCGTGCAGACCCCGGCGCTGCGCTGGGGCCGTTGAGGAGGCGGGGCGGAAGTGACGGACGAAGGGATGCACGTGCGTGACGCGGAGTTCTTCCGACGCTGGCTGGAGGCCGCCACGGCGGCGGTGGAACGGGAGGCGGACCGGCTGACCGAGCTCGACTCCCCCATCGGCGACGCCGACCACGGCACCAACCTCCTGCGCGGCTTCACGGCCGTCCGCGCCGCACTCGCCGCGGCGGACCCCTCGACGCCGCCCGGCACGCTCCTCCAGCTCGCGGGCCGCACCCTGATCTCCACGGTCGGCGGCGCGTCGGGCCCCTTGTACGGGACGCTGCTGCGCCGTACGGGCAAGGAGCTCGGAGATGCCGCCGAGGTCTCGGACGCCGCGCTGCACCAGGCGCTGGAGGCCGGGGTGAACGCGGTGGGCCAGCTGGGCGGGGCCGCTCCGGGCGACAAGACGATGCTGGACGCCCTGGTCCCCGCGGTGGCGGCCCTGGGCACCTCCTACGCGGCGGCCGGGGAGGCGGCACAGGCCGGGGCCCTGGCGACGGTGCCGATACTGGCCCGCAAGGGCAGGGCCAGCTACCTCGGCGAACGCAGCGTCGGCCACCAGGACCCGGGCGCCACCTCCTCGGCCCTCCTCCTGGCCGCCCTCGCACAGACGGCGGGCGCGGCCGACGGCACGGGCACGGCGGAAGGGGCGGGCGCATGATCCCGGTGGGAATCGTCCTGGTCTCGCACAGCGCCCAGGTCGCGGAGTCGGTGGCGGAGCTGGCCCGGGGCCTGGCGGCCGGCGGAGCGGTCGTACCGGTGGCCCCGGCGGGCGGCGGCCCGGACGGCGGTCTCGGCACGAGCGCGGACCTGGTCCTCGCGGCGGCGGAGTCGGTGGACCGGGGGGCCGGGATCGCCCTGCTGGCGGACCTGGGCAGCTCCGTCCTGACCGTCAAGGCCCTCCTGGAGGACGGCGAACTCCCCGCCGACTCCCGCCTCCTGGACGCCCCCTTCCTGGAGGGCGCGGTGGCGGCGGTGGTGTCCGCCTCGACGGGCGCGTCCCTGGAGGCGGTGGCGGCCGCCGCCGCGGAGGCGTACGACTACCGCAAGCGCTGACGGGCTCCGGGGGCGGGGCCGCCCGGCGGCGGCCCCGTCCCACCGGGCCTGAGGCAGCGTGACGTCACCGCCCGCGCAGGCTGTCGAACTCCCGCCGCTCCCGCTTGGTGGGCCGCCCGGCCCCGCGCTCGCGGAGGCCGACGGCGGCGGCCTCCACCTTGGTGGGTGCCGGCGGGCTGTTGTCGATGTAGCACTCCGCCGCCACCGGCGGCCCGACCCGCTTCGTCACGGGCCTGCGCACCACCACCACACGCTCGCGCCCCGCGTGGAACAGCCGTACCTCGTCCCCCGCGCGCACCTGCTGCGCCGGTTTCGCCCGGTCCCCGTTGACCTTGACGTGCCCCGCACGGCAGGCGGTCGCGGCGACGGACCGGGTCTTGGTGAGCCGGACCGCCCAGATCCAGGCGTCCACCCGTGCGGTGCCCGCCTCCACCGGACCCGGACCGGACGCTCCGCCCGCGGGGTGGGTCTCAGCCTTCGTATCAGCCATGGGCCGAGCCTACCGATCCCCGGCCCCGGAGGCGGAACGCTTTTGGCGGATACCACAACATGCGTTGCATCTGCCATAGAGAACGCGCCAAACGAATTGCACATGCCGCCTTCCTGCCCCTACCGTGACGCGCATGCAGTCCTACACGATCGGACAGGCGGCGCGTCTTCTGGGCGTCAGCCCCGACACCGCACGCCGCTGGGCCGACGCCGGCCGGGTCGCGACCCATCGCGACGAGGCGGGGCGCCGCCTGATCAACGGCCGTGACCTGGCGGCCTTCTCCGTCGAGGTGGGGCAGGGCGCCCACACCGAGGACGGGGAGCCGTACACCTCGGCGCGCAACGCCTTCCCCGGCATCGTCACGGCCGTCACCCTCGGCGACGTGGCCGCCCAGGTCGAGATCCAGGCGGGACCGCACCGGCTGGTCTCCCTGCTGACCCGGGAGGCCGTCGAGGAACTCGGGCTGGAGGTCGGCATGCAGGCCACCGCCCGCGTGAAGTCGACCAGCGTGCACATCGACCGCACCTGACCACCCGGCCCCGCGCGGCACCTGCGCCACCCCCGTCCACCCGGCGCCACCGCTCACCCCGGCGCCGCCGGACGGGGCGCGCACCCACCGCCCGTCCCCGCCCGCTCCGCCCGTCACGGCGCGGGTCACACCGAGCGGCCCGGCACCCCGCCGGCCGCCGACCCGACCGAGGAGCCCCCTGTCATGCACGCCCTGCTGAACGGCCGCCGCGCGGCCGCCGCCGCGCTGACCGCCGCCCTGCTCGTCCCGCTCTCCGCATGCGGCGGCAACGGTGCCGACGACGCCAAGAAGGACGACGCGGCCGCCTCGGCCCCGGCCTCCGCCGCGGCGAAGGCCGCGAACCTCACGGTGCTCGCCGCCTCCTCGCTGACCGACGTCTTCAAGACGGCGGGCGCGGCCTACGAGAAGTCCCACCCGGGCACCAAGGTGACCTTCTCCTTCGCCGGCTCGCAGGAGCTCGCCGCCCAGGTCAAGCAGGGCTCGCCGGCCGACGCGCTGGTCACCGCCGACACCAAGACGATGGACGGCCTCAGGGCCGACACCGGCGACGCGACCGTCATCGCGAAGAACCGCCTGGTCATCGCCGCCGGCAAGGGCAACCCGTTCAAGATCGACGAGCTCAAGGACCTGGCGGACTCCAAGATCAAGGTCGTTCTCGCGGCGCCCGAGGTCCCCGTCGGCCGCTACGGCAAGCAGATCCTCGACGCCCAGAAGATCGAGGTGAAGCCGGTCTCCCAGGAGCCCAACGTCCGCGCCGTCCTGAGCAAGGTCGAGCTGGGCGAGGCCGACGCCGGGCTCGTCTACAAGACCGACTCCGCCAAGTCCGGCGACAAGGTCGTCACCGTCGACATCCCGGACGACCAGAACGCCGTCGCCTCCTACCCGGCCGCCACGCTCAAGCAGTCCAAGAACGCCGAGGCCGCGGCCGCGTTCGTGGCCTGGCTGAGCACGCCGGAGGCGCAGAAGATCCTCCAGGACGCCGGTTTCCAGAAGCCGTGACCCCAGGCCCGAAGGGGGCTGCCCGGTCCGGGGGGACGGGCAGCCCCCTTCGCCATGTCCGCCTTCGCCGTGCCCGGGACGCCGGCGCGCCGCCGTAGGCTCCGTACGCGCCCCTCCGACTTCAGCCAGGAACGCCATGAGCAGACTCCGCACCCGCACCCGGCCCCCCGTGACGCTGGCGCTCCCCGCGCTGCTCGCCGTCGCGTTCCTGCTGCTGCCCCTGGTCGGCATCCTCGCCCGCACCCAGTGGGGAGAGCTCGGCGCGCACCTCACCAGCCCCGGTGTGGTCGAGGCCCTGCGGCTCTCGCTGCTGGTCTCCGCCTGGGCGCTCGGCCTCTCGCTGCTGCTCGGGGTGCCGCTCGCCTGGCTGCTGGCCCGGGTCGAGTTCAGGGGCAAGGCCCTCGTCCGCTCGCTGGTGCTGCTGCCGATGGTGCTGCCGCCCACCGTCGGAGGTGTGGCCCTGCTGCTGGGCTTCGGGCGGCGCGGGCTGCTCGGACCCTGGCTGGAGAGCGCCTTCGGGGTCACCCTGCCCTTCCACACCTCCGGCGCCGTCGTCGCGGCCACGTTCGTCGCCATGCCCTTCCTGGTGATCAGCCTGGAGGGGGCCCTCGGCGGGCTGAAGCAGAGCTACGAGGAGACCGCCGCCTCCCTCGGCGCCCCGCCGGTGAGGGTGTTCTTCACCGTGACCCTGCCCATGGTGGCCCCCGGGCTGATCGCGGGCGCGGCCCTCACCTGGGCCCGGGCGCTGGGCGAGTTCGGCGCGACCATCACCTTCGCCGGGAACCTGCCCGGCACCACCCAGACGCTGCCGCTCCAGGTCTACCTGCTGCTCCAGGACCGGCCCGAGGCGGCCACCTCCGTGTCGCTGCTGCTGCTGGCCATCGCCATGGGCGTCCTCATCGCCCTGCGCGGCCGCTGGACCGGCGCCCCGGCCGCCCGCGAGCCGGCCCTCCCGGTGTCCGCCGACGAGCCCCCGGCCACCCCGGACGGCGTCCCGCACAAGGACGTGGCGCCGGCCGGCCCCGACGGCGGGCGCTGGCCCCTGCACGCCGAGGTCACCGGCTACAACCAGCTCACCCTCGACGCCGCACCGGGCACCACCATCGCCGTGGTCGGGGAGAACGGCGCGGGCAAGACCACCCTGCTGCGCGCCCTGCTCGGCCTGACCCCGCGGGCCCACGCCGAGCTGCGGCTCGGCGACACCGACGTCACCGCCCTGCCCCCGCACCGCCGCCAGGTGGCCTGGGTCCCGCAGGACGGGGCGCTGTTCCCGCACCTGAGCGCTCTGGCCAACACCGCGTACGGGCTGCGCGCCCGCGGGGTGCCGCGCGCCGCGGCCCGGCGGGAGGCGCAGGAGTGGCTGGACCGGCTCGGCGTCGGCCACCTCGCCCAGCGCAGGCCCGCCCAACTGTCCGGCGGGCAGGCACAACGGGTGGCGCTGGCCCGGGCGCTGGCCGCCCGGCCCCGGCTGCTGCTGCTCGACGAGCCCCTCGCCGCCCTCGACCAGACCACCCGGGCCCGTGTGCGGCACACCCTGCGCACGCATCTGGGGGGCTTCGGCGGGGTATGCCTGCTCGTCACGCACGACCCCGTCGAGGCGGTGTCGCTGGCCGACCGGGTGCTGGTACTGGCCGACGGCCGGACCCTCCAGGACGCGCCGCCCGCCGAGGTCACCCGGCATCCGCGCTCCCCGTGGGTGGCCCGGATGCTGGGCCGCAACGCCTGGGCGGGTACCGCCTCCGCCGACGGGCTGGTCCTGGCGGGCGGCGGGCGGCTGGTGGTGGCCGAGGCGCTGCCGGAGGGGGCGCAGGCCCTGGCGATCATCGCCCCGGAGGCGGTGTCCGTGCACCGGGAGCGGCCCGGCGGCAGCCCCCGTAACGTCTGGCCCGGAACCGTCCGGGAGGTCACCTCGGTCGGCAGCAGGCTGCGCGTACTCGTCGGTTCGGCGCAGGCCCCCGACCTGGTCGCGGAGATCACCCCGGAGGCGGCGGCCGAACTGGGCGTGGCCGACGGGGCGGCGGTGTGGACGAGCGTGAAGGCCACCGAGGTCACCCTCGTACGGCTCTAGGCTCCGCTCCCGGACGGTGCCACCGACAGCCAGTCGCGGCCTGGTGGGGCGAAGGCGTCGGCGCCGAACAGGGTGGGCCCGGTGCGGGGCGCGGCGACGGTGAGGACGCCCTCGGTGCGGCCGGCGGTGAAGCGGGGGGCGCCGACGGTGATGACCGCCGCGTTCTTCCCGGTGGTGCGGCGGAACTCCGCGAGGCGCAGCGCCAGCAGGGCGGTCTCCTTGCGGTCCAGGGTGTCCGGTGCGTAGGGCAGGACGACGGCCAGCGCGGCCGTCCCCGGTTCCCGGGCTGCGGTGTCCAGGGCCTGGCGCAGGGCCCGCATCCGGGCCAGTCCGGCGCCCCCGTCGAGGGTGCGGCGGGCGGTGTCGAGCGGGACGAAGCGCACCCCGCGGTGCACGAAGGGCGCCCGCTCGGCGCCGGTCAGCACCAGCTCGGCGCCCCGGGGCGGGGCTCCTGCGGTGGCGAACCGCCAGGGCCGGGCCGCGGCCTGGGCGGGGGTGGCCACCATCGGGTCGGGCCGGGCGGTGCTGCGGGCGGCGGGGCCGGTGGGCGGGGTCGTGGCCGTCAGGGTGTCCAGCAGCAGCCGGCCCGCACGGGCGCCGGGGATCGCCGAGAGCCGGGTGACGCGCAGGGGCTGCTCGGCGGTGGCGGGGAGCGGCAGCCGGACCTCCCGCCAGCCGGTCCAGTCGGCGGCGGGCCCGCGCAGGGTCACCGCCGCGCCGTCGGCCCCGGCCAGCTCCACCACGGCCCGGGCCCCCGAGCCGTCGCCGCCGACCCACAGGGACAGGGCGCGGGTCAGCTCCGGTACGGGCAGCGGCCGGGGCGGGGTGGCGGCGGCTCCGGCGCGCGCTGCGAGGGCGAGCCCCGGGCCGGGGTGGCCCTCGGCGGGGGCGGCGCCCGTTCCGGTCCAGGCGGCGGCGTCCTCGAAGCCGGTCAGGGGCGCGGCCACCGAGCCGACGCCGAGGGCCAGTCGTGTGGTGGCGCCGGTGGCCTTGACGGTGGCGGTCAGCCTCCCGGCGGCCTGGGGGACGAGCGCGGTGACGGTGAGGCCGCCGCGGCCGTCGTCGGTGACCCGCCAGCGGGTGCGGTCGTACTCCAGGGCCAGGTCCCGGGGTTCGACGGGTGCGGCCGCGCCCTGGGCGTCGTAGCCGTGCACGGTGAAGGTGGCGCTCTCCCCGGGCGCGGCGAGCCCGATCCGGTCGGGCACGGCCCGCAGGCCGGTGAGCGGCCCGAGCACGTCGAGCCGTACGGCCCCCTCGGGCGGCCCGGCCGAGGGGGCCGCCGCGACGCGGACCACGGCGGGGCCCGGGCGGGCGGCACGGTAGACGCCGTCGGGGCCGATGCGGCCCCGGTCGGCGCTCCAGTGCGGGGTCGCGGCGGCCGGGGCGAAGGCGGTGTCGTAGGCGGTGGCCGTGAGGGTGCGGGTCAGGCCGGGGAAGACCCGGCCGGCGCCGCCGAGGGGCTCGACGCGGAACCCGGCGAGCGGGCCCGGCACGGCCGGGGCGGTCAGCACCAGGCCGTTGGCCACCGGGCGCGGCGTTCCGTCGGACGGGGAGTTCTCCAGGGTGAGGGCGGCCGCGCCGGGGTGGGCGGCGAGCAGGGTGGTGGAGCCGCCGCCGTCGAGGTTGAGGGCCTCGTACGCGCCGAGCCGGTGCATGAGCGCCCCGAGCCCGGTGAGGGTCAGGCCGCCGCTGTCGCGCTGGCGGCCGTCGACGGCGACCAGGCTGAGGCGGTGGCCGTCCCGCGAGAGGCCCACGGCGGTGCGCGGGGCGGCGGCGTCGTTGGCCTCGCCGTCGTGGCGCAGCGGGGTCCCGCCGGCGACCAGGGTTCCGCGTCCGCCGAGCGCCGTGACGGGGGCGGGCCCCGACGCGGGCAGCGCCCGGGCGGTGACGGCCACCGCGTCCCCCGGCCGCAGGGCGGCGAGGGCGGCCGCCTGGGCGGTGCCCCGGGCGGTCAGCAGGGTGGTGCCGGGGGCCGGCCGGGCCGTCGGTGCGGGGCCGGCGGAGGTCACCCTCCCGTCGCGGAGCTCCACCGCCGGACCGGGCCCCAGGGCAGGGAGCCGCGTGCCGCCCCAGTCGGCGGTGTAGGCGGCGAAGCCTCCGGCGGGCGGCTTGGCGGCGTTGTAGCCGGCCAGGGGGTACGTCCGGCCGCCGGGCAGGGTCACCGCCGCGTCGAGGCCGAGGCGCAGCAGGCGGCCGGCCCCGTCCGGGCCGAAGCAGACGGCCGCGCCGCCGCCGGGCCCGCGCGAGGCCGAGTGCAGCAGCCGGCCGGAGCTCACTCCGGGACCGAGAGGGGCTCCGGTGCCCCGGATGTCGAAGAAGTCGCCGTTCACGGCGGCGACCACGCGCCGCCCGGGCCCGGGACGGTACCGGGCAGCGGCTTCGGCGAGGGTGACCGGGCCGGCGCCGCCGCCGGTGCCCAGGTACTCGGCCCGTACGCCGCTTCGCGGGCCGAGGTCGGCCACCAGCTCGTCGATCCGCAGCCAGCGGTCGGCCTCCAGCCGGTCGTACGACTCCAGCCGGACCCCGGGCGCCAGTTGCCGGCCGGTCCGGGCGGTCTCGATCCCGTCCCCGGAGCCGGGAGCGGGGTCGCCGGGCGCGGTCGCGGCGTACGCGGGGGCGGGACCCAGGAGGACGGCGCCCAACAGGGCGGCCAGCAGCGGCCGGAGGCTCATCACCCCGGCAGGATCGCCGTACTGTACGACCATCAGACCCGGGGCGCACCGCGGGGACCAGCAGGTTCAGCCATTCGCACCCCGCGCACAACCGCCTCGCACACCCGTGTGGACGGCGCACCCGGAGCTGACATAGGTTCACCCCCGCTGCCCTGCCCGGCGACCGGCCGGCCAGGGCGTGCTTCCGTCCCGTTCTCAGACGTTCCCGTGGGGGGTACCCCGTCATGTCCTTCGGCCCGCCCGGATCACCACCGTCCGCGTTCGCCTCACGTCCTGCCCCGCTCCGGCTGCCGACGCTGCCGGTGCTGCGCTCCCCGCAGGGGCTGGCGACCGCGCTGACCGTCCTGCTGTCGGCGGCGGCCCTGGTGAACCTCGTCGCGGCCGGCGTGGGCGTCTACAGCTGGTCGCTGCTTCAGGACATGACCGCGGAGACCGGCACCGCCTCGGCCGCCGCCTTCGACCGGGCCGCCGACGCCGCCATGGTGGCCGCGTCCTTCCAGCTGCTGGCCCAGCTCGGCACGGCCGTCGTGTTCCTCATCTGGTTCCACCGGGTGCGCGCCAACGGCCAGGTCTTCGACCCCACCGCCTTCACCTGGTCGCACCGCTGGGCCGTCGGGTCCTGGTTCGTGCCCGTGGGCAACTTCTTCCTCCCCTATCTGATCGCCCGGGAGACCTGGAGGGCCAGCGCCCCGCTCGCGCCCGACGGTTCGCGCCGGCCGACCTCCCTCGCGCCCGTCGCCTCCTGGTGGATCGTGTGGCTGCTCTCCGTCCTGAGCAACCTCCCGGCCGAGCAGCTCTACAAGCGCGCCGACAGCATGGAGCAGCTGGCCGGGGCCTGTGCCGTCGACGCGTTCTCCGCACTGGTCACGGTGGCCGCCGCCGTCCTCGCGATCCTCTTCGTGCGCAGGCTGACGGCCTTTCAGGACGCCAGGGCGCGGGGAACGTACGCCGCCGTCTGACGGCCGGTCCTCACCGGCCCGCGGCCGCCACCGGGACGGCGAACTCGCACCACACGCACTTCCCGTTCCCCCGGGGCTCCACGCCCCAGCCGTCCGCGAGCCGGTCCACCAGCATCAGGCCCCGGCCCGACACGGCCCAGTCGTCCGCCGTGCGGCGGCGCGGCAGGGCGCTGCTGGCGTCCTCGACCTCGATGCGGATCCGGCCCTCGGCGGTCAGCCTCATGCCGACCTGCCCGCCCCCGTCGGTGTGGACCAGGGCGTTGGCCATCAGCTCGTCGGCGGCGAGTTCGATCTCGTCGGCCCGTTCCCGGGCGCCCCAGGCCGCGGCCGCCGCCCGGATCAGGTGCCGGGCCAGGGCCGGGCCGTCGGGGTCGCCCGGTGCCAGGTGCCGGCTCAGCGGGCCGCCGCCGCGCGGGGCGGGGGCGCCGCGCCGGCGCAGGACGAGCAGGGCCATGTCGTCCCCGCCGCCCGCGTCGCCGACGAGGTCGCACAGCACGTCGGCGAGTTCCTCCACGTCGGCCGGGCCCTCGCAGGCCGCGTCCATCAGCTCCCGCATCCCGGCCTCCGGATCCCGGCCGGGCCGTTCGATCAGGCCGTCGGTGCACAGCAGCAGGGTGTCCCCGGGGTGCAGCTCCATGCTGGTGACGGGGTAGCCGCAGCCGTTGCCCGAGGGCTCGTGCTGGGGCAGGCCGAGCGGGAGCCCGCCCGCGACCTGGACCCGGTGGCAGGTGCCGTCCCCGCGCCGGACCACCGGGTCGAGGTGACCGGCCCGGACCACACGCACCATCCCGGTGTTGAGGTCCGCCTCGGCGTAGGTGCAGGTGGCGAAGCGCTCGGTGGCGAGGTCGTGCAGGAAGGCGGAGGCCCGGGCCATGGCCGTCCCCGGGGTGTGGCCCTCCAGGACGTACGCGCGGAGCACGATGCGCAGCTGGCCCATGACGGCCGCCGCGTCCGTGTCGTGGCCCTCGACGTCGCCGATGACCACCCCGACGCGGCCGTCGCCGAGCGGGATGACGTCGTACCAGTCGCCGCCGATGTCCCGTCCGATCCGGGCGGCCCGGTACCGCACGGCGATCCGCGCGCCCGCCACTTCCGGGACACTGCGGGGCAGCATGGCCCGCTGGAGGCCCTCGGCCAGGTCGTGTTCCTGCTCGAAGAGGATCGCCCGCTGGAGGCTCTGCGCGATCCCGCTGCCGAGCGCCACCAGCAGGTTGCGTTCCTCGGCGGTGAAGTCGCCGTCGCGGGTGTAGAGCAGCCCGAGGGCGCCGATGGGGCGTCCTTGTGCGATGAGCGGCAGGTAGACGCCGCTGCGCACGGACAGCGGCTCGATGTACGGCCACAGGTCGGGGTAGCGTCGGCTGAACTCCTCCCGCGAGGAGAGGTACACCGCCTGGAGGGTCCGTACGGCTTCGCTCATCGGCAGCCGCGCGTCGACGCGGGTGTACTCGGTCTCGGGGACGTACGCGCCCAGCTGCCCCTCGGCGACCAGGTGGATCCGGCCCCCGTCGACCACGCCGAGCATGACGCTGACCGCGCCGAGGTGGCCGAGGGCCTCAGGGTCCTTGAGGATGTCGGTCACGTCGTTGACGGTGCGGGCGTGCGCGAGGATCGCGGCGGTCCGTTCGACCACCCCGGTCATCCGGCGCCGCCCTTCGTCGCGTTCGCCTTCCGCGCCGGGGTCCCCGGGGTCGTGGGCGGCGTCGCGGAGGATGCCGATGACGCGGTACGGGTGGCCCGTCCGGTCGCGCAGGACATGGCCCTGGAGGTGGGTCCAGCGGGAGGTGCCGTCCTGGCGCAGGGCGCGGCAGTAGGCCCCGTAGTGGCTGTGCCCCTCCCGGAGCGCCTGCTGGACGCGGTGGTCCAGGCGGGCGGCGTCGCCCGGGAGGATACGGGCGCGCAGTCCGTCGGGGGTGCCGTCGAACTGCTCCGGGCGCAGACCCAGGACCCCGAGGGCGGTGGCGTCCAGGTGCAGACGCCCGCCGTCGAGGTCCCAGTCGAAGGTGCCCATGCGGTTGAGTGCCAGGCTCAGGTCGGGCCGCGCCGGCCAGTCGACCGCCGGGATCCGTCCCCGCTGGTCCATGCAGCCAGGGTCTCACTCTTCCCCGTCCCCGGCAGCGCGCCCGCCGCCGGGAGCCGGAGCCGCGTCTAGTAGGGGTTGGCCGGAGGGGCGGGGGGTGTGGTCGCCGGGGCGGGCGGGGGCGTGGCCGGCGCCGGCGGCTCCACGGCGGTCTCCGAGGGAAGCTCGGTGGGGACCTCGGTCGGTACCTCGGTGGGCACCTCGGAGGGGGTGCTGGGCGGCGTCTCGGTGGGTGTGCTGGGAGGCGTCTGCGTCGCGGTGTCGGTGGGCTTCGGGGTCGGGGTCGGGGTCGGTGTCGGCGGCGGCGGGGCGGAGGAGGTGGCCGGCGGGGTCGGGGTGCCCGTCGGCGTGCCCGGGGTGCTGGGCGTGGCGGGCCGGCTGGTGGTGGGCACCGGGGTGGGCACGGGCGGCGGCGGGACCGGCTTGTCGTTCCTGGGGACGGGACCGCGTTCGCGTTCGAGCCAGATGCGGCTCTGGGAGTCGTAGATGACGAAGACGTTCACGATGGTCTCCGCCGGTGCGATGACCACCACCTTCGCCGGTTCGTACGAGCTCCACGGCTGCCCGTACCGGGTGGGGTTGGCCTTGAGCGCCACCGGCGGGCCCAGCGGGTTGCCGCAGGAGCAGCGCACCCGGGGCACGCCCCGGCCGTCCGCCAGCACGGCCGTCCCGGCCTGGAGCACCGCCTGGTAGGCGGTGGCGGCGCCGTCGCGGTAGCCGTGGTTGGTGACCCGGGTGTCCAGGCGCAGCTGGACGGGGGTGAGCCCGCGCAGGTAGACGGGTACGGCGCCCGGCTCGATGCCGAGGGCGGAGGCGAAGGCGGCGTTCTTGGCGGGCTGCCCGGACAGGGCGGCGATCTGCTTCCCCACGTCGCAGCTGGCGACGTCCTGCGTGCCGCCGTAGAGGCCGGGGGCGGAGCCGCTGACGCTGCGGGTGGCCGTCGTCCCGGCGGTCGTGCTCGCGGGCGCGGCCGTACTGGGGGCGGGTGCCGTGGGGCTCTGTGGCGGCGGGGTGGCCTGCCGGTTGGCCGTGGACTCGGTGAAGGGGTCCGGTCCGGCGGCGGCCGCCGGCTGGAGGAACACCTCGCTCGCGCCCTGCCCGGAGGAGCCGCCGGGCCGGGTCAGCACCACGGCGAGGGCGGCGACGGCCGCCACCGCCACGACCGCCGTCACCAGCCGGGGAACGGACCGCCACCAGGGCCGGCCGGGCGGTTCGCCGCCACCGCCCCCGTGGGATCCGCCGGGGGGTGCGGGCGGCGGGGGTGTGGACCCCCGGTCCCCGCCGGAGAGGGGTCCGGAGGGAGGGCCGGTGGGGCGCTCCGACGCCGGCGGCTGAGAGGAGAACGGGGGCGGCTGCCCGCCGTCAGGCTGAGTGGTCACGCGCCCCTTCTTCCCGAGCACCGAACCATGCGCTTCCGGACATCTGCCGGATTTCAGGCACTCATGCCGCTCATTGTGTGCGTGGTCCGAGTGGTGCCCGCAAGCCGGGGATGCCACGGTTGCAGGGTGACCAGCACCTCCGTGAGGGCATTGCGCGACGCCGTCGTCGCCGTCGTGGCGGGCTTCGCGGTGATGACCGTGGTGGCCGCGGCCGGCCTGGCCTGCGCCGGCGCGGCCGATCTGCCGGGCGGCGCGTTCCCCCATGTGGTCGCGGCCGTCGTCGTGATGGCGGCCGGCGGCGAGATCGGCATCACGGGTGACGCCGGGCTGCTGGGCGGCGCCGGTGCGGAACTGTCCGTGCTCCCGCTGTCGGTGAGCCTGGCCGGCGCACTGACCACCGGCTGTCTGTTCCTGCGCCCGCTGCGCCACCGCGCGGTGGCCCGGCCCCGCGAACTGCTGGCCCGGGGCGCCCTGCCGGCCGTGCTGTGGCTGGTCCTGCTCACCGTCTTCGCACTGGTCGCCCGCCACACCTTCCGGCTGCTCAGCGGGGATTCCCCGCTGGAGGGCCTGGGCGACCTCCTCGACTCCACCCCGACGGTGGGGTTCCACGCCGAGCTGCCCGCCACCCTGCTGTACGGGCTGCTGTGGATCGCGGGCCTGCTGCTGATCTCCCTGCTGGTCTCCCGCCGCGCGCCACTCCCCGCGCGTCTGCTGCGCTTCCACACGGCGGTGCGCCCGGCCGCGTTCGCCACCGCCGTGCTGCTCGTCGGGTACGTGGTCCTCGGTCTCGTGACCGGCCTGGTGGTGGCCGCCACCCAGGGCCATGCCACCCGGACCCTGGCGGTGCTCCTGCTGGGGCTGCCCAACCTGGTCTGGCTCGCCCTGACGCTGGGCTTCGGGGGCGCCTGGCAGGGCCGGGCCGACGGCCCCTTCGGCCTGCCGGTGCCCCAACTGCTCGACCGGGTACTGCGCGGGCCCGACCTGTCCACCCTCGACGTGTCCTCGCTCGCCCAGCACGACGGCCGGGCCTGGTGGCTGGTCGTGGTGGCCGCCGTCGCCCTGCTCGGCACGGGCGTGCTGGCCGCCGTCCGCTCCCCCGCCGGGGTGCGCCCGTGGCAGCACGCCCTGCACCTGGGGGTGGCGCTCGCGCTGGCCACCCTGGCGGTGTGTCTGCTGTGCCGGGTCCAGGCGCAGTTCGGGCTCTCGCTGCTGGGTATCGGCGACGACTCCGGGCTGGGCGGGAAGGTCGAGCTGACCCCGCTGCTGTGGCGCACGACCGGCCTGGGGCTGCTCTGGGGGGCGGTGGCCGGCTTCCTCGGCGCCCTGCTGGCCCGTCCCCTGCGCCACCGGGGCCGCGCGGACGAACCGGAGCCCGCGCACCGGAACCCGTAGACGCCGGAACCCCATAAGCGCCGGCTCCTGTAGACGCCGGATCCCATAGGCGCCGGTCCTGTAGGCACCGGAACCCGTAGGCGCCGGAAACCCGCAGGTCAGACCGGCCCTCGGAACACCGGCAGCGCCCACCGGGGCGGCGGAGGAGGGGGCGGCGGTCCGGCCGCCTGGGCGAGGGCCCCGCCGTCCGAGGCGGACGCGGCCACCGCGCCGGCCACCGGTGCGACGGCCGGCCGGCTACCCGCCCGGCGCAGGGCCCCGGTGAATTCCAGGCAGCTCTCCCAGCGGTCCTCCGGGGTCTTCGCCAGCGCCCGGGCCAGCACCTCGTCCACCGCCGGCCCCAGCTGCGGCCGCCGCGTCGACGGGGCGGGCGGCGGATCGAACTGGTGGGCCCACAGCAGGGCCATGTCGTCGTCCCGCTGGAACGGCGGCCCACCGGTGAGCATCTCGTAGACCACACAGCCCAGGCTGTACACGTCGCAGCGCCCGTCCACCGGCTTCCCGGCGATCTGCTCCGGCGCGACGTAGTCCAGGGTGCCGACGAACTGCCCGACGCTGGTGAACCCGGTCAGCGAGAGCGACTTCTTGGTCAGCCCGAAGTCCGTCAGGTAGACGTGCTCCGGGTGCTCGCTGTCCGTGCCGTCCGCGACGAGGATGTTGCCGGGCTTGACGTCCCGGTGGACGAGGTCGTGGTCGTGGGCCGCGTCGAGCGCGGAGGCGACCTGGCCCGCGATCCGGGCGCACGTCTCCACGGGCAGCGGACCGGTCCGGTCCAGCAGGGCCCGCAGGTCCTGCCCGGCGACGAACCGCATGGCGATGTAGAGCAGCCCGTCGGTCTCCCCCGCCTCGAAGACGGGCACGATGTGGGGGTGGTCGATGGCCGCCGCGACCTTCGACTCGTGGGCGAAGCGCTTGCGGAAGGTGTCGTTGCGGGCGAGTTCGGGGGCCAGCAGCTTCAGCGCCACCGGCCGGTCCAGCCGCAGGTCCCGCGCCAGGTAGACCACGGCCATCCCGCCGCGCCCGATCTCGCTCTCCACCAGGTACCCGGCGATCTGCTTGCCGAGCAGTCCGGAGGGCCGGCCGCCCAGCGAGTCGGCGGCCCCCATCAGCGCTCTCCGGTCCCGGGGTGGTCCACGACGCGGGTCGGGTCATGGCCGGTACCGGACGGCGGTACGGGGCTGCCCGCCGCGGTCTCGGAGGCCGGTACGGGGGCACCCGCCGCGGTTTCGGACGCCGGTACGGGGGCACCCGCCGCGGTCTCGGCCTCCTCCGCGGACGCCGCCGGGGGCGCCTGGGGTTCGGGCGGCGCGGAGGCGGCTCCCGGCCCCGCGACGACCGCGTAGGTCGCCAGGCGGTTTCCGTCGGCGTACATCCACCGCCGGGAGGTCTCGTCGTAGAGCCACGCCGACTCCCCGTCGATCACGATCCCGATCCGCAGCCCCCGTACGGACCGCCCGAAGTCCTCGCCGCCCGCCGCGCCCTCGGCGTGCTCCCGTACCGCGCGCCGGTAGCGTTCCAGGGCCGCGGCGGCGCGGGCCAGCAGGGGCGCCGGGTCCTCGGTCCGGGCGAGGGGCCGGCCGGAGGTGGGCGGGGGCTGCGGGACCGCCACCAGGAGCCGTCCGTCGACCCAGGCGGACCAGCCGTTGGCGCAGAGGATCTCCGTCCACTCCCCGCGCCGGGACAGCAGCTGCACCGGCAGGAAGGGGTCCAGGGGCGCGGTCGGCCGGGTCACGTCGGGGGCCTCCCAGGCGGGCAGTCCCTCCTGCGGCACCACGTGCGTGGGGTGGAACTCCGGGACGGGGTCGGTGAAGGTCATCGCTTCGGCTGCTTCCGCATGACGGCCGGCTCCTGCCGGCGCAGCAGCCGGCCCACCGCCGCGCCGAAGAGCAGGGACAGGGCGAGCAGCATGACGATGCAGAGGAGCCACCCGCCGGACTCGTGGCGGAAGAGCGGGTCCTGGGTGAGCTTGCCGGGGACGATCTTGCCGAGCTCGACGGTGGCGCCCATCGCGCCCATCGCCCACCGGGAGGGCGACAGCCAGGCCACCTGGGAGAGGAAGGGCACGCCGTAGAGCTTGAGCAGGGTGCCGCAGAAGACGACCTGGACGATGGCGAGGAGGACCAGCAGCGGCATGGTCACCTCCTCCTTGCGGACCAGGGCGGAGATCATCAGGCCGAGCATCATCGCGGTGAAGGACAGCAGGGCGACGGCGAGGGTGATCTCGATCAGCGGGGGCATGAGGACGCCCTTGCCGCCCGGCGCGTTGAGGTTCACGCCGGCGAGGGCGATGAGGGTCAGCACCACCGCCTGGGCGACCGTGATCGTGCCCAGCACCACCACCTTGGACATCAGATAGGCCGAGCGGGACAGGCCGACCGCGCGTTCGCGCTGGTAGATCACCCGTTCCTTGACCAGTTCACGGACGGCGTTGGCGGCGCCCGTGAGCACTCCGCCGATGGTGAGGATGAGCAGGGCGTTGAGCACGGTGTCGAAGTTGAGGGTGCTCCCCGCGAGGGCGCGGGCCATGGCGCCCATCATGAACGGCAGCGCGACCATGATCGCGAGGAAGGTGCGGTCGGCGCTGAGCACGGCGGCGTACCGGCGGACCAGGGTGGACAGCTGGGAGCCCCAGCTCTGCGCCTTGGGCGGCGGCGCCGGCGGCGCGGCGCCGGCGGGCACCGCGGCGGCAGGCATCGCGCCGACGGGCATCGCGGCGGCGGGTGTCGCGGGTCCCGGGCGGCGGGCGGTGAGGTCGACGTAGCGCCGGTGGACGGGCGAGCCGCGGAAGGCCCCCGCCCAGTCGCGCTCGCGGTCGTTCTCGAAGACCTCGAAGGCTTCCGGCCACTCGGCGAAGCCGAAGAACTCCAGGGCCTCCTGGGGCGGACCGAAGTAGGCGACGCGCCCTCCGGGGGCCAGGAACAGCAGCCGGTCGCAGACGTCGAGGCTGAGCACGCTGTGGGTGACGACGATGACCGTACGGCCGTCGTCGGCGAGGTTGCGCAGCATGTGCATGACGGAGCGGTCCATGCCGGGGTCGAGGCCGGAGGTGGGCTCGTCGAGGAAGAGCAGGGAGGGCTTGGTGAGCAGTTCGAGGGCGACGGAGACCCGCTTGCGCTGGCCGCCGGAGAGGCTGTGGATGGGCTGGTCGGCCCGCTGGACGAGGCCGAGCTCGCGGATCACCTCGTCGACGCGGGCCTCGCGTTCGGCCCGGCTGGTGTCCTGGGGGAAGCGCAGTTCGGCGGCGTAGAGGAGGGCGCGGCGGACCTTGAGCTGGGCGTGCAGGATGTCGTCCTGGGGGACGAGGCCGATGCGGCTGCGCAGCTCGGCGTAGTCGCGGTAGAGGTCGCGGCCGTCGTAGAGGACCGAGCCGCTGTCGGCGGGGCGCAGGCCCGTGAGGGCGCCCAGGAGGGTGGACTTCCCGGCGCCGCTGGGGCCGACGACGGCGAGCAGGCATCTGGCGCCCACGGGGAAGGTGACGTCCTGCATCAGGGTCTTGCGGCCGCGGTCGACGGTGACGCCGAGGCCCTGGACGTCGAGGGAGACCTCGCCGGTGTCGGTGTACTCCACGAGCTGGTCGCCGACCAGGCAGAAGGCCGAGTGGCCGATGCCGACGATGTCGCCCTGGGCGATCCGGGCGCGGGTGACGCGGGCGCCGTTGAGGTAGGTGCCGTTGTGGCTGCCGACGTCGACGATCTCGTAGGTGCCGTCGGCGAGGGCGCGCAGCTCGGCGTGGCGGCGGGAGACGACGAGGTCGTCCACGACGAGGTCGCTGCCGGGGTCGCGGCCGATGCGCAGGGCGGTCCGCGCGGGCACCGGCCGGATGCTGGTGGGCTGCCGGAAGGTGCCCGTCATGGCCGGGTTGGTGACCGAGGAGGGGCGGCCGGCGGGAGCCGGGGGCGGGGGCGGCGTACGGCCGACGAGGACGGCGCGGGGGCCGTCGACGGCGTTGCCGAAGCGCAGCTCGCTGCCGGGGCCGACGCTCTCGACGCGGACGCGGTGGCCGTCGGGGGCCCAGGTGCCGTTGGTGCTGTTCTCGTCCTCGACGGTCCAGTGGTCCCCGTCGGGGCGCAGGACGGCGTGGTGCCAGGAGACGCGGGCGTCTTCGAGGCAGATCTCGCAGAGGGGGTCGCGTCCGACGTGATAGGTCCTGCCGGGGCTCAGCTCCGTGGAGCCCCGGGCGGTTTCCAGGACGAGTTCGGGCGCGGTCGGCACACCGGGGCGCTGGACCATGAACAGATTTTCCCACGATCTGCCGGTCCCGGCATAAGCGCAGGTCAAGCGGGTCTTATGAGTAATGACAACGGTCCCCGTTGCAGCCTTTGCCCTCTTCGCGCAGGTGCGCTTCACTTCACGCGTCGGAACCGAACAGCCGAACAGACGGGGGACGCGATGACCGGCCGCGCCAGCCACGACCTCGAACACCAGCACGACCACGAGCATGCGCGCGACGAGCACGCGCACGGCCACGGCCACAGCCACGGGCCCGGCGGGCACAGCCACGGCGTGGACCCGGACGCCGACCGCCGCTGGCTGGCGATCGCGCTCGCCCTGATCGGCGGCTTCATGGCCGTCGAGGTGGTCATCGGCGTAGTGGCCCACTCGCTGGCCCTGATCTCCGATGCCGCGCACATGCTCACGGACGCCGTCTCGATCGTCCTCGCGCTGATCGCGATGCGGCTCGCGGCCCGTCCGGCGCGCGGCGGGTTCACGTTCGGGCTCAAGCGCGCCGAGATACTCTCCGCCCAGGCCAACGGCCTCACCCTGCTGCTGCTGGCGGTCTGGCTGGCGTACGAGGCCGTACGGCGGCTGATCGACCCGCCGCCGGTGGAGGGCGGGCTGGTGCTGGTCACGGCGCTGGCCGGGATCGTGGTGAACGTGGCCGCCGCCTGGTGCATCTCGCGGGCGAACCGGTCCTCGCTGGCCGTGGAGGGCGCCTACCAGCACATCCTCAACGACCTGTTCGCCTTCATCGGGACGGCGGTGGCCGGCCTGATCGTGCTCACCACCGGTTTCGTGCAGGCCGACGCGATCGCCTCGCTCGTGGTGGTGGTGCTGATGGTCAAGGCGGGCTACGGGCTGGTGCGCGAGTCGGGACGGATCTTCCTGGAGGCCGCTCCGGCGCACCTGGACCCCGACGCGGTCGGCGACCGGCTCGTCGGGCAGCCGCCGGTCACCGAGGTGCACGACCTGCACATCTGGACGATCACCTCCGGCACGGCGGCCCTGTCGGCGCACGTGCTGGTGGAGCCGGCGGGCGACTGCCACGCCGTGCGGCGCGATCTGGAGGCGCTGCTGGCGAAGGAGTACGGGATCACCCACACCACCCTCCAGGTGGACCACGTCCAGGACGAGCTGCTCACGGTCGGCCGGGCGGGCGAGGGCCCGGACGCCGCCGACCCGCACTGCGCGGACGCGCACGGCCCGGTCCACCGCGAGGGCCCGCACGATCACTGACGGGGGCCGGGGCGGGGCATGTATGGGACCGTGACGCAGCCGAAGAGGTACAAGCAGAGCGCCGGACTGCTGCTGTTCCGGCGGACCCGGGGCGAGGGCGCCGCTGGTGAGGGCGGGATCGAGGTGCTGCTCGGCCATATGGGCGGGCCCCTGTGGGCACACCGGGACGCCGGGGGCTGGGCGATTCCCAAGGGCGAGTACGGGCCGGACGAGACCCCGCGCGACGCGGCCCGCCGGGAGTTCACCGAGGAGCTGGGGCTCCCCCCGCCGGAGGGCGAGTACCTGCCGCTGGGCGAGGTCCGGCTGAGCAGCGGGAAACGGGTGACCGTCTGGGCGGTGGAGGGCGACCTCGACCCCGCCCTGATGGTGCCCGGGACCTTCACCATGGAGTGGCCCCCGCACTCCGGGACGCGGCAGGAGTTCCCGGAGCTGGACCAAGTGGCCTGGTTCCCGCCCGAGATGGCCCGCAGCAAGCTGATCGCCGGTCAAGTCCCCTTCCTGGAACGGCTCGTGGAGCTCCTGGCGGATTGACCTGACCTTTACTTGCCAACAAACCTCACCTGCATGGACATTGCACATATGACGAACGTCGTGCTGGTGGGGACCTTGGACACCAAGGGTGTCGAGTACGGCTGGCTGCGCGAGAGGCTGCTGCGGGCCGGCGTCGAGGTGGTACTGGTCGACACGGGGATCATGGGAGAACCCCGGGTTCCCGCGGACATACCGCGCGAAGAGGTGGCGCGGGCCGCGGGAGCCGGACTCCCGCAGCTGCGCGCCGCCGCCGACCGGGGCGCGGCCGTGACGGCGATGGCCAGGGGCGCCGAGGCGATCCTGTCCCGGCTGCACGCCGAGGGCCGGCTGCACGGGGTGCTCGCGATAGGCGGCAGCGGGGGGACCTTCCTCGCCACCCGGGCGATGCGGGCCCTTCCGCTCGGCGTGCCCAAGCTGATGGTGTCGTCGATGGCCTCGGGGGACGTCTCCTCCTACGTCGGCTCCTCGGACATCACCCTGATGTACAGCGTGGTGGACATCGCCGGGATCAACAGCGTCTCGGCGCCGGTCCTGGCCAACGCGGCGGAGGCGGTCGCCGGGATGGCCAAGGGCTTCGCCCGCTCCGCGCTGGACCGCGGCCGCCCGGCCCGGCTCGGTCCGGGTGCGCGGCCGCTGGTGGCCGCGAGCATGGCGGGGGTGACCACGGCGGGCGTGGACGCCGCCCGGGAGCGGCTGACCGAGCTCGGCTACGAGGTGCTCGTCTTCCACGTCAGCGGAACCGGCGGCCGCACCCTGGAGAATCTGGCCGGACAGGGCATCTTCGCAGGGGTGCTCGACCTCACCCTCAGCGAACTCGCCGACGACCTCTGCGGGGGCATCCTCACCGCCGGCCCCGACCGGCTCAGCGCGGCCGGGCGCGCCGGGATCCCGCAGGTGGTGAGCCTGGGCGCCCTGGACATCGTCAAGTTCGGGCCGCTGGAGACCCTCCCCGAGCGGGCCCGCTACCGCAGGGTGCGGATCCACAACCCTTCCCTCACGGTGATCCGCACGACCGAGTCCGAGTGCGCCGAACTCGGCCGGCGGGTGGCGGCCAAGCTGCGCGCGGCGACCGGGCCGACAGCGGTCTGCGTGCCGCTGCGCGGGCTGTCCACGCTGGGCGCGCCGGGGGGCCCGTACCACGACCCGGGCGCGGACGGGGCCCTGTTCTCGGCGCTGCGCGAGGGCCTGCGGGGCAGTTCCGCGCGGCTCTACGACTACGACACCGATATCAACGACCCAGTCTTCGGGCGGGCGGCGGCGGACCGGCTGCACGCGATGATCGGCGCGGTGTCGGCCGCGGCATGACCCCTGGCCCGGGCTTCCGGCCCCCCGGGGTCGTCCACGGGCCGGACGGCCCGGCGCTCCGGGAACCGGCCGTGGCTCAATGGTGTCCCTGGGTGTGGCCGGTTCGAGCCGGCCGGTCCGGCTCCCGGAGCCGGGTGAGACCACGGAGGGGGGCGGACGGGATGGACAACGGCTGGGCGGTACCCGGGTACACCGAGGTCCGCGAGCTCGGCTCGGGCGGCAGCGGCCGGGTCGTGCTCGCGGTCCACGCGGCCACCGGCACCGCGGTCGCGGTGAAGTACCTGAGCGACCGGCTGCGCCAGGACCCGGCCTTCGTCGCCGAGTTCCGCGCGGAGGCCCGGCTGCTGGGGGGCCTGGTCTCGCCGTACGTGACGGGCTTCTACGAGTACGTGGAGGCGCCGGACGGGGCCGCGATCGTCATGGAGCTCATCGACGGGGTCTCCCTGCGCGCGGTGCTGCGCGAGTCCGGGCGGACGGATCCCGAGGCCGCGCTGGTGGTCCTCAAGGGTTCCCTGCTCGGGCTGGCCGCCGCCCACCGGGCCGGGGTCGTCCACCGCGACTACAAGCCGGAGAACGTGCTGGTCGCGGCCGACGGCTCCTCCAAGCTGGTGGACTTCGGCATCGCCGCGGGCCGGGGCAGCACCCCCGGGGTGGCGGGCACCCCCGCCTACATGGCCCCCGAGCAGTGGCAGGGACAGCCGGCCTCACCGACGGCCGACGTGTACGCGGCCACCGCGACCTTCTTCGAGTGCCTCACCGGCCGCAAGCCCTACGACGGCGGGAACTTCGCGGAGCTCGCCGTCCAGCACGTCGAGGCGCCGGTCCCGGAGACCGAGGCCCCCGAGCCCGTACGGCCGCTGATCCGGCGGGGCCTGGCCAAGCGGCCGGAGCAACGGCCGGAGGACGCCGAGGCGTTCGTCGCCGAGCTGGAGGCGGTGGCGGTGGCCGCGTACGGGCCGCGGTGGGAGGAGCGCGGGCAGCGCAAACTGGCCGCGCTGGCGGCGCTGCTGCCGCTGCTGTTCCCGTCGGCGGGCGGCGCGGCCGCGGGCACCACAGCGGTGGCCACCACCTCGATCGGCTCCGGCTGGGCCCCGGGACGCGGCGGCTGGCTCGCGACGGGCCTGGCCCTGGTGCTGGGGGCGGTACTGATCCTCACCACGGACGCGGCCGGGACCCCGCCGCCGCCTTCGGCGCTCAGCGACTTCGCCACCACCGGCCCGGCAGCGCCCGCTTCGCCGCCCCCGGCCGGCCCACCGTCAGCGGCGCCGTCCCCCTCGGCCCCGCCGTCGCTCTCGGCCAGTCCGACGCCCTCGGCCTCCTCCCCGTCCCCGACCCCGACTCCCACGCCCACCGCCTGGCCCTCCAGCCCCAGCCCTTCCTGGAGCCCCACGCCGACGGCCAGCCCGTCCCCCACACCGACGCCGTCGCCCACGCTCCAGGTGACCCAGCTCGACGTCTCCCTCAAGCCCGGGGTGTACCGGGCCGACGCCGCCGTCTCCCTGACGGCCCGGGGCAGCGGGCCGGTGACGGTCGTCGTGCAGTGGTACCTGGGAAACGCTCGAGGCGTCTACGCGGTTCCCGACGGCAGCGACACGTTCGTGGTCCAGGCCGGCGCCCCGGCCACGGTCGTGCGGTCCCACACCTTCCCGCGCGGCCGGGGCTGCTACGCCGGTGTCCGGGTCACCACCAAGCCCGCCGCGGCCGCCCCGGCCGCCGACTCCCAGCCCCTGCTGCGCTGCACCGACGTGGAGCCCCCGCGATGAGCGATCCGCACGCCCCGGCCCCGCAGAGCGAGGACTACAGCGCCACCGTCCTCGGCAGCCACTGGTTCAGCGGCCCGCCACCCCCGGCCGACGCGGCCCCCGACCGGGTCGAGGGCGCCCTGCTGCGCTTCGGCCCCGGCGTGACCGCGGCCCTGCCCGCACCCTTCCCCGTGGCGGCCGCTCCTGCCCCGCCCCGGCGGCGGGGCGGGGGCTGGCGGCGGTACACCCTGGCCGCCGTGGTGCTGGCCGGGGTGCTGGCGTACGTGGGCTGGCAGCGGTTCGGGCCGGCCGTCGAGGTCCGCGAGGTGGCGGTGAGCACCGACCCGCGGGGTCCGGGCTGCGACGCGGCGGCCGATGTGGTGGCCGTCGTACGGACAAACGGGCGCCCCGGGACCCTGAGGTACCGCTGGCTGCGCAGCGACGGCACCCGGTCGGAGGAGCTCACGGAACGGGTCCCGGGCGGCCGCCGGGAGGCGACCCTGCACCTCATGTGGACCTTCAGGGGGACGGGCACCTACCCGGCCCGTGCGGAACTCCAGTTGCTCTCCCCCGCCGGACCGACGGCGGCGGCGGAGTTCACGTACACCTGCCCGCGCTAGCGCGGGAAGCGGGTGCGGTCCGGTCTAGGGCCGTCCGCGCGAAACGGCCCGCGGCCGCTCCGGGGAGCGGCCGCGGGCCGTTTCGCGTTCCCGTCCCCCGCCGCAACCGGGGGAGGGAGCCTCAAAGCCGCGCGTGGGCGGTGATGTCGGCCTGGAACTCCCCCGTCATCGCGGGGGTCACCGTCGGCCGGCACTGGGCGACGGCCGCCAGGTAGTCAGCCGTGGTGGCGCCGGGCTGGGCGGCCGCGCCGCGGGCGCCGACGGCCTCCAGGTCCCGTTCGAAGGACACCTGCGCCGCGGTCCGCGCCGCGTGCTCGATGTCGGCCGGCGTGAACAGCTCGGTCGCCGCCACCAGCGCGGCCACGTCCACGTCGGCGCGCCCGGCCGTGTACCGGGACCAGATCGCGGCGCGGGCCCCGGCGTCCGGGGTGCCGATCGGGATCAGGTAGTCGAAGCGGCCGGGGCGCAGGAAGGCCGGGTCGAGGGAGCGGATGGAGTTGGTCGCGCAGACCAGCAGCCGCTCGTCCCCCTCCCGGAACCCGGGTATCAGCTTGAGCAGTTCGTTGGTCACCCCGTGGGCGCCGCCGGGCTGTGCGGGCTCGGTCCGTACGGGGGCTATCTCCTCGACCTCGTCGATGAAGACCAGCACGCGCTCCAGCTCGCCGATCCGGGCGAAGGCGTGGCGCAGGGCGGCGGCGAGGTTCCCGCCGTCGGCGAGGCGGGAGGGCAGCAGTTCCACGAAGGGCCAGCCCAGCCGGGAGGCGATGGCCCGGGCGAAGGTGGTCTTGCCGGTGCCGGGCGGCCCGAAGAGCGTGATGGCGCGCGGCGGGCGCACCCCGTGCGCGGCGGCCCGTTCGGGCTCGGCCAGCGGGAGCACCACCCGGCGTTCGATGAGCTCCTTCTCCTTCTCCATGCCGGCGACCTTGACCCACAGGTCGTTCGGCAGGAACCGGCCGCCGAGGTCGTCGAGGAGCCCCGCCGCCGGTCCGTGCAGCGGCTCGGTCTTCTCGAAGTAGGCGACGGCGGGCTGGCGGGTGTAGCCGGCGTTGAGCAGGCCCTCGCCGAGGAGGTCCTCCTCGGGCAGCACGTACGCGATCCGCCCCACGCGGGCGGCGATCAGGCGGCGCTCCAGCTCGACGAGGAGGGCGCTGGCCAGGCCGCGGCCGCGCCACCCGGCGGCGATGGCGATGCGCATCACCCAGGCCCGCTCGCCGGTGACGCAGGCGAGGGCGGCGCCGATGGGGACGCCCTGGTGGACGGCGACCACGCAGGGCTGCCGGCTGGTCAGGGCGCTGATGCACTCGGCGAGCGAGAAGACCGACTCCTGGCCGAGTTCGGCCGTCGTGTCGATCAGATGGACCACCGCCGCGAGATCGCCCTCACGGTAGTCGTGGATGAGCCAGTTCACCGGGTACCGCCCCTCGTTCGTGCTCCTGCGGCGAGGCTAGGGGCGGGCGGGCCCGGCGCTCACGTACCGCCGTGCACAACATCGCGGGGGGAAACCGTCCGCGGCGTCCATAGACCGGGAGGTTCCGCCGAAAGCCCGGCGCCGGGGCGGGAGCCGGTTCATGACTTCCGACAGGGCGGCGGCGCCGCGGCATTCACAGCTGATTCATACGCGATTCCCTGTCATGGCCACAGTTTTTCCGGGGAGGCTCGGAGGCATGATCCAACGCTTCCTCCCCCGCAAGACGGCCGGCCGTCCCGGCGCCCGTGCCCGGCGGACGTCACGGATCCTGCTCGCGGTGACCGCGATGAGCGCCCTGGTCAGCCTGGACCTGCCGGAGGCGGGGGCGGCGGTCCCGCTCGGGGTGACCGACGAGGCCCCCGCCGGCGCGGAGGCGGGGCGGGTCGGGGCGCTGTTCGCCGGCGGGCTCGACGGCGGGCACTTCTGCACCGCGTCCGTGGTGCGCAGCCTGGGCCACGACGTGATCGCCACCGCCGCGCACTGCCTCGACCACCCGGACACCACCGTCTTCGCCCCCGGATACCGCGACGGCGAGGCCCCGTACGGGCTGTGGCGGCTGACCCGGGTGTACGTGGCCCCGGGCTGGACGACGGGCCAGGACCCCGACGCGGACATCGCCTTCGCGACGGTGGCGCCCGCCGACGGCGGGGAGACCCGGGCCGTGGAGGACGTGGTCGGCGCCTTCCCGGTGGCCGCCGCCCAGCCCGGTGACGTGACGGTGACCGTGCTCGGCTACCCGAGCGTGGCGGACGCCCCGCTGCGCTGCTCCAACGCGACGAGCCTGTTCTCGCCGACGCAGCGCCGGATCGACTGTCCCGACCTCAGCGGCGGCACCAGCGGCAGCCCCTGGCTGGCGGGCGGTGCGCTGGCCGGGGTCCTCGGCGGCTACCAGGGCGGCGGGACCGTCCCGGAGGTGTCGTACAGCGCGGTCATGGGTGACGAGGCGATGGCCCTGTACCGCGAGGCGGCACAGACCGCCCGCTAGGGGGTGCCCGGGGGCTGGAACCAGGTGGGTTCCTCGACCCGGGAGCGCTGGATCCGGTTCAGGGCGAAGGGCTCCAGGGGCGGCAGGGCGTCCAGGTGGAACCAGGCCACCTCCAGCAGTTCCCCGTCCGCCGGGCGGCCCTCGCCGCCGGTGGCCCGGCAGCGGAAGGTGATGTCCTGGTACTGGCAGACGTCGCCGTTGGCGTAGGTGACCGGTTCGAGCATCTGGACGAGGACGACCCGCTCGGGCACGCACCGCACGGCCGTCTCCTCGTAGACCTCGCGCACGGCCGTCTCGGCGGGCTGCTCGCCGGGCTCGGCTATCCCGCCGACGACCGACCACCGCCCGGTGTCGGCCCGGCGGCCGAGCAGGACCCGCCCCTCGTCGTCGAAGACGACGGCGGTGACCCCGGGCAGCAGGAGCAGCAGGTGTCCGGCGCCGGCGGCCCGGACCGCGCGGATGAACTCGGGGGTGCTCACGCGCCGGCCGCCCTACGGGTTCGCGCGGCGGGCGCGCAGCCGGCGGGCCAGGACGGTCCCGAGGCCGCCGGCGGCGACCAGGACGAGGGCGTACTCGGGCAGCGGGCCCAGCCGGGTCGCCGGGGTCTGGGCGGAGCGCAGCGGGACCTCGGCGACGAGCGCGTCGGCGGTGAACATCTTCGTCTGCGAGACGATCGTCCCGTCGGGCCGGATGACGGCGCTGACCCCGCTGGTGACGGGGACGAGGACGCTGCGGCTGTGCTCGACGGCGCGGATCCGGTCCATGGCGAGCTGCTGGTAGGTCATCTCGGTCCGGCCGAAGGTGGCGTTGTTGCTGGGGACGGCGATGATCTGGGCGCCGGCCTGGACGGTGGAGCGCACGGCGTCGTCGAAGGCGGCCTCGTAGCAGGTGACCATGCCGACGTCGCTGCCCGCCATGTCGAAGACGCCGGGCTCCTTGCCGGGGCCGAAGTCGCGGCGGACCCGGTCCACGTCGGAGCTGAAGAGGCGGACGAAGGAGCGCATCGGGATGCGTTCGCCGAAGGGCTGGATCTTGCGCTTGTCGTAGGTGTCCACGGGCCCCTTGGCCGGGTCCCACAGGATCATGGTGTTGCGCAGCGGGCCGGTCTCGGGGGCGAGGACGGATCCGATGGCGGTGGGCACGCCGATGGTCCGGACGGCGTTGTCGATGACGGCGTGGGCGTCGGGCTGGGTGAAGGGGTCGATGTCGGAGGAGTTCTCCGGCCACAGCACGAAGTCGGGCTTGGAGACCCGGCCGGCCTTGACGTCCTCGGCGAGCTGGAGGGTGCGGTTGGCGTGGTTGTCGAGGACCTGGCGGCGCTGGGCGTTGAAGTCGAAGCCCGCGCGGGGGACGTTGCCCTGGATGACGGCGGCGACGGCCGTACCGTCCTCGGCGGCGTCGGAGACCAGCGGGCGGGCGGCGAGGGCCGCGCCGACGGGGGCGACGACGGTCAGGGCGGCGAGGGCCGCAGCGGTACGGGCCGGCTGCCGCCGAGTGAGGCGGGCCGCCGCGTACAGGCCGAACCCGCAGAGGGCGACGGCGAAGGAGAGCAGCGGGGTGCCGCCGACGGCGGCGAGCGGGAGGAAGATCCCGTCGGCCTGCCCGTAGGCGAGCCGGCCCCAGGAGAAGCCGCCGAAGGGGGCCCGGGCGCGCAGGGCCTCGACCGCGACCCAGACGGCGGCCGACCACACGGGGGCGGCGGGCAGCCGGCTGACGAGGGCGATGCCGAGGCCGGCGAGGCCGATGAGCAGGGACTCCAGGGTGACCAGGGCCAGCCACGGCACCGGGCCGACGCCCTCGCTGGTCCAGACGAGCAGCGGCAGCAGGTAGCCCAGCCCGAAGAGGAAGCCGAGCCCGAACCCGGCCCGGGCGCGGCGGCCGCGCAGGCAGCCGGCGAGCAGGGCGAGGGCGAGGGGCGCCAGCCACCACAGGGGGCGGGGCGGGAAGCTGAGGTAGAGCAGCACCCCGGCCAGCCCTGCGGCACCGGGCCGCACCAACCGCCCGGCCCACCGCTGGGCGATCCCCGGGGAGGCGGCGTCGGCGGATCCGGCGGACTGCGAGGGCTCGCTCTCGGCGACCCGGGTGACACTGCTGCTCATCTGGCGGAGTGTACGTGGCCCTGCCCCAAGGGGAGGTAAGCCGACGCCTCGCGGCTCGGGGGGCGGCCGTGGGCCGTCCGGGGGTGAGGCCCGGGGCGGGTCAGCGGGCGAGGGCGCGGAGGTGGGTGCGGATGACGCGGACCGCGTCTTCGGCGTCGTCCACGGTGACCGTGAACCGCTTTCCGTCGCCCAGCCGCAGCTCCACGCCCTCCCCGCGCCGGACGATCACCGCCGTGCCCTTGTCGGGCCGCCAGCGGTACCCCCAGCCGCCCCATTGCTGCGGGGTGACTTCGGGGAGGAACTCGGCGGCGGCGATCTCCGCGAGGCGGATCCGGCGGCGCGGCAGCCCCATGTGCCCGCAGCGCACTTCCATGGCCTCGGAGTCGACGGTGACGGCCACGTGCACGAAGGCGAGGGTGCCGTAGAGGATCAGCACCCCGGCGGCCAGGCAGCCGATCACGGACATCAGCAGCGGAACGTAGCCGTTGGCCCAGGAGTTGTCGACGGCCAGCTCGACGCCCAGCGCGAGGCAGGCGGCACCGGCCGCGGCGAGCAGCCACTGCGCACGGTTGGAGGCCCGGCCCGTCCACAGGGGGCCAGGGGGATGACCCGTCATGAGCAGCAGCGTACCCACGTTCGGCGGGCCCGCCACCACCTCTGCGCCAGTCGGCGCAGACCGCCTCGTGACGCCCCGGCGGCTACCGGGCCGCCGGGGCGTCCTGCGCCTGGGCGGCGAGGAGGCGGCCTTCGGCGTAGCCGAGCGCGGCGGCGGGGAGGGCGGCGGGGCGTCCACTGTGCAGCACGGCCAGGGAGCCGGTCAGCGGCAGCCCCGGCGCGGGCTCGGCGCCGATCCGGCGCAGGGCCTGGACTGCGACGGCTTCGGCGGAGCCGTAGAACCGCAGCGGGGCGCCGCCCGTGCGCACGGCGAGGGCGGCGCGGATGGACTCCTCCACCAGCTCGTAGTGCGTGCAGCCGAGGACGACGTCCGTCACGTCGGCCGGGGTCAGCGCGGCGGCGGCGGCGACCGTGCGGGCGACGGCTTCCTCGTCGCCGTGCTCGACGGCGTCGGCGAGACCCGGGCAGGGCACCTCGGTGACGGCGACGCCGGCGGCGAACTCACGGATCAGCCCGCGCTGGTACGGGCTGCCGGTGGTGGCGGGGGTGGCCCAGATGGCCACCCGGCCGCCGGCCGCGGCGGCGGGCTTGATCGCCGGGACGGTGCCGATCACGGGGATCCCGGGCTCCAGATCGGCCCGCAGGGTGGCCAGGGAGTGCACGGAGGCGGTGTTGCACGCCACGATCAGGGCGTCGGGCCGCAGGGCGGCGGCGGCCCGGGCGACGGCACGGGCCCGCTCGGTGAGGTCGGCGGGGGTGCGGGGTCCCCAGGGCATCCCGTCGGGGTCGGAGGACAGCAGCAGATCGGCGTCGGGCCGGAGCCGACGCGTCGCGGCGGCCGCAGCGAGGAGGCCGATTCCCGAGTCCATGAGCGCGATCTTCACCGCCTCACCTTAGACGACCCCCCGCCCGACCACCCGAACACCGACCGCTCAAACAACCCCAAACCGCTCCAAAACCCACCGACCTCGGGGAGAAAGGCCCGCGAAGACCGGCCCCCCGCCCCGCACCCCGAGCGACCCCACCCCGCCGCCCTCCGGCCGCCCCGGAGTCCCCGCCTCCCCTCCGCCCGACGGCGCCACCGGGCACGCGAGACGAGTCCAGGCGGGGTGGGGCGAGGTGAGCCGGACCAGCCGAGGCCGGGCCGCGCCGGCGGGCGGGCCGAGCCGGCGGGGGCGGGCCTGACTGGGACGCGCCGGACGGGCCGGGCGTCGCTGGACCGCGCCGGACCAGGCCGGGCCGGGCCGGACCAGGCCGGGCCGGGCCGCGCCGGACCGACCGGACCGACCGGGCCGGGTCGGGTCGGACCGACCGGGCGGACTGGCTGGCGGGCTGGCGGCCCGGCGGGCCGGCCCGGCGGACTGGCTGGCGGGCCGGGTGCGGCCAGGGGATCGGCGCGGGTGCGGGACAGGGGTGGGCCGGGTCGGCCAGACTGCCGCCATGGGCCTCCTCATCGCCGCCTACGCCTCCCTCGCCGCCTGGCTCTGGCTCACCCTCGCCCAGGGCATGTTCTGGCGCACCGACACCCGCCTCCCCCCGCGCACCGCCCCCGCACGCTGGCCCTCCGTCGCCGTCGTCGTCCCGGCCAGGGACGAGGCCGAGGTGCTGCCCCGCAGCCTGCCCTCCCTCCTCGCCCAGGACTACCCCGGCCAGGCCGGCATCGTCCTCGTCGACGACGGCAGCACCGACGGCACCGGCGCGCTCGCCCGGCGCCTGGCCGCCGAACAGCCCGGCCTCCCCCTCACCGTGCTCTCCCCCTGCGACCCCCCGCCCGGCTGGACCGGCAAGCTCTGGGCCCTGCGCCACGGCATCACCCACGTCACCCAGGGCGTCCCCGAGGCCCCCGAGTACCTGCTGCTCACCGACGCCGACATCGCGCACGAGCCCGACAGCCTCCGCGAGCTGGTCGCCGCCGCGACCACCGGCGGTCTCGACCTGGTCTCCCAGATGGCCCGTCTGCGCGTCGTCAGCGTGTGGGAGCGGCTCGTCGTGCCCGCCTTCGTGTACTTCTTCGCCCAGCTGTACCCCTTCCGCCGGATCAACCGCCCCACCGCCCGCACCGCCGCGGCCGCCGGCGGCTGCGTCCTCCTCCGCACCGAGGCGGCCCTTCGCGCCGGCGTCCCGGACTCCATCCGCCAGGCCGTCATCGACGACGTCGCCCTCGCCCGGGCGGTCCAGCGTTCCGGCGGCCGGATCTGGCTCGGGCTGGCGGAGCGGGTGGACAGCGTGCGCCCGTACCCGGCCCTGGCCGACCTGTGGCGGATGGTCTCGCGCAGCGCGTACGCCCAACTCCGCCACCAGCCCCTGCTGCTGGCGGGGACGGTGGCCGGTCTGGTCCTGGTCTACCTGGTCCCCCCGGCCGCCCTCCTCGCCGGACTCGCCTCCGGGCGCACCGCCGTCGCCGTCACGGGCGGGCTGGCCTGGCTGCTGATGGCCGGCACCTACCTGCCGATGCTGCGCTACTACCGCCAGCCCGCGATGCTCGCGCCCCTGCTGCCCTTCACCGCGCTGCTGTATCTGCTCATGACCGTCGACTCGGCCGTGCAGCACTACCGGGGGCGCGGGGCCGCCTGGAAGGGCCGGACCTATGCCCGCCCCAGCGACGCCTGAAACCTCTGCGCCCGCAATCCTGCCTGACGACCCGTCACCCCTGCGTCATCCGAGGTCACGGCCTTGTGACGAACCGTCATTCCGGGAGGGGTGAACCGGTAGGCCGACCCGTACGAGTGCACACAAGATGGGGCGCATGTGGCGAACCGTGCAGGTGAACGCCAAGTGACAGCTGTGGCTCTGACCTGCGAATATGCAGGTCAGAGCGGTGTTGGTCACACCTGGCTATGGACCCCGTGAAGCCGTGGGCTTAACTTGTCTCCCATGACCTCCCCCCGCTCCACTTATGGCGGCGGTTACTACTCCGCGCCCTCTTTCCCGGACACCCCCATCTACGACTCCCTGGTCGCAGAACGCGGGACTCCGCAGATCGCCCCGATCCGCGTTCCGGCCGCCTACGACTACCCCAGTGCCGGTTACTCGAGCGGTGGATACCTCCCGGCCCTCGCCTCCTCCATGCCCGCGCTCCCGCCCACCCAGCCCCAGCCCGCGCCTGCCCCGGCATACGGCTACGGGTACCCGCAGCAGCCGGCCGCGCAGGCCCCGATGCCGGTTCCGCTTCAGCACGCGCCGGCCCCGTACGTACCGCAGCAGCAGCCCATGGCCCGGCCGGGGTACGTCCCGCAGCCCCAGCCTCAGCAGCCGCGCCCGCTCGCCGCGGGCACGGGGTACGAGGCCATGCGCCCGGCGGCCCCGCGCCCGATGACGGCCCCCATGCAGATGGCGGCGCCCATGCAGATGGCGGCTCCCGTACCGGCGGCCGTGCCGACGGCCGCGGCGGCGCCCGCCTACCAGGACCCGTACGGAGGCCAGTACCAGGGCCGCGGCTACTGACAGACGGCGACGCCCCGCCCGCCGGCCGCCCGGCTCCCGGCGGCCGGGCACTGCGGTCACCGCGCCCTACGCCCTGCGCCCCGCGTCCTGCTCGAAACGGGCTGGGGCGCCGGCAGGGGCGGCTGGCAAGATGGCCCCATGTCGAACTTGTATGTCCGGTCCCTCCACCTCCATCCCGTCAAGTCGGTGGCGGGGACCGCTCCCGCCGAGATGGCCGTGGAGCCCTGGGGCCCGGCCGGTGACCGGCGCTGGGCCGTGGTCGACACGGCGGGCGCGGTCATCACCCAACGCCAGCAGGCGCGCCTGGCGTTGGCCTCGGCCCGCCCGCTGACCGGCGGAGGGGTCGCGCTGTCGGCCCCTGGTATGGCGGACCTGGTGGTGGAGGTACCGGAGCCGGGCCCGCTGGAGCCGGTCACCCTGTTCGGCAAGAAGGTCGAGACGGTGGTCGCCTCGACGGCCGCCGCCGAGTGGTTCAGCGCCTTCCTCGGGCAGCCCGCTCGGCTGGTGCACCTCGACGACCCGGCCGTGCGCCGGCCCGTGGACCCCGACTACGCCCTGCCCGGCGAAACGGTCAGCCTCGCCGACGCCTACCCGGTGCTGCTGGCCACCACCGCTTCGCTGGAGGCCCTCAACGCCCTGATCGCCGAGGGGGAGAACCCCGAGGAGGGCCCCCTCCCGATGAACCGTTTCCGCCCCAACCTGGTGGTCGGCGGAACCCTCGACGCCTGGGCCGAGGACCACTGGCGGCGCATCGCCATCGGCGACGCCGTCTTCCGCGGGGTGCGCGAGTGCGGGCGGTGCATCGTCACCACCACCGACCAGGCCACCGCCGAGCGCGGCCGCGAGCCCCTCAAGACCCTGGCCCGCCACCGGCGCATCGGCAAGTCGCTGGCCTTCGGGCGCCAGCTGGTGCCGGTCGTCCCGGGCACGGTCCGCGTGGGCGACGAGGTCCGCGTCCTGGAGTGACCCCGCCCCGCATCCCGGACCCGTATCCCCGGACCCGCATCCCCGGACCCGCATCCCGGGCCCCGGCCCGGCCGCCACTGACCACGGCGGGCACGCCGGACGGACGGACGGGCGAGCGCGCCGGACGGACGGGCGGGGACATGAGAGCGGATTGACACCTTCGAGGGGCTCCTGGGGCATGCCGGAACCAACCGGCGGCGCGGGGCCGTTGGAGCATGCGGGACGGACGGACACCGCGAACCGGAGCGGGAACACCGGATCGGGTGCCGGCTGTCCCGCGCGTCCCGTGGAAATGCGCGTCTTCCGGGTATGCGGGAGGCTGGGACGCGCGAAACAGACGCAGACGCAGACTGGCATGGGCAGGGGGAGCCGGACCGTGCGGACAGCAATGGGTGTGTGGCGTTGGCGGCGCAATCCGCTGCGCAGGCCGACCGATCTGATCGAGGCGTGGGTGGCCTGTGCCGCGCTGGTGTGCGTGCTGCTGGTGGCTCCGGCCGTCGGCTGGGCCGCCGGCCTGAAGGTGGACGGGGTCCTGCAGCGCGCCGCCCGCGAGCAGCGGCAGGAGAGATACCTGGTCCCGGCCGTGGTGGTGCGGCCCGAGGCGGAGACGGCCGCGCGGGCCGGCGCCTCCGGCGCCCCGTCGGCACAGCGCACCGCGCCGGCCCGGACGACGATCGTGGCCTCGTGGACCGCGCCGGACGGGACCCGTCATGAGGGGGCGGTGCCGGCGGCGGAGGAACCACCGCGTCCGGGCGACCGGTTCCGGATATGGACGGACCTCCGGGGCCGGCTGGTGGGGCAGCCGCTCGACCCCGGCGCCGCCTCCTTCCACGCCGCCATGGCCGGGCTGGCCGCCGCGCTCACCGCGGCCGCGCTCGCGGAGACGCTGCGCCGGCTCGTCGTACGAAGGCTCATGCATCGGCGGTACATACATCTGGACCGCGCGTGGGCGGCGGCCGGGCCCGACTGGGGCCGGGCGGGGGCGGGCAGCTGACCTGGCAACTCCCGGGCCCCGCGCGCGCTACGGTGGAGCCGCGGACCCGTCCGGCCGCTTCGGCGCCCGGGCTGGGCCACGGCCGGCAGAGCCGCTCCGGCACGGGCGGCGGCGCGAGTACGAGGGTGGGGGCGCGACAGCACGATGGCTCAGGGCACGGTCCAGGTGACGCACGGCGGGGCCTCGCGGTGGCGGCGGCGCTCCGGTGAGTACCCGACGCTGAGCGCGGCGCTCGCGGTGGCGGGCGACGGCGACGTGCTGTCCGTCGCCCCCGGTACCTACCGGGAGAACCTGGTGCTGTCTCATGCCGTGACCCTGCGCGGGCCGGAGGGAGCGGCGGCCGGTTCGGTGCGCATCGCCCCGCTGGACGGGGTCGCGCTCACGGTGCGCGCCTCGGCGGTGGTCCAGGACCTCTATCTGGAGGGAGCGGACCGGGCGGCGCCCGCGCTGCTCGTCGAGGAGGGGTCCCCCGAGTTCAGCGACCTGCGGGTGCACACCCGGTCGGCGTCCGGCATCGAGGTGCGCGGCGGGGCCCGTCCCCTGGTGCGCCGCTGCACGGTGGAGAACCCGGCCGGGGTGGGGATCGCCGTGCTGGACGGCGGGGGCGGGGTGTTCGAGGAGTGCGAGGTCGTCGCCGCGGGACAGGCGGGGTTCTCGGTGCGCGGCGGGCATCCCCGGCTGGAGCGCTGCCGGATCCACCACGCCGTCGGCGCGGGTATCGCGGTCACCGGCGAGGGCTCGGGTCTGGAGGCGCTGGGCTGCGAGGTGTACGAGATCAAGGGCAGCGGGGTGCAGGTCGCCGCGCGGGCCGCGGCCCGCCTCACGGACTGCTCGGTGCACCGCACCTCCGGCGACGGGGTCACCCTCGACACCGACGCCGTGCTGGCGCTCGCCGGCTGCGACATCCACGACATCCCGGAGAACGCGGTCGACCTGCGCTCCCGCTCCGTACTGACCCTCAGCCGCACGACGGTCCGCCGGTTCGGGCGCAACGGCCTGTCGGTGTGGGACCCGGGGACCAGGGTCGAGGCCGA
This sequence comes from Streptomyces sp. NPDC006687, assembly GCF_040636215.1. NCBI lineage: Bacteria > Bacillati > Actinomycetota > Actinomycetes > Kitasatosporales > Streptomycetaceae > Streptomyces > Streptomyces sp. NPDC006687. The sequence continues at coordinate 132,320 of NZ_JBEYJJ010000003.1, read as the reverse complement.
GTCCTGCGAGATCCACGACAGCACGGGCGACTACCCGGCGGTGTGGATCAGCGACGGGGCCACCGCCTCCCTGGAGTCCTGCCGGCTGCATGACGTACCGGACGCCGTGTTCGTCCTGGACCGGGGTTCGCGCGCCGATGTGGTGGACAGCGATCTGGCGCAGGTGCGCAACACCGCCGTCTCCGTGAGCGACGGCGCGACCGCCCGGCTGGAGCAGTGCCGGATCCGGGAGGCGGGCACGGGGGCGTGGTTCCGCGACCACGGCAGCGGCGGCACCGTGAGCGACTGCACCGTGGACGGGGTGCAGACCGGGGTGATCGTCACCAAGGGCGCCGACCCCGCCCTGGAACGGGTGACGGTCGCCTCCCCCGCCGAGGCCGGGTTCTACGTGTCGGCGGGCGGCCGGGGCACCTTCACGGACTGCCGGGTGACGGACAGTTCCGGCTTCGGCTTCCACGTCCTCGACGGCTGCCGCAGCACGCTCACCGGCTGCCACACCGAGCGCTGCGCGCGCGGCGGCTACGAGTTCGCCGAGGACGGCCCGCTCGTCGAGGGGTGCACCGGAGATGGAACGGGGACCCGGCTGACCGCCGAGTCCGCCGCGGGCTCCGCACCCGCCGGGACCCGGCCGGGCGTCCGTACGGTGACGGCCGCGCAGACCCCGGTGGGACGGCCCGCCGAAGCCCCCGCGTCGGTACCGCCGGCCCGCCCCGGAGAGGCGGCGACCCCGGTCGGCCGCGGCGCGGGCGAGGTGCTGGGGCAGCTCGACGCGCTGGTGGGGCTGGAGAGCGTCAAGCGCGAGGTACGCGCCCTCACGGACATGATCGAGGTCGGGCGCATGCGGCAGCAGGCGGGCCTCAAGGCGGCCTCGGTGCGCCGGCACCTGGTCTTCACGGGCTCCCCGGGCACCGGCAAGACCACCGTCGCCCGGCTGTACGGGGAGATCCTCGCCTCCCTGGGCGTGCTGGAGCGCGGCCACCTGGTGGAGGTGTCCCGGGTGGACCTGGTCGGGGAGCACATCGGATCCACCGCCCTCCGCACCCAGGAGGCGTTCGAACGGGCGCGCGGCGGGGTGCTGTTCATCGACGAGGCGTACGCGCTGGCGCCGGAGGACTCGGGCCGCGACTTCGGGCGCGAGGCGATCGACACGCTGGTGAAGCTGATGGAGGACCACCGGGACGCCGTGGTGGTGATCGTCGCCGGGTACACGGCGGAGATGGAGCGGTTCCTGAGGGTCAACCCGGGGGTGGCCTCGCGGTTCTCACGGACCATCACCTTCGGTGACTACGGGCCGCAGGAGCTGCTGCGGATCGTGGAACAGCAGGCCGAGGAGCACGAGTACCGGCTGGCGGAGGGGACCGGGGAGGCGCTGCTGCGGTACTTCACGGAGCTGCCCAAGGGCCCGGCCTTCGGCAACGGCCGGACCGCGCGCCAGACCTTCGAGTCGATGGTGGAGCGCCATGCGAGCCGGGTGGCCCAGCTGGCCGAGGCCGGCACGGACGAGCTCACCCTGCTGTTCCCGGCGGACCTGCCGGCCCTGCCGGCTCTTCCGGCGTCCTGCTGATCCGCTGGGCGGGCAGCCCCGCGTCCTGCCGCCCGCCGGTGCCGTCGGGCCGGGGGGCGGTCGCCAGGCGGGCGAGGAGCGCGTCGCGTTCGGCGGTGAAGGCCGGGTCCGCCTGGTAGTCGCCGTGCCGGAGGATCGGCGCGGGCAGCGGGTGCAGGGCGTCGCGCCCGTAGGCGACCGGGTCGGCCAGCGGGCCCCGGTCCACGGGGCCGTCCGTGCCCGCGCCGGCGCCGACGGGACCGCCGATGGGGTCGGTGGCCCGCCACAGGTTGCGCCAGCAGTCGAGGTCGCGGTGGAGGGCGGCGAGCGCGCCGGGGCCGAAGTAGGCGGGGAACCAGCGGCCGTAGAGCCGGGCCAGCGGTGATCCGTACGTGAGCAGGGCCACGCGCCGCCGGGCCGCGGGCGGCAGCTGCCAGACCGCGGCCGCCGCGAGCACGCTGCCCTGGGAGTGCCCGGAGATGACGAGCCGGCCGCCGGTCCGGGCGGTCCAGCCGGTCATCCGCCAGGTCAGGTCCGGCACGGCCCGTTCGGCGTAGCAGGGCGGGGCGAAGGGGTGGGCGGCGCGCGGCCAGAAAGTGCCGACGTCCCAGAGGATGCCGACGGTGCGGCGGGAGGCGGGGTCCCGGTAGGCGCGGCGGCCCAGGGCGACGAAGGCGGCCATGCCGAAGCCGATGAGCCAGGACCCGCTGTCCTGGGCGGCCCGGGCGGCGGCCGCCAGCAGCGGGTGCGCTCCGCGGGCCGCCTCGGCCGGGACCCGGCCGCTCGCCCAGGCCCCGGCGAGGGCCGCCGCGCCGAGCACCAGGGTGACCACGCAGACGGCGCCCACGAACCACGGCGCGGTGTCGGTCAGCGCGGCCGCTGCCCGCGCCCCGGCGATACGCCGGCTGCGGTCGGGGTCGGGCACGGCCCCCGGGTACTCGGCGGCGACGGTGGCGGCCACCCCGCGCCGTATCACGACGGCCCGGATCCCGGCCACGACGGCGACCAGCGCCAGCGCGAGCAGCAGCGGCGGGAGGACCGCGGCCTGCCAGGACAGCAGGACGGGCGGCCCGGGCAGCGGGGCTCCGGGCGTACCGGGGGTGGCGGCCCCGTCGAGCCAGTCGGCCATGCGCTGGGCGAGCCCGCCGGTCAGGACACCGCCGAGGGCGCAGCCGAGCAGGGCGGCGGCCGGCCCGCCCAGCCCGCCGAGGGCGGCCCCCGGGACCGGCGTCCGGCGGTGCAGGCGGCGGGCGACGAGGGCCAGGGCGAGGACGCAGCCGCCCTGGCCGAGCATCAGCGCCCCGAACGCGACGTCGCCGGGGAGCCGGCCCGCCGAGGTCCACCCGGGCCGGGACCAGCCGGCGTAGAGCAGGACGGCGGCCAGCAGCGCGAGGGCGCCGGACGGCAGCAGGGTGACGGCGGCGCGGTCGAGCCGGTGGTCGGGCCGGGCCTCGGAACGGCCGCGCCGGCACACCACCCACAGCACCGTCACCGCCCCCGCCGCCAGCAGCGCCTGCACCGCCCAGCCGGCGAGGAGCAGCCCGGCGGGGGTGGTGGCGGAGCCGAGGTCCTCACGCAGTGCGGGGAGGGCGACGGCGAGGGCCGCCGTGAGGAACCCCGCGGCGGTGTGGGCGGCCCGCAGCCGGGCCACGATCCGCCGCCCGTACCAGAAGCCGGGCCGGCCGAGCGGGGCGTCACCGCTGCCGGGGGCCGGGACCGAGCCGGCGCCGGAGGGCGGGGGCTGGGACTCGTAAGCGCTCCAGGTCCGGGCCGACAGGAACCAGAGCAGTCCGGTGAGCGCCACCGGGACGAGCGCCCCGAGCGCGAGGCGACGGCCCGGCTGGGCCCACCAGCTGCCGGGGCCCGGGAAGGCCGCCCGGCCGGCGCAGGGGCCCGCCCCCGCGCACTGCCAGGCGAGGAGGTCGAGCGCCACCTCGCAGGCGGCGGCGACGAGCAGCACGGTGAGACTGAGGGCGAGCAGCCGTACGAGGAGCCCGTACGCGCGCACCGCCGGCGGCGGCGGCCCCGCCGGGGCGGTGGCGGGCCGGGCCCAGTGGGCGAGGTTGGCGACCATGAAGGGCAGGAGCAGCAGCCACAGGGCGCGGGCACCGTTGCCGGAGGTGAGCCGGGACCAGCAGTACGCCTCGGGGACGGGCCGCCCGGCGTAGCGCTCGGGGTGGGCCTCCGCGTCGGCGTCCTCGGCGCGGCGGAACACGGCGGCGGTGGAGTCACCGGTCACCCGGACGGGATGCGGATCGCGGAGCAGCTCACCGGGACCGGCTCCGGCGACCCCGTGCACGAGGAGTTCGAGGGCGAGCGGGGGCGCCGACGGCTGCGTCGGGGCCCCGTCCGGCGGGACGGCGTCGGGTGCGGGGACGGCGGGCTGCGGCATGGGGGGCCTCCGCGGGGAGGGCGGGATCGGAGCCCGCGCGCCGAGGGCGGTCCGGGCCGCTTCCAGCATCCCGCGCCGAGAAGCCGCTGCCCAGGCCCCGTTAGCGTGAAGCCGCTCCTTCGCGGCCGTTTCCCCTTGAGCCGCACAACGACAGCCCCGCCAGGGACATCTGACGCATCGCCAGCTAGAGTGCGGGCGCCGGCGCTCCTGCCGGCGCCACACCTCCGGGGGTAGCTCCATGACCAGACGACTCCGCCCCGTGGGGCTGGACTTCCTCGACCGGGCCCCGACGCGGCTGGTCTTCACGGCCAGGGCGGCGGCCCCGCCCGAGCAGCTGTACCGGGCGCTCGCGGAGGAGGTGACCGGCTGGCCGGCCTGGTTCCGTGCGGTGTCGCTGGCCCGGCCCACCGGGGGCGGCGCCGGGCGGGAGATCAGGCTGCGGGGCGGGGTCCGGTTCCAGGAGACGATCGTGGCGGCGGAGTCCGGGCGGCGCTACGCCTACCGGGTCGACCAGACCAACGCGCCCGGCCTGCAAGCCCTGTTGGAGGAGTGGCGGCTGGTCCCCGCACCCCGCTCCCCCGGCACCCTCGTCCGGTGGACCTTCGCCGCCGACGGCCCGGCGCCCCTGCGCCTGGCCCTGGCCGCCGCCCGCCCGGGGCTCGGCCACGCCTTCCGTACGGCGGTCCGCACCCTCGACACCCGGCTGGCGGCGGCCCCCGGCCGCCGCTGACCCGGCACGGGCCGCGGACGGGCCTCAGACCGCCTGGGGTTCGCGCCAGTCGCCGGTCTCCAGCAGGGTCCGGATCGTCTTCGCGTAGGGCTCGATGTCCAGGCCCTGCGCCGCCAGCCACTCGTCGGAGTAGTACTTGTCGAGGTAGCGGTCGCCCGGGTCGCACAGCAGGGTCACGACGCTGCCCTTGCGGCCCTCCGCCACCATCTCGGAGACGATCTTCAGGGCGCTCCACAGCCCGGTGCCCGTGGAGCCGCCGGCCTTGCGCCCTATGGCCTGTTCGAGGGCGCGGCAGGCGGCGACGCTCGCCGCGTCCGGGACCTTCATCATGCGGTCGATGGCCCCCGGCACGAAGCTCGGCTCCATGCGGGGCCGGCCGATGCCCTCGATGCGGGAGCCGCAGTCGCTGCTGGCGTGCGGGTCGTGGTGCGTCCAGCCGTCGAAGAAACAGGAGTTCTCCGGGTCCGGGACACAGATGCGGGTGTCGTGCTGCATGTAGTGGACGTAGCGGGCGATGGTGGCGGAGGTGCCGCCGGTGCCGGCGGTGGCCACGATCCACGCGGGCTCGGGGTAGCGCTCCAGGCGCAGCTGCTGGTACATCGACTCGGCGATGTTGTTGTTGCCGCGCCAGTCGGTGGCCCGCTCCGCGTACGTGAACTGGTCCATGTAGTGGCCGCCGGTGCGGGCGGCGAGGTCGGCGGACTCCTCGTACATCTTCATGGAGTCGTCGACGAAGTGGCATTCGCCGCCGTGGAATTCGATGAGCCGGCACTTCTCCGGGCTGGTGGTGCGGGGCATGACGGCGATGAAGGGGACGCCGATCAGCTTGGCGAAGTACGCCTCGGAGACGGCGGTCGAGCCGCTGGACGCCTCGATGACGGGGCGCCCGGGGCGGATCCAGCCGTTGCACAGCGCGTACAGGAACAGGGAGCGGGCGAGGCGGTGCTTCAGGGAGCCGGTCGGGTGCGTGGACTCGTCCTTGAGGTAGAGGTCGATGCCCCATGCCTCGGGGAGCGGGAAGCGCAGCAGGTGGGTGTCGGCGCTGCGGTTGGCGTCCGCCTGGACCTTGCGCACGGCTTCCTTGAGCCAGGCGCGGTACTCGGCGTCGCTGCGGTCGACGTCGACGGTGGTCGTCACCGCGGTCGCCGCCGCGCTCGCCGCCTCGGTCGTCACCGTGCTCGCGGCCGTGTTCGAGGCCGTCGTACCGGTGGTGCCGGTGGTGCTCATGCGCCTTGCTCCTTTGTCGGTTCCTGCGCCCCCTCCTTTCGAAATGTACCCCCCTCACCTGCGCAAACGGTCACTTTGGGTTTCTATGCGGATCGCTTTCGGTCGCGTTCGGTTGCAAGCGGCGCGACGGTGGGTGACCCTTGGGAGTGCGTCACCGAGGGTGCAGCACCCGTAACACTGATGTCGGGGAGTCGCAGCCGTGATCACACATTCCCGCAGGCACTGCGTCGTGGAACTGCAGGCCCACCCCGCGCGGATCGGACAGGTCCGCAGGATCGTCTCCGCCCAACTGCGCCACTGGCAGCTCGACCCACTGATAGACCGGGCCGCGCTCGGCGTGACGGAGCTGCTCAGCAACGTCCACCGCCACGCGCGGCCCGACAAGGTCTGCAGGGTCGAGATCGAGCTCCGCCTCGGGCGGCTCACGGTCTCCGTCCATGACAGCGATCCGCGGCTCCCCGTCGTGCGCGAGGCAGGCGGTCTGGAGACCTGCGGCCGCGGGCTGGCGCTCGTGGAGGCGGTCAGCGAGGCATGGGGGGCACGCCATCAGCCGGACGGCACCGGCAAGGTGGTCTGGTTCTCCCTGCGGGCCGCCCCCGCGCCGGCGGCTCCGGCGCACACGGTCCGTATCGATGTGAAGATGCCCGTACGAGAACCCGCCCGGGCGGTGATCGGCGCCGTGGACGCGCAGCCCGTCGGAACGGCCGTGCCGGCGTCGGTGTCGGTCGGCACCGGGCCCGGCTGACGCACCCCGGGCCACCCCCGCCCCACCGGGACGGCCCGGCGCGGCTCAGACCGCCGCGCCCAGCGTCCCCAGCGGATCGTCCAGCACCGGCTGCCAGGCCAGCTCCGCCGCCCCGACCAGGCTGTTGTGGTCGAGGGTGCACGGCAGGATCGGCACTCCCCCGCTGCGCCCCCACAGACTGCGGTCCGCCACCACGGCGCGCAGCCGCTCCGGGTCGGCGTGCAGCAGCTCGCGGTGGAGCCCGCCGAGGATGATCCGGTCCGGGTTGAGGATGTTGACCAGCCCCGCCAGGCCCAGCCCGAGCCGGTCGATGAGCTCCTCGGCGGCCGCCCGTACGGAGGGCTGCGCGTACTCGGTACGCAGCAGGTCACGGGCCTGCTGGAGCAGCGACACCTCGGGGCCGGGCGTACGGCCGGCCGCGGTCAGGAAGGCCAGCGGGTCGGCCTCCACGTCCAGGCAGCCCCGGCTGCCGCAGTGGCAGGGGCGTCCCTCGGGGTTGACGGTGAGGTGGCCGACCTCCAGGGCCAGGCCGGAGCTGCCGCTGTGCAGCCGGCCGTCCAGCACGAGCGCGCCGCCGACGCCCCGGTGCCCGGTGGCCACGCACAGCAGGTGCTGGGCGCTGCGGCCGGCGCCGTGGCGGTGTTCGGCGAGCGCGGCGAGGTTGACGTCGTTGCCGGTCAGGGCCGGTCCGTCAATCCCGGCCGCCTTGACGCACTCGGCGAAGACGGCCCGTACGGGAGAACCGGCCGGCCAGGCCAGGTGCAGCGGGTTGAGGGCCGTTCCCTCGGGCTCGGCGACCGCCGAGGGCACCGCGAGGCCCGCGCCGACGCAGCGCCGCCCCGTCGCGGCGAGCAGTTCGGCGCCCGCCGCGACGACCGCGCCGAGCACCTGGGCCGGGTCGGCGGAGACGGTGACCTTGCCGGGCGCGGTGGCCACGATCCGCCCGCCGAGGCCGACGAGCGCGGCCCGGAACCCGTCCGAGTGCACCTGGGCGGCCAGCGCCACGGGCCCGTTCTCCTCGATGGCGAGCCGGTGCGAGGGGCGCCCCTGGGCACCGCCCGCGCCGCCCGGGCGGGAGTCGACGCGGATCAGGCCGAGGGCCTCCAGCTCGGCGGCGACGGCTCCGGCGGTGGCACGGGTGACGCCGAGCTCGGCGGTCAGGACCGCGCGGGTGGGGGCCCGTCCGGTGTGGACCAGCTCCAGGGCCGGACCCAGCGCGCTGCGGCCCCGTTCCAGCTTGCTCTTGGTGGACGCCGTGGACGCCGTCGACGCCGTGTTCCCGTCCCCCACCCTCGGCGGGGCGCCGTTGCCGTTCATGGAGGGATCCTCGCATGATCGGGCGGCCGGGACCGCAGCGGCTACGCCCGGCCCAGGCCGCCGACCCGCAGGGTGACGTTGAGCCGCCCGGTCAGCCCCAGTCCGGGCGGGGCGGTGCCGGGCAGGACCTTGGGGACCCCGTGGTAGGCGAGCCTGCTGGGGCCGCCGAAGACGAACAGGTCGCCGCTGCGCAGCTCGACGTCCCGGTAGGGGCGCCCGCGGGAGGCGGTGTTCCCGAAGCGGAAGAGGCAGGAGTCGCCCAGGCTGAGCGAGACGACGGGGGCGGGCGAGCGCTCCTCGGCGTCGCGGTGCATGCCCATGCGCGAGTCACCGCCGTAGAAGTTGACGAGGGCGATGTCGTACGCCTCGGCGTCCGGCGGGGGCGTGCCGTAGGCGTCGGTGACGGCCCGCCGCCCGAGCTCGGCGAGCCAGGCGGGCATCGGCTTGACGGGGGCGCCGTCCCCGTCGACCGCGGTGGACGCGTAGCCGTACGGGTACCAGTGCAGCCCGAGGCACACCTGCCGTGCGGTCATCGTCCCGCCGCCGGGGGTGCGGACGGTCCGCAGTCCGGCGGGCGGGCGGGCCCAGGTGCGGCAGGCGTCGAGGAGCTCGCGCTGGCGCCGCGGCCCGAGCCAGCCGGGCAGGTGCACCGCGCCGGGCGCTACCTCGGTCCGCTCGCGCGGGAAGAGTTCACCGTCCACGCCTTCCATTGTCGGAGGCTGCTGGCACACTCGGGGCCATGAAGATCACCGAGTACGTGGAGACGCTCGCGCGGGAAGGCGAGCTGCTGGCCGACGAGGCCGAACGGGCGGGCACCGAGGCCCTGGTGCCCACGTGTCCCGAGTGGCGGGTGACCGATCTGCTGCGCCACACCGGGGCGGTGCACCGCTGGGCGGCGGGCTACGTGAGGGACGGCCTCCTGGAGCCGGCGCCGTTCCCGCCGGCCCCGGAGCTCGCGGGGGCGGAGCTGCTGGCCTGGTTCCGCGAGGGGCACGCCGAGCTGGTGCGCGTCCTGGAGGCGTCCCCCGAGGAGCTGCGCTGCTGGACCTTCCTGCCGACGGCCCCGCCGTCGCCGCTGGCGTTCTGGGCCCGGCGCCAGGCGCACGAGACCGCCGTGCACCGCTTCGACGCCCAGGCGGCGCGGGGCCTGGCCTTCTCGGAGGTGACCCCGGAGTTCGCGGAGGACGGGGTGGACGAACTCCTGACCGGCTTCCACGCCCGCCCGCGCAGCCGGGTGCGGACCGAGGAGCCGAAGGTGATACGGGTCCGGGCGGCGGACACGGGCGCGGTCTGGACGGTCCACCTGTCGAAGGAACCGGCCCGCGCGGTCCGCGGCGACACGGACACCTTGGCGGACTGCACCCTCACCGCCGAAGCCTCCTGGCTGTACGCGGCCCTGTGGAACCGGCTCCCCCTGGCCGGCCCGGGGGTGACCGGCGACACGACACTGGCCCGGCTGTGGCAGGAGACGGCGGGCATCTGAGGGCGCCCGGACCGGCACCGTCCCCGCCCGGAGGCAGGGCCCGTCCGGGGCGCGCACGCCGCGCTCCCGGGGAGCGGGCACTGCCGGACGCCGGCTGGCGGGCCGGGGCCGGGGCCCGGCCGGATCCGGGCGCGGGGGTCAGAGAGCGGGGAGGCCGACGGCGTGGGCGAGTTGGGTGGTGGCGTGGGTGAAGAACGCTTCGCGTTCCTCGACGACCCGGTTGAACTGGCCGAACAGCTCGAAGGAGACCAGTCCGGACAGCTGCGCCCAGGCGGCGACGAGGGCCGCGGTGACCTCCGGCGGGAGGCCGGGAGCGAAGTCGGCCGTCATGCGGGCGGCCTCGTCCCGTAGTTCCGGGGGCAGGGGCGGCAGGGACAGGCCGCGGCCTTCGTGTGCGGAGCGGACGATGCCGAGGAGGACGCCGGCCACGCGGGAGGCGGGGCCGATGGTGTCCTGGGGGGCGCTGTAGCCGGGGACGGGGGAGCCGTAGATGAGGGCGTACTCGTGAGGGTGGGCGAGCGCCCAGGAGCGGAAGGCCGCGCAGACGGCGGTCCAGCGGTCGCGGGGCGGGGCGCCGGCGGCGAGGGCGGCCGCCGCGGCGGCTTCGGCGGCGGCGCCGACGCTGTCGTACGCGTCGATGATCAGCGCGGTGAGCAGCTCGTCGCGGCTCGGAAAGTAGCGGTAGAGCGCGGAGGAGGCCATGCCGAGTTCGCGGGCGACCGCGCGCAGCGACAGTTTGGCGGCGCCCTCCTCGGCGAGCCTGCGGCGCGCCTCGTCCTTGATGGCGGCGGTGACCTCGATACGGGCCCGTTCCCTGACCCCGCGCACGGTACTCATGCGGATCAGTGTGGCATACATGCGGAGCGGTGCACACCGATGTGAGCGGTGCTCGATTTCGAGAGCACCGCTCTTGTTTTAGAGCGCCGATCCGGGCACACTGTTCTCAAGCGAGAGCAGTGCTCTCGAAATCGCAGTCCGCCCGTGCCCCGGAGGCCCTCGTGAACGCGTCCACCCCGCACTACGTCAAGGCCGGCCCGCTCGAAACCCGCTTCAACGCGCTCTTCGGCAAGCTCGCCCGCCTCGGCATCAGCCTGGCCGGCACCGCGGAGCTGTCGGTGCGCGGCCGAAACTCCGGCACCATGCAGCGCATCCCGGTCAACCCGCACACCTTCGAGGGCTCCCAGTACCTGGTCTCGGCCCGCGGTCACTCCCAGTGGGTCCGCAACATGCGCGCGGCGGGCGGCGGCGAGCTGCGGCTCGGCCGCAAGGTCCGTCCCTTCACCGCCACGGAACTCACCGACCCGGCCGAGAAGGCGGCCGTGCTGCGCGCCTACCTGGAGAAGTGGGGCTGGGAGGTCAACCGGTTCTTCCAGGGCGTCACGGCGCGGTCCACGGACGCCGAGCTGCAGGCCGCCGCCGGGGACCACCCGGTCTTCCGCATCGCGGTGACCGGCTGATCCCCGCCCCCCGCCGGAGGCGGCCCGGCGGACGGCCACCCGCCCGACAGTCACCCGCCCGGCGGCAGCCCGCAGCCCTCAGGCGCGCCCGCTGCGCGCCAGGCGGGCGTCCAGCAGGTGCAGCGCCCTGCGCGCCAGCGGGTGCCGGCGGACCAGGTCGGCCAGGTCCGTCGAGCCGCGGGTGATCCCCGCGAAGGCGTTCCAGGCGGGCCGCAGCCCCGTCAGCACACCGTGCATCAGCCCCGGGCGGGACTCGAAGAGGGTCAGCATCCGCTTGCCGACGCTCATCTCCACGCCGAGCCCGGCCTTGACCGCGAAGGCGTAGTTCAGCGCCTGGCGCCGCGCGTCCACCGCGTCCTGCGCCTCGGCGATCTTCGCGGCCCACTCCCCCGCGAGCCGCCCGGAGCGCAGCGCGAAGGAGATGCCCTCACGGGTCCACGGCTCCAGCAGCCCGGCGGCGTCTCCCGCCACCAGCACCCGGCCGCGCGACAGCGGCGACTCCGGCGTGCGACAGCGCGTCAGGTGCCCGGAGGAGACGGCCGGTTCGAAACCGGCCAGGCCCAGGCGCGCGATGAAGTCGTCCAGGTACCGCTTGGTGGCCGCGCCCTCACCCTTCGCCGAGATGACCCCGACGGTCAGCGTGTCCCCCTTGGGGAAGACCCAGCCGTAGCTGCCCGGCAGCGGACCCCAGTCGATCAGGATCCGTCCCTTCCAGTCCTCGGCAACGGTCGCCGGTACCGGAATCTCCGCCTCCAGTCCGAGGTCGACCTGGTCCATCTCCACCCCGACGTGGGCGCCGATGCGGCTGGCGCTGCCGTCCGCGCCGACCACGGCCCGGGCCAGTACGGTCTCCCCGTCCGCCAGCACCACGGCGACCGTACGCCGGTCGGGCACCGAGGCGCCGTGCTGCTCGACCCGGCTCACGGCCGTCCCCGTACGGAGCGTCGCGCCGGCCTTCTCGGCCTCCGCGACCAGCGCCGCGTCGAACTCGGGCCGGTTGATGAGCCCGAACAGCATGCGCTTCGAGCGCCGGGTGCGGGCCAGCTTCCCGTCCAGGGAGAAGGTGACCGCATGGACCCGGTCCTTGAACGGCAGCACGAACCCCGGCGGCAGCGCGTCGCGCGAGGGTCCGATGATGCCGCCGCCACAGGTCTTGTACCGGGGCAGTACGGCCTTCTCCAGCAGCAGGACGCGCCGCCCCGCGCTCGCCGCCGCGTACGCGGCCATCGCCCCGGCCGGCCCCGCGCCGACCACGACGACGTCCCACACCTCGCCGGCCGCCTCGGCCGCCTCCTCGCCCGCCTCCCCGGCCCGCGCCCCCGCCTGGGGCTCGGGCCCGGCCTCCTGCTCCGCTTCCCTGCCGGATCCGCCGTCGATGCTGTCGTCGCTGGTCACGATGGGCTGCTACTCCTGATCACACGTTGCTCCGATGCCGTGAAGATCCTACGGCGAGAGTCCCGCTCGCCCTGCTGTGCGAGGATCGGGCGGACCCCGCCGTCACCCCGGCATACACCGTGCACAACGTCGCACCCAAGAGGAGCGTGCCCATGTCGCAGAATCCGATCGCCGAGACCGTCGCCTCGCTGATGCCCCGCGCGAAGGCGGAGCTGGCCGAGCTGGTGGCGTTCCAGTCGGTCGCGGACTGGGCGCAGTTCCCCAGGAGCGAGAGCGAGGGCGCGGCGAACCGGGTCGCCGAGGCGCTGCGTGCCGAGGGCTTCCAGGACGTGGCCCTGCTCGACACCCCCGACGGCACGCAGTCGGTGTACGGCTTCCTGCCGGGCCCCGAGGGAGCCCCGACCGTTCTGCTGTACGCGCACTACGACGTGCAGCCGCCGCTGGACGACGCCGCCTGGATCTCCCCGGCCTTCGAGCTGACCGAGCGCGACGGCCGCTGGTACGGGCGCGGCGCCGCCGACTGCAAGGGCGGGTTCATCATGCACCTGCTGGCGCTGCGCGCGCTGAAGGCGAACGGCGGGGTGCCGGTCTCCGTGAAGGTGATCGTGGAGGGCTCCGAGGAGCAGGGCACGGGCGGCCTCCAGCAGTACGCCGAGGCACACCCCGCGCTGCTGGCGGCCGACACCATCGTGATCGGCGACGCGGGCAACTTCCGCCTGGGCCTGCCGACGGTGACGGCGACCCTGCGCGGAATGACCCTGGTCAAGGTCAGGATCGACACGCTGGGCGGGAACCTGCACTCGGGGATGTTCGGCGGCGCCGCCCCCGACGCGCTGGCCGCGCTGATCCGTCTGCTGGACTCCCTGCGCTCCGAGGACGGCTCGACCACGGTCGACGGCCTGGCCTCGGACGCGGTCTGGGAGGGCCTGCAGTACCCGGAGGCGGACTTCCGCGCCGACGCGAAGGTGCTGGACGGGGTCGAGCTGATCGGTGAGGGCACCATCGCGGACCGGCTGTGGGCCCGTCCCGCCGTCACCGTGCTCGGCATCGACTGCCCGCCGGTGGTCGGCGCGACCCCGTCGGTGCACGCGAGCGCCGGCGCGCTGATCAGCCTGCGCGTGCCGCCGGGCGTGGACACCTCCGAGGCGATCAAGCTGCTGGAGGCGCACCTGACCGCGCACACGCCCTGGAAGGCGAAGCTGGAGCTGGAGGTCGTGGGCCAGGGCCAGCCCTTCCAGGCGGACACGAGCAGCCCGGCGTACGCCTCGATGGCGGCGGCCCTGCGGGAGGCATACGACGGCCAGGAGATGCAGATCAGCGGTATGGGCGGCTCGATTCCGCTGTGCAACACCCTGACCTCGCTCTACCCGCAGGCGGAGATGCTGCTGATCGGCCTGAGCGAGCCCGAGGCGCAGATCCACGCGGTGAACGAGAGCGTGTCCCCGGAGGAGCTGGAGCGGCTCTCGGTGGCCGAGGCCCTGTTCCTGGTGAACTACGCGGCCTCCAAGCAGGTCTGAGCCGTAGCCGGCTGCCGCCTGTACGCCCAGGGCGCAGTGCGCCCTGGGCGTACTGCGCTTCCGGCGAAGTCCCCTGCCCGGGAGGGGCCTTCGTGCCTACGGTCACCGTATGGATCTTGTCGAAGTACTTCCCGGCCGGCTGCACATGCTGCGCTTCCCCATCGGTCAGTCCTACCTCTGGCAGGACGGGGAGGCCCTGACCCTGGTCGACTCCGGCCCGGCCGGCGCCGCCGACGCGATCGAGGCGGCGATACGCTCGCTCGGGCTCGCCCCGGAGCGGCTGGAGCGGATCGTCCTGACCCACTGCCACCGCGACCACGTGGGCTCCGCCGGTGAACTCGCCGCCCGCTGGGGGGCGCAGGTGCTGGCCCACCGGCTGGACGCCCCGGTGGTGCGGGGCGAGCGGCCGGTGCCGGAACCGGTGCTGCTGGAGTGGGAGATCCCGCTCTACGCCCATGGCCTGACGGTCCCCGAGGCTCCGCCGGTCCCCGTCGACCGGGAGCTGGAGGACGGCGAGGTGCTGCCCTTCGGCGGCGGGGCGGTGGTGGTCCACTCCCCCGGGCACACGCCGGGCAGTATCGGCGTCCATCTCCCGGAGCACGGCGTGCTGTTCACCGGGGACTGTGTGGCGGGGGTGGGCCGGGTGATGCTGGGCGTGTTCAACACCGACCGCGCCCAGGCCATCGCCTCCTTCCGCCGCCTGGCCGCTCTGGCACCGTCCGTGGCCTGCTTCGGCCACGGCGACCCCTGGACGAAGGACACCGCCGAGGCCCTCGGCACCGCTGCGGCCGCCTGCGCGTCCCAGGGCTGACCCGCCGGCGGCCCCGGACCTCACGGGCGCGGGGGCTGGGGGCCACGACGTCGTGCCTGCGGCTCACGGCGTGGGACTGGGGTCACGGCGCAGGGTCTGCGGCTCACGGCGTAGGGCGGCCCGCCTCCAGGTACAGGGGGCGGCCCCGCTCGCGGGCGCGCAGGGCCCAGCGGAGCCGTTCGTAGCGCTGCGGCGGCAGGAGGTGCGCGGCCTCCCGCTCAGTGACGAAGCGCCAGGCCCGCAGTTCGGGGCCGGGCAGCCGCAGCCGTCCGATCTCCGGCTCCGCCAGCCGGCCCCCGTCGAACAGCAGCCGCAGTCCCCCGTAGCCCGGGGGCCGGGGCGGCTCCCAGTCGACCACCAGCAGCCCGGGCAGCCGCTCCAGCGTCAGCCCCACCTCCTCCGCGACCTCCCGTACGCCGGCCCGCGCCGGTGCCTCGCCCGGCTCGACGACCCCGCCCGGGAACTCCCAGCCCGGCTTGTACGTCGGATCCACCAGCAGTACCCGGTCCTCGTCGTCGAACAGCAGCACGCCCGCCGCCACCGTCTCCCGCGTCGGCTCCGGGGTCTGCACGATGTCGCAGACCGGGGCCGCGTCCGTGCGTACGGCTTCGGCGATCCGCTCCGCCGTCTCCCGTACGCTCAGGGCGCTGTTGTCGATGACGTGCGCGTCGGCCGTCAGCCAGCCCAGCGCCTGCTGATAGGCGGGGATGTGGTCGTAGGCCCACTGCCGCACCCGTACGTCCACGTCCGCGGGGGCCCCCGGCTCCTCGCGGGAGGCGATCCGCTCGCGAAGGATCGTTTCCGCCGGGGCGAGCAGCACATGCCGGACCGGGATCCGCCGCGCCGCCAGGGCGCCGAAGATCTCGTCCCGGTACTCCTGCCGCAGCAGGGCCATCGGCACCACCAGCACCCCGCCCACCTCCGAGAGCATCGCGGCGGCGGTCTCGGCCACCAGACGCCGCCAGCTCGGCAGGTCCTGGTAGTCGGAAACCTCCGCGAGGCGTTTGCCCGGTAGGAGTTGGCGCAGCACGTCGCCGATGAGCTCCGGGTCGTACAGGGTGCTCTCCGGGAGGATTCCGGTCAGTTCGCGGGCCGTGCTGGTCTTCCCGGCGCCGAATGTGCCGTTGATCCAGACAATCACGTCTCCACCTCTCCCCATGGCTCGTCCGGAGCCCCCAGTGGCTTGCCCGCATCACCCTGCCACGGAAACCCGCGCCGTCGGCCCAGTCCTTATCCTCAAGGTCACAGACGTGCCCGTCAGCTCCGGAGGTTTCCGTCCCGTGCCGCACAACCGCCGCCCGTCCGAGCCCCGTTACGACAGCCGGCCGACCATGAAGGACGTGGCGGCCCGGGCGGGCGTCGGCCTGAAGACGGTCTCCCGGGTCGTCAACGGCGAGCCGGGGGTGACCCCGGACACCGAACGGCGGGTCCAGGACGCCATCGATGCGCTCGGCTTCCGCCGCAACGACAGCGCCCGCGTCCTGCGCAAGGGCCGCACCGCGACCGTCGGCCTGGTCCTGGAGGACCTCGCCGACCCCTTCTACGGCCCCCTCAGCCGGGCCGTAGAGGAGGTCGCGCGCACCCACGGCGCCCTGCTGATCAACGGCTCCAGCGCCGAGGACCCCGACCGGGAGCGGGAGTTGGCGCTCGCGCTGTGCGCCCGCCGGGTGGACGGGCTGATCGTGATCCCGGCCGGTGACGACCACCGCTACCTGGAGCCGGAGATCCGGGCCGGGGTGGCGACGGTGTTCGTGGACCGTCCGGCCGGCGGCATCGAGGCGGACGTGGTCCTGTCCGACCACGCCGGAGGCGCCCGCGACGGGGTGGCCCACCTGATCGCCGCCGGGCACCGGCGGATCGGCTTCATCGGCGACCACCCCCGCATCCACACCGCCACGCAGCGCCTGCGCGGCTACCGGGAGGCGATGGCGGACGCGGGCCTGCCGGTGTCCGACGCCTGGGTCTCCCTCGGCTCGACGGCTCCGGAACGGGTCACCGAGGCCGCCCGCGCCCTGCTGACGGGCCCGCAGCCGGTCACCGCCCTCTTCGCGGGCAACAACCGGGTGACCGTCACCGTCGTACGGGTCCTCGCGGCGCTCCCCCGGCCGGTGGCCCTGGTCGGCTTCGACGACTTCGAACTGGCCGACCTGCTGCGCCCGGGGGTCACGGTGGTCGCCCAGGACCCGGCGGCCCTGGGCCGGACGGCCACGGACCGCCTCTTCCAGCGCCTCGTCGGCACCGCCCTCCCCCCGGCCCGCACCGTCCTCCCCACCCGCCTGATCCCCCGGGGCTCGGGCGAGCTCCCGCCGGCCGACGCGTGACGGACACCCCCCGGACACGCCGACACCCCGGACACGCTGACACCCCGGACACGCCGACGGCCCCGCCCCGGTGATCCGGGGCCGGGCCGTCGGCGACGGGTGCGTCAGGCGGTCGCCGTCAGGGTGGCCGAGCGGCGCGGGATGGCGAAGGCGTCCAGTTCGGCGCGGGTCAGGCCGGTGAGGGCGGTGACCTCGTCGGCGCCGACGGCCCCGCAGTCGAGGCCGCGGACCAGGTAGCCGGCCAGGGCCTTGGCGGTGGCGGGCTCGTCCATCACGTCGCCCTCGATCTTGGCCACGTACGCCTTGAGGCGGGCGGCGGCGGCTTCGAGGCCCTCGCGGTAGAAGGTGAAGACGGCCGCGTAGCGGGTCGGCAGGTGCGCCGGGTGCATGTCCCAGCCCTGGTAGTAGGCGCGGGCCAGGGCGCGGCGGGTCAGGCCGTAGTGCAGCCGCCACGCCTCGTGGACCTGCTCGGTGGTGCCGACGGGCTTGACGTTGGTCGAGCCGTCGGAGACGCGTACGCCGGTACCGGCGGCCGCCACCTGCATGATCGCCTTCGCGTGGTCGGCGGCGGGGTGGTCGCTGGCCTGGTAGGCGGCGGAGACGCCGACGCAGGCGCTGTAGTCGAAGGTGCCGTAGTGCAGGCCGGTGGCACGGCCCTTGGCGGCCTCGATCATCCGGGCCACGGTGGCGGTGCCGTCGGAGGCCAGGATGGACTGGCTGGTCTCGATCTGGATCTCGAAGCCGATCCGGCCCGGGCGCAGGCCGCGGGCGGTCTCGAAGGCTTCCAGCAGCTGGACGAAGGCGCTGACCTGCTCGGCGTAGGTGACCTTGGGCAGGGTCAGGACGAGGCCCTCGGGGAGGCCGCCGTGTTCCAGGAGGCCGGAGAGGAAGATGTCGGTGGTGCGGATGCCGCGGTCGCGGACGTTGGACTCCATGCACTTCATGCGGATGCCCATGTACGGGGCGTTGGTGCCGTTGGAGAACGCCTCCGAGACGAGACGGGCGGCGCAGGCGGCGGCCTGGTCCTCCTCCTCGTCGGAGCGGACGCCGAAGCCGTCCTCGAAGTCCACGCGGAGGTCCTCGACGGGCTCCGAGGCCAGCTTGGCGCGGACCCGGTCGTAGACCGGGACGGCCAGTTCGTCGGAGATGCCGAGCACCTTGGCGAAGGTGGCCGCGTCGGGGGCGTGCTGGTCCAGGGCGGCGAGGGCCTGGTCGCCCCAGGAGCGGATGGTGTCGGCGGCGAAGACGTCGCCGGGGACGTAGACGGTGTGGATGGGCTGGCGGGTGCCGGGGTCGCCCGGGTAGTGGCGCGCGAGTTCCGCGTCCACCGGCGCCAGGGAGGCGCTGATGCCCTCGCTGACCGCGCCCGCGAGGCTCGTCGCCACCTTCTCCTGCTGACCCATCGTGCACTCTCCTCTTTTCCGCTTCACGGAAGCCTAGATCCGCATAGCAGAACTTAGTCCCGGGCGTTCCGCTCCGTCAATGGTCCCTCCACCGGCTGGGACAAACGACCCGGGGCCGTGCGGTGACAATCACCACACGGCCCCGGAGCGAGAAGAAGCGCAGGTCAGGTACTAGCCCTTGCGCGCCTTGATCTCACCGGTCAGCTGGGGGACGACCTCGAAGAGGTCGCCGACCACGCCGTAGTCGACCAGGTCGAAGATCGGGGCCTCGGCGTCCTTGTTGATGGCCACGATGGTCTTCGAGGTCTGCATGCCGGCCCGGTGCTGGATCGCTCCGGAGATACCGGTGGCGATGTACAGCTGCGGGGAGACAGACTTGCCGGTCTGGCCGACCTGGTTGGTGTGCGGGTACCAGCCGGCGTCGACCGCGGCACGGGAGGCGCCGACCGCCGCACCGAGGGAGTCCGCGAGCTCCTCGATGAGGTGGAAGTTCTCCGCGCCGTTGACGCCGCGGCCGCCGGAGACGACGATCGCGGCCTCGGTCAGCTCCGGGCGGCCCGTGGACTCGCGCGGGGTGCGGCCGACGACCTTGGTACCGGTGGCCAGCGCGCCGAAGGTGACGGCGAGCGCCTCGACGGCGCCCGCGGCCGGGGCGGCCTCGACGGCGGCCGAGTTCGGCTTCACCGTGATGACCGGGGTGCCCTTGGAGACGCGGGACTTGGTGGTGAACGACGCGGCGAAGGCGGACTGCGTCGCGACCGGGCCCTCGTCACCGGCCTCCAGGTCGATGGCGTCGGTGATGATGCCGGAGCCGATGCGCACGGCGAGGCGCGCGGCGACCTCCTTGCCCTCCGCGGAGGACGGGACGAGCACGGCGACCGGGGAGACGGCTTCGTACGCGGCCTGGAGCGCGTCGACCTTCGGTACGACCAGGTAGTCGGCGAACTCGGGGGCGTCGGCGGTGAGGACCTTGACGGCGCCGTGCTCGGCGAGCACCGCGGCGGTGGCCTCGGCACCGGCGCCCAGGGCGACGGCGACGGGCTCGCCGACACGGCGGGCCAGGGTCAGCAGCTCGAGGGTGGGCTTGCGGACGGCACCGTCCACGTGGTCGACGTAGACGAGAACTTCAGCCATGGGACTGCTCTCCTGCTTGTGCGAGGTGTCTGGGGGCTACGGGTGAGGCCGGAGCCCCTAGATGAACTTCTGGCCCGCGAGGAACTCGGCCAGCTGCTTGCCGCCCTCGCCCTCGTCCTTGACGACCGTGCCGGCGGTGCGGGCCGGGCGCTGCGCCGCGGACTCGACCACGGTGTAGGCACCCTCGAGGCCCACCTCTTCGGCGTTCAGGTCCAGGTCGGACAGGTCCCAGGACTCCACCGGCTTCTTCTTGGCCGCCATGATGCCCTTGAAGGACGGGTAGCGCGCCTCGCCCGACTGGTCCGTCACCGAGACGAGCGCCGGCAGGGACGCCTCCAGCTGCTCGCTGGCGGAGTCGCCGTCGCGGCGGCCCTTGACGGTGCCGTCCTCGACCTTGACCTCGGAGAGCAGGGTGACCTGCGGGACGCCCAGGCGCTCGGCCAGGATCGCCGGGAGGACGCCCATGGTGCCGTCGGTCGAGGCCATGCCGGTGATGACCAGGTCGTAACCGGCCTTCTCGACGGCCTTGGCCAGCACCAGGGAGGTGCCGATGACGTCGGTGCCGTGCAGGTCGTCGTCCTCGACGTGGATGGCCTTGTCGGCGCCCATCGACAGCGCCTTGCGCAGCGCGTCCTTGGCGTCCTCCGGGCCCACCGTCAGGACGGTGATCTCGGCGTCGTCGGCCTCGTCGGCGATCTGGAGCGCCTGCTCGACGGCGTACTCGTCGAGCTCCGACAGCAGACCGTCGACGTCGTCGCGGTCGACCGTCAGGTCATCGGCGAAGTGCCGGTCGCCGGTGGCGTCGGGCACGTACTTCACACAGACAACGATCCTCAGGCTCACGCCGGCTCTCCTACCGCATCGTCTTTTACTGATACCGCTACTGATACCGCCTTGTGGAGGCAGCATAGGCGCCTTCCGGCGCGGATCCCGGTCGGGGCGGGCCCCGCTCCGAAAGGAATGTTACTCGTCAGTACACAGTGGGTCTTCCCCGGTGGCAAGGCCGCTGAACTGTGATCTGGCCAACGCCACCCGAACCCGCCCCAGCAGGGACGATTCAGTCGCGCAACGCGTTGAAGCGACCCTGGTGGTACAGCAGGGGCCGGCCCTCTCCGGCCGGGTCCCCGGCCACCGCCTCCGCGATGATCACACGGTGCGCCCCCGCGGGCACCCTCGCCACCACCCGGCACACCAGCCACGCCTGCACCCCGCCGAGCAGCGGCACCCCGTGCGGACCCGGCGCCCAGTCGGTGCCCGGGCCGAAGCGGTCGGCCCCGCTGCGCGCGAAGAGCCCGGCCAGGTCCCGCTGGTGCTCCCCGAGTATGTGGACGCCGAGGTGCTCGCTGTCGCGGACCGCCGGCCAGCTGGAGGCCCCGGTGGCGATGGTGAACGAGAGCAGGGGCGGGTCGGCGGAGACGGAGTTGAGCGAGGTCGCGGTGAAGCCCGCCGGCCGGCCGCCGCTCTCCGCCGTGATCACCGCGACCCCGGCGGCATGCCGGCGGAAGACCGCGCGCAGCAGCTCCGGCGAGCCGGGCAGCGGGGCGCGGCCGGAATCACCGGCGGCGGCGGGGGTGAGTGATGCGGGCGAGGCCGTCGTGGCCGTCATGAGGGGGCCTTCCTTCTGCCGCGGGGATCGCGGGATGCCGCCAGCCTGGCGATCTCCCGTGTACACAGTCAAGCCGCAGCGGTCAGATGTCAGGCGCGTCACGCTGCGTGCGGGTGCGCGCACCGGCGCACCGGTCACACCGCCGCCCCGAGGGCGGCGATCACATCGGCCTTGCGCGGCATCCCGGCGGCCCGCCGCACGATCCGCCCCGCTCCGTCCAGGACGAACACGGTCGGGGTCTTCTCCACGCCCAGGGCCCGTACGAGGGGAAGGTTGCGTTCGGCGTCGATCTCGACGTGGACGACGCCGTCGACCATGCCGGCGACCTCGGCGAGGATCCTGCGGGTGGCCCGGCAGGGCTGGCAGAAAGCGCTGGAGAACTGCACCAGGGTGGCCCGCTCCCCCGGCTCCCGGCCCAGTTCGGCCGCGCCGAGGCGCCCCTGCGCGGCCGCACCCGCGGCGGCCTCCTCGTGCTGCGGCACGCCCTCTCCTGTCTACGCTGTCCCCATGTACGCACCACCCCGGCCGGGGCCGTCGGGCTCTCCCTGTCCGAGCGCCGAAGTCACCCCCGGCATTCCCCGCGTGACGAGGATCTCCTCGTCAGTGGCCCTCTGGGCTGGTCAGCGCGCCGTGTTTCGGGCACGATCCCCAAGGTCGCGTACCTACGTTTCCGTAACTTCCGGCCGGGAGCACTTCCCCAGGCAGAAAGCGGGGTCTTCCCATGGCTGAGCTCGTCTACCCCCCTGTGATCGGCGCCGCGCACACGCTGTTCCGCGCGCTGGACATCCGTATCGACATGAAGGGCACCGAGAACATCCCGCGCAAGGGCGGGGCGGTCCTGGTGTCGAACCACATCGGTTACCTCGACTTCATCTTCGCCGGCCTGGCCGCGCGGCCGCAGAAGCGCCTGGTGCGCTTCATGGCCAAGGAGTCCGTGTTCCGGCACAAGGTGTCGGGTCCGCTGATGCGTGCCATGAAGCACATCCCGGTGGACCGGCAGCAGGGCGAGACCGCCTACGAGCACGCCCTCACCTCGCTGCGGTCGGGCGAGATCATCGGTGTGTTCCCGGAGGCGACGATCTCCCAGTCGTTCACCCTCAAGAGCTTCAAGTCGGGCGCCGCGCGCATGGCGCAGGAGGCCGGGGTACCGCTGATCCCGGTGGCGCTGTGGGGCACCCAGCGGCTGTGGACCAAGGGCCGGCCGAAGAACCTCAAGCGCAGCCACATCCCGGTGACCATGCGGGTCGGCGAGCCCATCGAGGCGGCGAAGGACCAGTACGCGGGGGCCATCACCCGCCGGCTGCGCGAGCGCGTGCAGGAGCTGCTGGAGGCGGCGCAGGCGGCCTACCCGGCCAAGCCGCAGGGTACGGAGGACTCCTGGTGGCTTCCGGCGCACCTCGGCGGCACCGCGCCCACGGCGGCCCAGGTCAAGGAAGCGGGCTGACCCACCACGCTCACAGGGAGTCCGGCAGGTTCCGCCACAGCTCCGGCCGGTCGGCGGACTCCCGCAGGGCCTTGAGCGGGGCGGGGTGCGGGGCGGCGTACACCTCGGCGTAGTCCACCTCGCCCAGCTCAGGGCGTACGGGGAAGGCCAGCCGCTCCCGCTCCAGGCTGAACCGGGCGTCGACCCCGGGCTTGTTGCCGCGCGGATCCACCCGGGCCCACTGCCCGCTGCCGGGCAGCTTCAGCGCGACGAGGCCGTGGACGGCGGCGCCGGAGCCGTCGTCCTCGGTGAGCCGCTGGTAGCACAGCCCCGCGGGGACGCCCCGGGCGCGCAGCAGGGCGACGAGGGCGTGGGACTTGGCGTAGCAGATGCCGTTGCGGGTGGCGAGGACGTCGGAGGCGCGCCAGGAGACCCGCGTATCGCCGGAGTCGGCGGAGTGCGGGATGGTGTCGCGGACGAACGCGTAGGCCGCCTCGGCGTATGAATATGCATCGCCGCTGGCGGTCCAGAGGGCGTCGGAGGTCTCCTGCACCAGGGGGTGCCCATGGTCGATGACCTCGTCGGCGGCCAAGTAGGCGTGGATATCTGTGCTTTCCTGGAGAAGTAGCATGCGCGGCAGCATAGACATGCCCCTGACCGCAGATCAATAGATTTGCGGTCAGGGGCATGAATATTCAGCCCTTCGCGTGCTTCACGAGGATTGGGCGCTCCTCAGCGGGCCAGCTCCTCCTTGAGCGCCTGGAGGAAGCCGTCGACGTCCTCCTCCTGGGTGTCGAAGCTGCACATCCAGCGCACGTCGCCGGCCGCCTCGTCCCAGAAGTAGAAGCGGTAGCGCTCCTGGAGACGGCGCGTCACCTCGTGCGGCAGCCGCGCGAACACCGCGTTGGCCTGCACCGGGTAGAGGATCTCCACCCCGTCGGTCTCGCGCACGCCCGCGGCGAGCCGCTGCGCCATCGCGTTGCCGTGGCGGGCGTTGCGCAGCCACAGGTCCTTGGCCAGCAGGGCTTCGAACTGCACCGAGACGAAGCGCATCTTGGAGGCCAGCTGCATCGACATCTTGCGGATGTGCTTCATCTGCCGGACCGCGTCCGGGTTGAGCACCACTACGGCCTCGCCGAACATCATGCCGTTCTTGGTGCCGCCGTACGACAGCACGTCCACCCCGACCGTGTTGGTGAAGGTGCGCATCGGCACGTCGAGCGAGGCCGCGGCGTTGGCTATCCGGGCGCCGTCGAGGTGCACCTTCATGCCCAGGGAGTGGGCGTGCTCGCAGATGGCCCTGATCTCGTCCGGGGTGTAGACCGTGCCGAGCTCGGTGTTCTGGGTGATCGAGACGACCTGGGGCATGGCCCGGTGCTCGTCCTCGAAGCCCCACGCCTCCTGGTCGATCAGCTCGGGGGTGAGCTTCCCGTCCGGAGTGGGCACGGTCAGCAGCTTGATGCCGGCCATGCGCTCGGGCGCGCCGCCCTCGTCCACGTTGATGTGGGCGGTCTTGGCGCAGATCACCGCGCCCCACCGGTCGGTCATGGCCTGGAGGGCGACGACGTTGGCGCCCGTGCCGTTGAAGACCGGGAAGACTTCGGCGTACGGCCCGAAGTGGCTGCGGAAGACCTTCTGGAGGTGCTCGGTGTACTCGTCGTCGCCGTAGGAGACCTGGTGGCCTTCGTTGGCGAGGGCGATCGCCGCGAGCACCTCCGGGTGGATCCCGGCGTAGTTGTCGCTGGCGAAACCGCGCACGGCCGGGTCGTGGTGGCGGCGGGCGTCGGTCCTGCCGTTGTCGGTCCTCACGGTTGCGGAGTGAGCCACAGACGCTGTCCGTTCACATCGGAGGCGGGCCGCTCCCAGACGCCGGCGATGGCATCGGCCAGCTCCGTGACGTCGGTGAAGCCCGCGAACTTCGCATTGGGACGCTCGGCGCGCATCGCGTCGTGCACCAGTGCCTTGATCACCAGGATCGCAGCTCCGGCGGCCGGACCGTCCTCGCCCCCGATCTTGCGGAAGGAGTCCGCCATGGCCAGGGTCCACGCCTCGGCGGCCGCCTTGCCCGCGTTGTACGCGGCGTTGTTGGCGACCGGCTTGTGCGCGCCGGACTGGCTGATCAGGACGTAGCGTCCGCGGCCACTGCGCACCAGGCCGTCGTGGAAGGCGAGCGACGTGTGCTGGACGGTGCGGACCAGGAGCTTCTCCAGCAGGTCCCAGTCCGCGAGGTCCACGTCGGTGAAGGTCTTGCTGCCGCGCCAGCCGCCGACGAGGTGGACCAGGCCGTCGACCCGGCCGAACTCCTTCTCGGTGCGGTCGGCCCAGGCTCGGGTGGCCTCCAGGTCGAGCAGGTCGACGGTGTCACCGGTGACGGTGGCGCCGCCGTGGGCGTAGCGGGCGGCGTCCACGGACTCCGCGAGGCGTGCCGCGTCGGCGTCGGCCGCCACCACGGTGGCGCCCGCTTCGGCCAGGCGGAGCAGGGCGGCGCGGCCGGCGGGCCCGCCGGCCCCGGCCACCGCCACCACCGCTCCCTGGAGCGGGGCGTTCCCGGAGCCGTTCATCTGTGCAGCCTCCTGAGGGCGAGTGCTCACGCGGCGGTCCGCGAGGCGTCGTCGGCGTTGCGGGGGGTGATGCCCTTGGTCGAGGCGATCACGCCCTTGAGCTTCTTGGCGAGGGCCTCGTAGAACATGCTGAGCGGAAACTCGTCCGGAAGCACGTCGTCCACGAGCTTGCGCGGAGGCTGCGTGAGGTCGAGGGCGTCGGGACCCTTGGCCCACTTCGAGCCCGGGTGCGGGGCGAGGTAGGTGGAGACCAGCTCGTACGCCTTGAACCAGTGGACCAGCTTGGGGCGGTCGATGCCCGCGCGGTACAGGTCCTCGATCTCGGCGCAGAGCTGGTTGGTGACCTGCGGGGCGCGCATCCAGTCGATCTTCAGCTTGTTGTCCGTCCAGCGCACGACGTCGTGCTTGTGGAGGTAGGCGAAGAGCAGCTGGCCGCCGAGCCCGTCGTAGTTGCGGGTGCGGTCGCCGGAGACCGGGAAGCGGAACATCCGGTCGAAGAGGACGGCGTACTGCACGTCACGACCGTGCTCGTTGCCCTCGGACTCCAGCTTCACGGCCTCCTTGAAGGCGGTGAGGTCGCAGCGCAGCTCCTCCAGGCCGTACATCCAGAACGGCTGGCGCTGCTTGATCATGAAGGGGTCGAACGGCAGGTCGCCGTGGCTGTGGGTGCGGTCGTGGACCATGTCCCACAGGACGAACGCCTTCTCGCAGCGCTCCTGGTCCTCGACCATGCGGGCGATGTCCTCGGGCAGCTCGATGCCCAGGATGTCGACGGCGGCCTCGGTGACCTTGCGGTAGCGGGCGGCCTCGCGGTCGCAGAAGATCCCGCCCCAGGTGAAGCGCTCGGGGGCCTCGCGGACGGCGATGGTCTCCGGGAAGAGCACGGCGGAGTTGGTGTCGTAGCCCGGGGTGAAGTCCTCGAAGGTGATGCCGAGGAACAGCGGGTTGTCGTACCGCGTGCGCTCCAGCTCGGCGAGCCACTCGGGCCACACCATCTTCAGCACGACGGCCTCGAAGTTGCGGTCGAGGTTGCCGTTCTGGGTGTACATCGGGAAGACGACGAGGTGCTGGAGGCCGTCCTCGCGCTGCGCGGCCGGGTGGAAGGCCATCAGCGAGTCGAGGAAGTCCGGGACCCCGAAGCCCTGCGCGACCCACTTGCGCAGGTCGGCGACGAGCGCCCGGTGGTACTCGGCGGCGTGCGGCAGCAGCGGAGACAGGGCCTCGACCCCGGCCACGGCACGCTCGACGGCGGCCTCGACCTGGGCGACCGTGGGGGCACCCTCGGCCTCGAAGTCGATCGAACCGTCCTTGGCCTGCCAGGGGCGGATCTCCTCCACGGCGGCCTTGAGCTCGGGCCACGCCGGGTGGTCGACCACCCGCGCCCCGGCGGTTATCACGGCTCCGCCGATGCCCGGCACAAGAGTTTCCGTCATGTCACTTCCTCCACAGGAGAACCTCGCGTCAAGACAGCGTATGTGGCCAAGGCTCTCCTGCTCAAGTGGAAACTCGGGAAATTTTTCTGTAACACCCCCCACTCCACCGAAAGTCTTCCCGTTACTCACGGTGGAATCCACCACTCCGCCTAGTAACCGCTCCCCCGGAAGTGTGGGATGACCTTCTCGCCCCACTGGCGCAGCGTCTCCATGCACACCTCCTGCGGCACGGTGCCCATCTGGACCAGGCACATCACCTCGTCCGCGCCGGCCTGCCGCAGCCGCTCCACGTACGCGATGGCCTCCTCGGCGCTGCCGTAGGCGTGGTCGGCGTGGAAGGTGGCGGTGGAGGTGGGGCGTACGGGGATGTCCTGCTCGTGCAGCCGGGCCACCACCTGCTCGGCGGCCCGGCGCAGCTCCGCCGCCTCGTCGGCACCCGCCACCACCGCCTCGTCCGGGACGCCGGCGCCGCCGTACCAGTACCCGATGGCCTGCGCGAAGAACCGCTGTCCCCGCAGGCCGATCCGGCGGGCCTCCCCGGGGTCGTCGAGCACGATGGTCGGGCAGAGCACGCTGAAGTGGTCGTTGACGACGCGGGACACGAACCGCCCGCCGTCCCGCCCGGCGCGCGCCGCGTCGTAGGCGGCCCGCATCCCCGCGATGGACTCCGGCCCGGCGAATCCCATGACCAGCGCCCCGATGCCCAGCTCGGCGGCCTTCACCAGGGTCTCGCCCCGGCTGCACGCCAGGAACAGCGGCGGGTGCGGGGCCTGCGCCGGGCGGGGAAGGATCGGGTGCGGGTCGATGTCGATCAGCTCGCCGTGGTACTCCAGCTCCTCCTCCTGCCAGGCCCGGCCGATGATCCGCAACGCCTCTTCCACCTCGGCCTCGGTCCGGTCGCGGTCGACCCCGCACAGGGAGGTCTCCTGGAGCGTGCCGCCGCGTCCGGCGCCCAGGTCCAGGCGGCCGCCGGAGAGCAGGTCGAGCATGGCCGCGCGTTCGGCCACGCGTACCGGGTGGTTGAAGCCGAAGGGCATGCACACGACGCCGTGCCCGATGCGTATGGTGTGCGTCCTGGCCGCGACGTAGCTCAGGAAGACCTCCGGTGCGCTCATGTGGGCGTACCACTTCAGCGAGTGGTGCTCGACGGCCCAGATCCGGTCGAATCCCATGCGCTCGGCGAACACCGCCTGCTCGACGCAGTCGCGGACGAGCTGGTGCTCCCGCTCGACGGTGGGGTCGGCCAGCTGAGCTTCGAAGATCACGGAGAATTGCACGATGCCTCCAGAGATGCGTCCCGTGCCCGGTCATGTTTCGATTCGGAGTATGACTAGTAGTCATATCGCGAAGAAGCAAGACCTTCCGCCGACCGCGTGGGCCGTTCTCGGCCTGCTGTCGTTCCCCGGCGAGCGCACCGGGTACGAGCTGAAGAAGTGGGCGGACTCCTCCCTCCGCTTCTTCTACTGGTCACCCGCCATCAGCCAGATCTACGCGGAACTGCGGCGGCTGGAGGAGCTCGGGTACGCCTCCTCCGCCCGGTCCGGGCCGGAGGAGGCCCGCGCCAAGCGCCGGTACACCATCACGGAGGCGGGCCGGACGGCCCTCGCGGGCTGGGCGGCGGACACCGCCGAGGCGGGCCCCCCGGTGCTCAAGCACGGACTGCTGCTGCGGATCTGGCTCGGGCACCTCTCGGAGCCGGAGCTGCTGCGCGCGTTGGTGGCGGACCACCTGGAGCGCACGCGGGACGAACTGGCCGCCGTACGGGAGGCCATGGCGCACGCGGCGGACGTCGCGGAATGGGCGTTCCCCGCGCTCGCCCTGCGCTGGAGCGAACGCCAGCACCTGGCCGAACTGGAGCTGGGGGAGGCATTGCTGGACGACCTCGCGCAGGCGGCCGCGCCGCCCTCGCCCCCGCTGCCGGAGCCCCGGCGTCAAGCCGGCGGGGACGCGCCCACCCCCGGGTGACGCGGCGGGGCCGTCCGGGGCCGCGGCCGGGCCCACGGCCCTGACGGGAAGCGGGCGGAAGGCTTCCGCACGCCCCTGCACGCCCGGTCCCAACGCGCGCGGTCCGCACTAGCATGCGTCCTCACCGGGCGCGGCCGGTCGGGACACCGCGACCGCGCCGGGAGCCGCCGTCGACGGAAGCGAGAGAACCTTGACTTTCCTCACCATCGGTCACCGCGGGGTCATGGGTGTGGAACCGGAGAACACCCTTCGGTCGTTCATCCGGGCGGAACGCTGCGGGATGGACGCCATCGCGCTGGACGTACGCCTCAGCAAGGACGGCGCCCTCGTCGTCCTGCACGACGCCGAGGTGGACCGCACCACGGACGGCGCGGGCGCCGTCGCCGACCTGACCCTCGCCGAACTGCGCGAGCTGGACGCTGGCCAGGGGGAACGGGTACCGGTCCTGGAGGAGGTCCTGGACGCGGTCCGGGTGCCGCTCCAGGTGTCGGTCCAGGACCCGGCCACGGCCGGGGCCCTCGTGGAGCTGCTGCTGCGCGGCGATCTGACCGCCCGGGTGGAGGTGGCCTCCGCCGACGCGCAACTGCTCGCCGAGGTCGCGCGGCGGATCCCCGGCCTGCGCGGCACGCTGCGCGTGGAGCGGCCGGGGGCCGACCCCGCCGAGCTGGTGGCGCTCGCCCGGTCGGCGGGGGCCGCCGCGGTCGCGGCCGACGTGCGCCGGCTCAGCCTGGAGGCGGTGGAGGCGGCGCACGCGGCCGGACTGCGGGTGACGGGCTGGGCGGTCAACAGCCTGGAGCTGCTGCGGCTGGCGCGCGCCCTCCAGCTGGACGGCGCGGCCACGGACTTCCCGGAGGTCCGCAGCACCGGCCGGTTCACGGCCTGAGCGCCTCCCGCCACGCTCCGGCGGTCGTGGCCGCTGCCGGCGCTCCGGCCGTCAGACCGTCTTGACCAGCAGTTCGAAGGCCAGGTCCGAGCGGAGCGGGACGCCGAAGCGCTCGTCACCGTAGGGGAAGGGGCTCAGCTCGCCGGTGCGGCGGTAGCCGCGGCGCTCGTAGTAGGCGATGAGCTCCTCCCGTACGTTCACCACGGTCATCCGCATCTCCGTGACCTTCCAGTCCTCGCGGACCCGGCGCTCGGCCTCGGCCATGACCTCCTTGCCGAGGCCGGCGCCCTGGAGCCCGGGCCGTACGGCGAACATGCCGAAGTAGGCGTGGTCCCCCCGGTGTTCGAGCTGGCAGCAGGCAACGAGCTCGCCCGCGCGCTCGACGACGAGAAGCGTGCTGTCGGGATCCGCGATGATCGCGGCGACCCCGTCCGGGTCGGTGCGCTGGCCGTCCAGGAAGTCGGCCTCCGTCGTCCAGCCGGCCCGGCTCGCGTCCCCGCGGTAGGCGGACTCGACGAGGGCCACCAGGGCCGGCACGTCCTCCTCCACGGCACTGCGGAAGCTCAGGGCTGCGGGCTGGGCGGTGGACATCGGGCGCTCCGTTCGATGCGGCGGCAGATCAGCGGCATATGACATGCCGCCGGACTCGCAGAGAGCCTAACCCGGTCCCGCGTGAAGGGGGTGTGAGCAGGGCATCCCTTCCCCTGACGCCGACGAACCGGGAGGTTCCGCCGTGCACGGATCCGCCACGCCGCTCTCCGCCTCTTCCGCCTCCGCCTGGCTCCTGGTCCTGCTCAGCGCCGTGAGCGGCGCGTACTGCCTGCTGCGGGTACGCAGAGCCGGCCGGCGGACGCGGGGGATGGCCGCCGGTGAGGCCGTGATGGGCTTCGGGATGGCGGCGATGGCCGTGCCCTCGGGGACCGGTCCGTGGGGCCCGCAGATCCTCGTCGCCGTGTGCTGCGGGGCCTCGGTGCACGCGCTGTGGCTGCTGCGCGGCGGGGTGCACCACGCGCACCATCTGGTGGGCACGCTGGCGATGGTGTACATGGCGCTGTCGATGACCGCCGGGCACGGGCACGGCCGGGCCGGGCTTCCGGTGGTGACCGGGGCGCTGCTCCTCTACTACGCCGGGTACGTGCTCCTGGGCGGGGCCCGGCTGGTGACCGCCGGCGGTCCGCTCTCCGTGCCGGCGGGCGAGGCGGGGCCGGGGCCCTCGGGGGCCGGGGAACTCGTCCGGGCCTGCCGACTCGCCATGGGGACGGGGATGTTGGCGATGCTGCTGAGCATGTGACGGGTCCGCCGGGCCGGTGTGTCCGGCGCCCGGCGGCGGCGGAACGTGTCCTGCGTCACCAATGCCTCCGGCCCTACCCGTAGGTAGTGCGGCGCTCATAGGCTGGCGGACATGATGGTCCCCGCCGCCCTTCTGCTGCTCGGCGCCCTGACCGCGTTCCTCGCGCCCCGGCTGCTGGCCCGCGCCCGGTGGCCGGAGCGGGAACCCGTGGTCGCCCTGTGGGTGTGGCAGTGCGTGGTGGCCGCGACCCTGCTGTGCCTGGGGCTGTCGATGCTGCTGAGCGCGGCCGCGGCCTGGCAGGCGGTGCGCGGGCGCCTCTTCGCCGCCGCCCCGCACGGGGTGGTGGACGCGTACGGGCTGGGCGCCGAGGGCGGGGTCTGGGCCGCCGGCACCGCCCTGGCCCTGGCCTGCGGGGGGCTGTGGACCGGGGCCATGCTGACGCGGGAAATCCTGCGGGCGCGCGCCCGGCGGCGCGCCCGGGGGGCCGAACTGCGGCTGCGCGCCCCGCTGCTGCCCGGGGAGGACCCGTCGGCGGCGCGGCTGGTGGTACTGGAGGACCCGCGTCCGCAGGCGTGGTGGCAGCCGGGGCCGTCGCCGCGTCTGGTGGTGACGACGGCGGCGCTGGGCCGGCTCAAGGGCAGCCAGCTGGACGCGGTGCTGGCGCACGAGCAGGGGCACGTCGCGGCCCGGCACGACTGGCTGCTGCACTGCTCACGGGCGCTGGCGCGGGGGTTCCCGCAGGTGCCGGTGTTCGCGGCGTTCGAGGCGGAGATGGACCGGCTGGTGGAACTGGCCGCCGACGACGTGGCCTCCCGCCGCTACGGGCGGCTGACGGTCGCGCTGGCGCTGGTCGGTCTGAACGAGGACCGGGGGGTCTTCGGCCCCGCCTCCGCCCAGGCGCATGTCCCGGACCGGGTACGGCGCCTGCTGTCCGCCACGCCGAGGCTGCCGGCCGGCCGCCGGCTGAGGCTCACGGCGCTGGCCACCCTGCTGCCGGCGGTCCCGCTGGCGGTGGCCTTCGTCCCGGGTCTCAGCGCGCTGGCGTAGTCGTGCAGGGGAGCGGGCGCGTCTGCTCGAGGCGATCCCCCGCGTCGCCCCGAGCAGACGGTTTCGCGCTGAGTATATTGGCTCGAAGCCAGTCAACGCAGGAGTAAGCATGTCCCCGCGCAGCGCATCGGTCAATGAAGAATTGCGCAGACGTTCCCGGGAGCGCCTGCTGCAGGCCACGGTCGAACTGGTCGCCGAGCGCGGCTACGAGGCCACCAAGCTCGCGGACATCGCCGACCGGGCCGGCGCGGCCCGCGGCCTGGTCTCGTACTACTTCCCCGGCAAACGCCAGCTCCTCCAGTCCGCGGTGCACCGGCTGATGCACCTGACCCTGGAGGAGGCCCTGGAGCGCGAGCCCCGTACGGACGACGGCCGGGAGCTGCTGGCGCGGGCGGTGGACGCGATCCTGGGGCTGGCCCATGACCAGCCCCGGCTGATGCGCACGCACATGGCGGGGATCCTCCAGGCGGAGGGCTTCATCCAGTGCCCGGAGCAGCAGCGGCTGGCGCAGCTGCTGCGGGACACCGTCATCCGGTACGGCTCGGCGGACGTGGACACCGACTACCCGATGCTGCGGGCGCTGCTGATGGGCGCGGTGGTGGCGGTCCTGCTGCCGGGGGCGCCGATGCCCGCCGCCCGGCTGCGGGCGGAGCTGTTCCAGCGGTACGGGCTGGAGTGGGAGCGGGGGTTCCCGCCGGACGGCGGACCGCCCGGCGGGACGCTTCCCCTGTGAGCGGGGCCCCCGTGAGGACGGCCCCGTGACGGCGGTCAGTGGTACTCGGGCTGGCTCTGGACGTTGAGCCGGTCCATGCGCACCCGCTTGGCGCCGTCGGTGCGCCGGTCGTCGAGCCTGAGCACGTCCAGGCCCTTGACGATGTCGTTCGAGTAGATGTGCCCGTTGTAGTAGTACGCGGACCAGGAGCCGCCCAGGCCGAGCCGGTCGGTGGTCAGCGGGCCGCGCTCGAAGTAGCCGATCTCCTGGGGGTGGGCCGAGTCGGTGAAGTCCCAGACCGAGACCCCGCCCTGGTACCAGGCTTGGACCATGATGTCGCGGCCGTTGCCGACCGGGACCAGCGAGCCGTTGTGCGCCACGCAGTTCTCGGTGTCGGCCTGGTGGCGCGGGATCTTGAAGTAGCCCCGGAAGACGAGCCTGCGCTGGTCCCCGCGGCCGGTGATGTCGTAGATGCCGTCGGCGCCCCGGTTCGGGCCGGTGGCCTCGTTGCAGGTGGCGGCGCCGCCCCCGCCGAGCTCGTCGGTGAACACCACCTTGTCGGCGCGCTCGTTGAAGGTGGCCGAGTGCCAGAACGCGAAGTTCACGTTGTCCTGGACCCGGTCGATGACCCGGGGGTGCTCGGGCTCGCTGATGTCGAAGAGGATGCCGTCCCCCATGCAGGCGCCGGCGGCCAGGTCCCGGGAGGGCAGCACGGTGATGTCATGGCAGCCGGTGGTCTTGGAGACCCCGGGGTGCTCGGGCGCGCCGGGGTTGCCGCCGTCCGGGAAGAGCACCGGGAAGCCGACCACGGCGGCCCGGGTCGGGTCCTTCCTCGGGACCTTGACCACGGAGATGCCGTCGTGCGGGGGCTGGCAGTCGGGGAACGCCTCGCTGGGCGAGTACGAGGAGACGTAGAGGTAGATGTCGCGGCCGCCCGGGACCAGGGTGTGGGTGTGCGAACCGCAGGCCGTCTCGACGGACTTGATGTACTTGGGGTTCTTCTTGTCCTTGATGTCGAAGACCTTGATGCCCTCCCAGGAGGACTTCTCCGTGGCGGGCTGCGAGACGCTGTTGCAGGAGTCGTCGCTGCGCGAGGAGTCGGTGGACAGGAAGAGCAGGTCTCCGGAGACCGAGACGTCGTTCTGGCCGCCGGGGCACAGGACCTGGGTGACGATCCTGGGCGCCTTGGGGTCGGCGATGTCGTAGATGGTGAAGCCGTCGTAGTTCCCGGCGTAGGCGTAGTCGCCCTGGAACGCCAGGTCCGAGTTGATGCCCTTGAGGCCGGCGTCGGGGATGTTGGCCAGGGGTGTGACGTTGGCGCTGTGCACGATCTCGTCCTGGCCGGGGATCTCCCCGGGGGCGAGTGAGCGACCGGGCGCGAGGTCCGCGCTCTGCCGGGAGCCGGCGCCCGGGGACGCGTCGCCGGGGTCGGGGGTGGCGGCCGCCGGTCCGGCGGCGGCGAGGAGCGTGGTGAGGAGCCCGGCGGCCGCGAGGGCCGCTCCCAGACTCCGGTGGCGCGCTCTGACGGTGTGCAGCAAGGTCACTGTGCCTCCCGTGGGGGCCCGTCGCTCCGTTCCCGGAGGGGGGAAGCGGAACCTGGACCCCGGCAGTATCTTCCTTTCCATGGACATGGCAAATGCGTTACTCGGCCGATTCCTGGGGGCGGCGCTGGCCGCCTCACTCCTCCTCCCCCTCAGCGGCTGCGCCGGCGGCGACGAGCCCCCGCGGAGCTCCACGGACGGCTCGCCGGTGGTCATCGCCCCCGGCAAGCCGGGCGAGGGATCCCGCACCCTCTCCCCCGGCCAGGCCGCCCGGCAGCGGCCGGACGACAGTCCCAATTCCGCCGACCGGGCCTACGTACGGCACATGATCGAGCACCACCGGCAGGCCCTGACGATGAGCGCACTGGCCCCCGAGCGGGCCTCGTCGGACGGGGTCAGACGGCTCGCCGAGCGGATCGCGGCATCGCAGGGGCCCGAGATCGCGGCCATGGAGAAGTGGCAGGCCCGCTACCCGGCCCCGGCCGGCGACCCCGGCGGCCACGACCACGCGACGATGCCCGGCATGGCCACCGAAGCGCAGCTGCGCGAGCTCGCCGACGCCCGCGGCACCGGTTTCGACCGGCTCTTCCTCACGCTGATGACCGCCCACCACGAGGGGGCGGTGACGATGGCGGGCGAGGCGCTGGCCCAGGGGAACAACGGCGCCGTCGAGGAGATGGCGAACGAGGTGGTGGCCGTCCAGAGCGCCGAGATCCACCGGATGCGCGCCATGGGCTGACGGGCGCGGGGGCGGGTGCCATGCTGGGGAGCACCCGCCGGAGGGAGTTCCGCCGTGCTTCGTGTCGCCGTCGTCGGTTCGGGCCCCAGCGGGGTCTACGCCGCTCAGGAACTGGTCGGCCAGCGCGAGGTCCCGGGCGTACGGGTCGACGTGCTGGACCGGCTGCCGGCCCCGTACGGCCTCGTCCGGTACGGGGTGGCCCCCGACCACGAGAAGATCAAGTCGCTGACCGGAAACCTCCGCTCGGTGCTGGAGGACGAGCGGATCCGCTTCCTGGGGAACCTGGAGGTCGGGGAGGCACCGCTGACCACCGCCCGGATGCTGGAGCTGTACCACGCGGTGGTGTACTGCGTGGGCGCCGCCCGGGACCGGACCCTGGGGATCCCGGGCGAGCAGCTGGCCGGGGTGCACTCCGCGACGGCCTTCGTGTCCTGGTACAGCGGGCACCCGGACGCGGGCTCCTTCGACCTGGGCGGGGTCCGCTCCGCCGTGGTCGTCGGCGCGGGGAACGTCGCGGTGGACGTGGCCCGGATCCTGGCCCGGGGCGCCGCGGAGCTGGAGCTCACCGACATGCCGCAGGCGGCGCTGGGCGCGCTGGCGGGCAGCGGGGTGCGGACGGTGGCGATGGTGGCCCGGCGCGGCCCCTCGCAGGCCAGGTTCACCACCAAGGAGCTGCGGGAACTGGGCACCCTCCCCGGGGTCGGCACCCGGGTGGACCCCGCCGAGCTGGCGCTCGACCCGGCGTACGGAGGCCCGGCCCTCGCGGCGGCCCTGCCGGCGGTGGCCCGGCGCAACCTGGAGGTGCTGCGCGGCTGGGCCGAGGGCCCGGTTGTGGGCGGGGAGGGGGGACGGGAGCTCCGTCTGCGGTTCTACCTGCGCCCGGTGGAGGTGCTGGGCGGGCCGGACGGCCGGGTGCGCGGGATGCGCTTCGAGCGGACCGCGCCCGACGGCCGC
This sequence comes from Streptomyces sp. NPDC006687, assembly GCF_040636215.1. Classification (NCBI taxonomy): domain Bacteria; kingdom Bacillati; phylum Actinomycetota; class Actinomycetes; order Kitasatosporales; family Streptomycetaceae; genus Streptomyces; species Streptomyces sp. NPDC006687. The sequence continues at coordinate 96,690 of NZ_JBEYJJ010000003.1, read as the reverse complement.
GGCGGGGTGAGCGGGACGGGCGTGTACGAGGACCTGGAGGCGCAGCTGGTGCTGCGTTCGGTGGGCTACCTGGGCGTCCCGCTGCCCGGCCTGCCCTTCGACGCCGCCACCGGCACCGTGCCGCACGCGGCGGGCCGGGTGGTCCGGGCGGGGCGGGCCTCGGTCGGGGAGTACGTGGCGGGGTGGATCAAACGCGGCCCGACCGGGGTGATCGGCACCAACCGCCCCTGCGCCAAGGAGACGGTCTCCTCCCTGCTCCAGGACGCGGCCGCCCTGGCCCGCCGCGACCTGCCCGGCGACCCCCTGGAGGCCCTCCGGGCGGCGGGCCTGCGCCCGGTGGAGTGGCCGGGCTGGCTGTCGATCGAGGCGGCCGAGGCGGAACTGGGCCGCTCCCTGGGCCGCCGCACGGTCAAGATCCCGGACTGGACGGGCCTCCACACGGCCGCGGGCCTCAACGCCGGCCGCTGACCCTAGGCCGGCAGTGCGCTCCGGCGGGTCTCCTCGGCCGTGGCCGCGGCCAGGAGGGTGTCGAGGAGGCCGGGGAAGAGGGACTGGAGCTCCTCGCGGCGCAGGCCGTTCATCTTGGCCGTGCCGCGGTAGACCTGGCGTACGACGCCGCTCTCGCGCAGGACGCGGAAGTGGTGGGTGGTGGTGGACTTGGTGACCGGGAGGACGAAGTCCGAGCAGGCCAGTTCGGTCTCCCTGGCCGCCAGTTCGCGGACGATGGACAGCCGCAGCGGATCCGAGAGGGCGTGCAGCACCCCCTCCAGGCGGATCTCCTCCGGTGCGGGGTGGGCGAGGGCGCGGGGCGCGTCACGTTCCGTCATGTCCTGCTGCGCTCCTTCGTCTCCCGGCCGGGACGTCGGGCCGGGGTTCCATCGTACGAGAACCCTCGTACGAGCGGCCCGGGTGCGGCGCGGCGCGGGGCTCGGACGCCCCGCACCGCGCACCGTCACCAGGCGCGGTGGTACGGACTCGGAACCGGGAGTTCCGCGCCCAGTTCGGCGGCGGCGCGGCGGGCCCAGAAGGGGTCGCGCAGCAGTTCCCGGCCGAGGAGGACGGCGTCGGCCTCGCCGTTGGCCAGGATCTTCTCGGCCTGTCCGGGCTCGGTGATCAGGCCCACCGCAGCGACCGGCAGGGAGGTCTCGGCCTTGACGCGGGCGGCGAAGGGCACCTGGTAGCCGGGGCCGGCCGGGATCTTCACGTGCGGGGCGAGCCCGCCGGTGGAGACGTCGAGCAGGTCCACGCCGTGCTCCTTGAGCAGGGCCGCGAAGCGGACGGTGTAGTCGGCGGTCCAGCCGTTCTCCTCCAGCCAGTCGGTGGCGGAGATGCGGAAGAGCAGCGGGAGCTCCTCGGGCCACACCGCCCGTACGGCGTCCACGACTTCGAGGGCGAAGCGGGTGCGGTGCTCGAAGGAGCCGCCGTAGGAGTCGGTGCGCCGGTTGCTGTGCGGGGAGAGGAACTCCCCGATGAGGTAGCCATGGGCGCCGTGGATCTCCAGGACCCGGTAGCCCGCGGCGAGGGCGCGCCGGGAGGCGGCCGCGAACTGGCCGGTGACCTCGTGGATCTCCTCGGTCGTGAGGGCGTGCGGCTCCGGGTGGCCCTCGTCGAACGGCACGGCGCTGGGGGCGCTCGGCCGCCAGCCGTGCGCCTCGGGGCCGACCGGGCCGCCGCCGTTCCACGGCTGGCCGGTGGACCCCTTGCGGCCGGCGTGGGCGATCTGGATGCCCGGGACGGCTCCCCGGGAGGTGATGAAGGCGGTGATCCGACGGAGGGCCTCGACCTGGGTGTCGTTCCAGATGCCGAGGTCGTAGGGGGTGATCCGGCCCTCCGGGGAGACGGCGGTGGCCTCCTGGAGGATCAGGCCGGTGCCGCCGGTGGCACGGGCCGCGTAGTGGGCGAAGTGCCACTCCTGCGCCACGCCGGCGTCCGGGCCGGAGGGCTCGGCGCTGTACTGGCACATCGGCGCCATCCAGATCCGGTTCGGGATCGTCACCGAACGCAGGGTGCAGGGCTGGAAGAGGGCGGCGAAGGCGGCGGGTGCGGCACTCATGGGGTTCTCCAGACGTCACCGGACGCGCACCGGGACCGGTGCGGCGCTAAGTACGAGGGAAACCGTACTACGAATTTCCTCGTAGTACGAGAGTTCACGTACAAGCCGTGGCACCGGGTGCCGTCCGGCGGCCTTCGGCCCCGCCTCGGCGGGCGTTGTCAGTGGGCGGGTGCAGACTGGCGGGAAACCTGCTGTATCGGGACAAGGACGTCCGGAGGTGTCGGCCATGACCGACGTGCTGCTGCTCGCGGGGACCCGCAAGGGACTGTTCATCGGCCGGCGCCGGGGCGTCGGCCCCTGGGAGTTCGACGGACCGCATTTCAACGCCCAGGCCGTCTCGGCCGTCGCCATCGACGCCCGGGGCCCGGCCCCCCGGCTGCTGGCCGGCGGGGACAGCTCCCACTGGGGGCCGTCGGTCTTCACCTCCGACGACCTCGGGGCGAGCTGGCAGGAACCGGCCGCGCCTGCGGTGAAGTTCCCCCAGGACACCGGCGCCTCCCTGGAGCGGGTCTGGCAGCTGCACCCGGCCGGCCCGGAGGCCCCCGATGTGGTCTACGCGGGGACGGAGCCCGCCGCCCTGTTCCGCTCCACCGACCGGGGCGAGTCCTTCGAGCTGGTCCGGCCGCTGTGGGAGCACCCGACCCGCTCCGCGTGGGTGCCCGGCGGCGGCGGGGAGGGCCTGCACACGATCATCACCGACCCGGCGGACCCGGCCCGGGTGACGGTGGCCGTCTCCACCGCCGGGGTCTTCCGCACCCGGGACGGCGGCGCGAGCTGGGCCCCGTCCAACCACGGGGTCTCCGCGGTGTTCCTGCCCGATCCGAACCCCGAGTTCGGGCAGTGCGTGCACAAGATCGCCCAGGACGCCGGGAAGCCGGACCGGCTGTACCTCCAGAACCACTGGGGGGTCTACCGCAGCGACGACGCGGGCGGGCGGTGGACGGACATCGGCTCCGGCCTGCCCTCCGACTTCGGCTTCGCCGTCGCCGCCCACCCCCACCTGCCGGACACCGCCTACGTCTTCCCGCTCAACGCCGACTCCGACCGGGTCCCGGCCGGCCACCGCTGCCGCGTCTTCCGCACCCGCGACGCCGGTGCCACCTGGGAACCGCTGGCGAAGGGGCTGCCGGAAGGGGACCACTACGGCACGGTGCTGCGGGACGCCCTGTGCACGGACGACGCCGACCCGGCGGGCGTCTACTTCGGCAACCGCAACGGCGAGCTGTACGCCAGCGACGACGACGGCGACAGCTGGCGGCTCCTGGCCGACCACCTCCCGGACGTGCTCTGCGTACGGGCCGCCGTACTGCGCTGAGCCCCGGCACCCCCCTGCCGGCCGGGGCCGGTGGGAAGCTGGTGGGCATGAGCGCGTACCAGCCCCTGGAGATCCGGCAGTTGACCCGGCCCGAGGAGGCAGGCCCCCAGCTCCGCCGGGAGCTGACCGCCTGCTGGGAGGAGGTGGTCAACTCCGGCGGGGCGGTCGTCGCCGCCGCCTTCCCGCTGCCGCCCGTGAGCCGCTCCCAGGTCGCCGCCGTGGTCGAGGAGCTCGTCCGCGCCCTCGACCCGGACCTCGCCAGGATGCTCGTCGCCACCGCCCGCGGCGCCCTCGCCGGCTGGCTGGTGCTGCGCCGCGACCGCCACCCGCTCGTAGCGCACCGCGCGACGGTCAACCACGTCCAGACCCTCCCGGGTCTGCGCCGCCTCGGCATCGGCTCCGCCCTGATGGAGCGGGTCCGGGACGTCGCACGCGAGGAGATGGGCCTGGAGCGGCTGGAGATCGCCGTCCGGGGCGGCCTGGGGCTGGAGGACTTCTACGGGAAGCTCGGCTGGACGGAAGTGGGCCGCTGGCCGGGCGCGTTGCGGGTCGCGCCCGGCGACGACCGGGACGAGATCCTGATGAGCCTCGTCCTCTGACAAAAATGCCCCGCGGGGGTTACGGTCTTATGACCGTTTGCCGACACCGGTACGCATTCCTCGACGGAGAGGAACAGCTGGGATGAGCAACGACCCCTCGTACGGCGACCCTTCGCACAGCGCCAACGCTCCACAGGGCTCCGGCCCTTCGCACAGCGGCCCCTTGTACCTGGAACCGAGGCTCGCCCCGCGCGCGGCGGCCCTCCTGACGTCCCCGGCACTCCTGCACACCCTCGTCGACGCCCTCGGCTCCCCCCTCAACGTGATCCTGCCCGACCAGATCGCCGACAACGTCCGCGCCTTCCGCGCGGTGTTCGCCCGGCACCGGCTCTCGGGCAGGGTCTTCTACGCGCACAAGGCGAACCGGTCCAGCGCCCTGGTCCGCCGGCTCACCACCACCGGCGCGGCCCTCGACGCCGCCTCGCTCACGGAGTTGCGGCACGCCCTGGGATCCGGCTTCACCGGAGCCGAGGTCATGGCGACCGGCCCGAAGGACCCCGAGTTCCTCTGGCTCGCCGCACGCAGCGGGACGCTGGTCAACGCCGACGGCCCGGACGAGCTGGAGCAGGCGGCGGCCCTCGTACGGGCACACGGACTGCCGCGCCTGCGCGTGCTGGTGCGGCTGTCCGGGTTCGAGGCGCCGGGGGCCCGCAGACTCTCGCGCCGCAGCCGCTTCGGCACTTCCGTGAAGTCCCTGCACCAGCTGCTGGAGGTGCTCGACCGCCACCGGGCCCACCTGGAACCCGTCGGTGTCGGCTACCACCTGGACACCACCAGTGTGGAGGAGAAGGCGGCCGCACTGGAGGGCTGTCTGCACGCCATGGAGGAGTTGCGGGTCCGCGGCTTCCATCCGGAGGCCATCGACGTCGGCGGCGGCTTCGGCGTCAGCTACCTGGCGCACGCCGCCCAGTGGGAGCGCTACACCACCGAGCTCACCCGCGCCGTCGCGGGGGCCCGGCCGCCCCTGGCCTGGGGCGGCCACGGCTACGGCCTGCGCACCGAGAACGGCACCCTGCGCGGCGCACTCGGCCTCTACCCCGCCCACCGCCCCACCGCGGGCCCCGGCTACCTCGACGAGCTCCTGTCGCATCCGGCACCCGGGCTGGGCCGTCCCCTGGGCACCCTGCTGCTGGAGGGCCTCCACCAGCTCTACGCCGAGCCCGGCCGGGCCCTGGCCGACCAGTGCGGGCTCACCCTCGGCAGGGTCCTGGAGGTGCGGCCGTCCGACAGCGGCGGGCCGCCCCTCGTACGCCTCGCGATGAACGCCGGGGACGTCGCGCTGGAGGACCACGGCGTCCTCGTGGACCCGGTGGTCCTGCCCCGTCCGCCGGTCCCGGCGGGCGCGGGGGCTCCGGTGGCGGTGCACCTCATGGGCAACCTCTGCCTGGAGGCCGATCTGATCACCCGCCGGGCCGTGTTCCTGCCCCGGCTGCCGCGCCCCGGCGACCTCCTCGCCTTCGCCAACACGGCCGGCTACTGCATGGACTTCGGCGCGACCCGGGCCCAGGGTCAGCCGCTCGCGCGCAAGGTGGCCGTCCACCGGGAGGGGGACGGCGACTGGCAGTGGTGCCTGGACGAGCAGTACTGGCCGCTCACACGTACGGGGGAAGCGCAGGGATGAGGTACGACAGCATCACCGAGGCCATCGGCGGGACACCGCTGGTCCGTATCGACCCGGCCGTGCACGGCCTGCGCCACATCGACCTCTACGCCAAGCTGGAGATGCTCAACCCCTTCGGCTCGCTGAAGGACCGGGCCGCCTGGAACATGACCCGCGACGAGCTGGCCGGCGCCGCCGAGCGCGGCGAGACGATCGTGGAGCTGTCCAGCGGCAACACCGCCAAGGCCCTGGCCCTGATCGCCGGACTGCACGGGCTCGCGTTCAAGAGCGTCACCAACCGGATGCGCATCCCCGAGGTCAAGGACCTGCTGCTGCTCCTCGGCTCCGAGATCGAGGAGCTGCCCGGCCGCAGCGAATGCCTGGACCCGTCCGACGAGGACGATCCACTGACCCTCTTCCACCGGCAGCTGAACCAGCCCGGCAGCACCCACCTCCACACCGACCAGTACTTCAACGCCCGCAACACCGAGGCGCACGCCACCGGGACCGGTCCGGAGATCATCGCGGACCTCGACGGCCGGGCTCCCGACTGGTTCGTGGCCTGCGTGGGCACGGCCGGCTCCTCCACCGGGGTGGCACGGGCGCTGCGCGGCCACGACCCGGCGGTGCGCGTCGTCGGCCTGGTCGGGGAGAAGTCGGACTTCATCCCGGGCATCCGCACCATCGACGAGGTGCAGGAGGTCGGCATCTTCGACCCGGCGACGTACGACACCCTGGAGCCGGTCTCCTCGGACGAGGCCATCGAGGGGATGCTGACGCTGCTGCGGCGCTGCGGGCTGCTCGCCGGGCCCACCGGCGGGGCCGCGTACTTCGGCGCGGTCCGGCATCTGCGGGAGCTGGACGCCGGGCTGACGGAGCGCCGGACGGCGGTGTTCATCGTCTGCGACCGTGTGGAGAGCTACACCGGCTGGATCCGCCGGAGCCGCCCGGACCTCATGGGGCTGGCGCCCGTGCCGAACTCGGTGGCCACCCTGACGGCGGCCGAGGTGGCCTCGGCCGCCGTCATCGGCGTGGACGAGGCCCGCAAGTGGATCGCGGAGCGGCAGCCGCTGGTGGTGGACCTGCGCGGCCCCTTCGCGTACGGAGCGCTGCACATCGAGGGGTCGGTGAACATCGTGGACGAGCTCTTCGGCGAACTCGTCCGGGGCGGGCTCCCGTTCGGGCGCAGCCGGCCGGTCCTGCTGGCGTGTCCGGTCGGCGAGAAATCGGCCCGGTACGCGGCGCTGCTCACCCGTATGGGCCACCCCGACGTACGCAGCCTGGCCGGCGGGATCATCGCCTGGCGGGACGCCGGTGCTCCCCTGGTGCGTGACTGAGTGGCCGCCCCCGCCGCCGAGCTGGCGGCGCTCGCCGACTGGCAGCGGCCGCTGCGCGCCCAGTTCCCGATCATCGAGGGCCACCCGGACCTGGTCTACCTGGACAGCGCCGCAACCTCCCAGAAGCCGCGCCCGGTCCTGGACGCCGTACACACCTACCTGACCACCTCCAACGCCAACGCGGCCCGCGGCTCCTACCCCTGGGCCAACACCACGACGGCGCTGGTGGAAGGCGCCCGGGAGCGGATCAAGCGCTTCCTGGGCGATCCGGACCCGCAGCGGTCCTCGGTCCACTTCACCAGCGGCACCACGGAGGGGCTGCGGATGGTGGCGCGGGAGTGGCTGCCGGCCCTCCTCGTCGACGGGGACGAGATCGTCGTCCCGTTCGCCGACCACCAGGCGAACCTCTCGCCCTGGCTGGAGGTCCGGGACCTGCTGGCCCGGCGGGGGGTGCGGATACGGGTCCGGGAGCTGCCGTACCAGGCGAGCTCCGGGGACTACGATCCGCGGGCGCTCGCCGCGGTCACCGGCCCCCGGACCCGTTTCGTCGCCGCCACGCACGTCCACCACGTCTACGGGGTCGACATGAACGTGCACCGGATCCGGCAGGTGGTCGGGCCCCAGGTGCCGATCTGCCTGGACGCGGCGCAGAGCATCGGCCACCTGCCGGTGTCGGTGGCCGCCCTCGACGTCGACTTCATGGTGTTCTCCGGGCACAAGGCCATGGCACTGCCGGGGTCGGGCGCGGTCTGGGCCCGCGGGCTGCGCGGCCCCCGCCTGCGGCCCGGCGGCTGGAGCGGCACCCCGAACACGGCCGGGATCGCGAGCCTGGTGGCGGCCCTGGACTGGCTGGAGGCCGCCGGCACCGGGCGGATCGAGCGCTGGACGGTGGCACTGACCGCGCTGCTGACCGACGGCCTCGCCCGGATGGACGCCTACGAGGTGCTCGGCTGCCGTACCAGCCTGACGGCGGGGTCGCGGGTGCAGCGGCGGCGCAGCCTGGTCACCTTCCGGCACCGCGGGATCGACTCCCAGGACCTGGGGTTCATCCTGTTCAGCCATGGCTTCATGGTCCGCACGGACGGCCACTGCCAGGCCGGCCGCGACGCGCGGGAGGGGTCGGTGCGCGTCAGCCTGCACGTCCACAACACCCCGGAGGAGGTACGAGGACTGCTCGCTGCCCTGGCCAGTCTGCAATGATTTCCATGAGCGGGATGTGGCTTCGGTGACGGAGGCAGTGCGGCGGCATGGGCGCGGGTACGGGCAGTGTGAGTACGGGGACGGCGGCGCGCTGGGTGGAGCGCTGGGAGCGCCAGCAGCGGCGGTACGCGGTGGACCGGGAGGAGAGGTTCGCGGTCATCGCCGACCTCGTCGAGTACGTGGCGGGTGCGCGGCCCGCCCCGCTGGTGCTCGACCTGGGCAGCGGCCCCGGCTGCCTGGCCGCCCGGCTCGCCGCCCGGCTGCCGGGCGCGGAGGTGCTCGCGGTGGACGCGGACCCGCTGCTGCTGGAACTGGGCAGCGCCCATTACGGCCGCGCCCTGCGCTATGTCAACGCGCTGATCGGCGAGCCGGGCTGGCTCGGCCGGCTGGGCCTGGACCGCCCCGTGGACGCGGTGGTCTCGACGACCGCCCTCCACTACCTCGGGGAACGGACCCTGCGGCAGGTGTACGGGGAGCTCGCCGGTGCGCTGCGCCCGGGCGGGATCCTGGTCAACGGCGACCACATCAGCCCGGACTCCGCCCGGCTGTCCGAACTCGCCCAGGACGTCGGACGCCGTCACGCCGAGCGGAACGCCGTGTGCGGTCACGAGGAGGACTGGGAGTCCTGGTGGGCGGGCGCGGCCGGCGACCCGGAACTGGCCCCCCTGCTCTCGCGCGACGGCGAGGGCGGGCGGGCCCCCTGCGAGGGCAACGACCTCACGGTGTCGGGCCATGTCGCGCTGCTGCGGGACGCGGGGTTCGCGGACGTCGGCGTGGTCTGGCAGGTCGGCCCGAGCCACGTCCTGGCGGCCGTCCGCTGACCGGGGATCCGCCCGGCCGCCTGCCGCGAGAGGGTCAGACGCGGCTGCACACGTGGATCGCCATGGTGCCGTTCAGCGGCAGGTGCCGGATGCGGAGCTCCTTGCCGTTGTAGGCGGCCTCCAGGCGGCCGGACATGTCGTTGGCGCCCAGCGGGTACCAGGGGAGGATGGCCGAATCCTGGCCCTCCATCCCGTCGGGGACCTTCTCGGCGAAGGACACGTCCGTCCCCTCCCCGCCCCCCTTGGGGCCGTTGACGACCTGGATCTCCAGGCGGCCGCGCCGGTGGCTCCAGTGGCCGTTCCAGGTGGCGGTGGTGTCACCGGTCCAGACGATGCTCCAGGTGCCGTCCGCGGCGACGGTGGCCCTCCCGTCGCTCTTGCGGCCGCCGTCGGGGCCCGGGAGGGTCGAGCGGACCGCCCAGGTGCCCTTGACGAACTCGGCGAAGGCCCGGCCCGCCACCCCGGTGGCGGCCGGGGAGGCGGAGACCGGGGCGGACGGGGCCGTCGACGGCGACGAGGGCGAGGGCGAGGGGGTGCCGGACGGCGACGGGGCGGCCGGAGCGGCCGGGCCCTCCTTGCCGGTGCAGGCCGCCAGGAGCGCGGAGCCGGCTCCGAGCGCCAGGTAGCGCAGCGCGTTGCGCCGGCCGATGATCCGCGCCGCCGCCCGCATACCGTTCACCGTCATCGCCTGGTCCCCCGTGGCCCGTCCCGTACTTGTGGATCTTGGAACGGAGTCTACGGGGAGTTCCGGAGCCCTACGGCAGACGCCAGTCGACGGGCTGGGCGCCCTCACGGAGGAGCAGTTCGTTGGCCCGGCTGAAGGGACGGGAGCCGAAGAAGCCGCGGTCCGCCGACATGGGCGACGGGTGCGCCGACTCGATGGCCGGGAGACTGCCCAGCAGCGGCCGGAGGTTGCGGGCGTCGCGGCCCCAGAGGATGGACACCAGGGGCTTGCCCCGGGCGGCGAGGGCCCGGATGGCCTGGTCGGTGACCTCTTCCCAGCCCTTGCCCCGGTGCGCGCCCGGCTTGCGCGGGGCGGTGGTCAGCGACCGGTTGAGCAGGAGCACGCCCTGCCTCGTCCACGGGGTCAGGTCCCCGTTGGAGGGCCGGGGCAGACCCAGGTCCGTGTGCATCTCCCGGAAGATGTTCTCCAGGCTGCCCGGCACCGGCCGCACCTCGGGGGCGACGGCGAAGCTCAGCCCGATCGCGTGGCCGGGGGTCGGGTAGGGGTCCTGGCCGACGATCAGTACGCGGACGTCGTCGAAGGGCTGCTGGAACGCGCGCAGGACGTTCGCCCCGGCCGGGAGGTAGGTCCGGCCCGCCGCTATCTCGGTACGGAGGAAGTCCCCCATGGCCGCGATGCGGTCCGCGGCGGGTTCCAGGGCCTTCGCCCAGCCCGCTTCGACAATTTCGTTCAAGGGTCGTGGTGCCACGCCGTGTCACTCTACTGGGTCATACTGACAGGGCGTTACCAGCACGTTCCGTCGACAGGCTCTCACTGTCCGTCCGTTGGTCCGGTGGAAGCGTGTAGGACATTCAACGGATAAATGAGGACAGATGCCTCCCGGCCGGGCCCTGCCCGAACACCCGGTTCCGATAAGCCAGTAGCATGCGGCGCCATGAGCTCCCCCACTGGGCCCGCAAACGGCCTGCCCGTACGAATGCCGCGACCCCGCCAGACCGGACGGCACCGCCGGCCCGAGCCCGCGGTGGCGCCCGAGGGCGCGCCCGCGCTGGTGCTCGCCGTGCCCGGTGTCGCCTCGGCCGCCTCCCGGGGGCTGGCCGAGGAGATCATCAGCATCGGCCGCTCCGAGCTGCCCGGTCTGGACGCCCGGATCGGCTACCTGGAGGGTGAGGACACCGAGGGGAGCGAGTTCCCCTCGCTGTCCGGTGTGCTGAGTGCCGTCGCCGAGGAGCGGACCGTGCGCGCCGAGTTCGCCCGCGCCGCCGGCCACGAGGTGCCCGCGCCGACCGGCCCGGACGCCGTGGTGGTGCCCCTGCTGGCCGGTCCGGACGCCGATCTGCTGCGCCGGGTGCGCCAGGCGCTGATGGACTCCTCGGCCGCCGCCGAACTGGCCGACGTACTCGGTCCGCACCCGCTGCTGGCCGAGGGCCTGCACGTGCGGCTCTCGGAGGCCGGTCTGGCCCGCGCCGACCGGGCCAGGCTGTTCACGGTGGCCACCGCCGCCGACGGCATCATCCTGGCCACCACCGGCGGCGAGGAGGCCGTCCAGGCCGCCGGGATCACCGGCATGCTGCTGGCCGCCCGGCTCGCCGTGCCCGTGATGGCGGCCGCCCTGGACCAGGAGGGCTCGGTGGCCGCGGTCGCCGCCGAGCTGCGCGGGGCGGGAGCGGCTCAGCTGGCGCTGGCGCCGTACCTGATCGGCCCCGAGGCGGCCGAGGGGCTGCTGGACACCGGCTGCAAGGAGGCCGACTGCGCCGCCGCCGAGGTGCTCGGGGCGTACCCGGCGCTCGGCAAGCTGGCCGTCGCCCAGTACAGCGCGGCCCTGGGGCTCCAGCTGGGCGCCGCCGCCCAGTAGGGATCCACGCGCCGGGGCCCGTACGGGAAGTTCCGTGCGGGCCCTGACGCGTGCGTACGGGGCGGCCGGCCGGGGAGTCAGCCGAAGACCACGCAGGCCGCCGCGGGGACGGCCACCGACCCGGCGCGGCTCGGGTGCCCGGTCAGCGGGTCCACGTCGAACCAGGTGACGTCCCCCGACCATTCGTTGGCCACGTAGAGCCTGCGCCCGGACGGGTCGGTCACGAGGTCGCGCGGCCAGCTTCCGCCGCAGTCCACGGTGGCGGCCGGCTGCGGCTTCTCCGCCGCGTCGGCGAGCGAGAAGACGGCGAGGGTGTCGATGCCGCGGACGGCCGCCCACAGGAACCTGCCGTCCGGGGAGACCGCGACCACCGAGGGGTAGGCCCGCGCGCCGCCCGGGGCGGCCTCCGGGGCCACCGCGAGCTCCGACACCGGTTCCAGCCGTCCGGCGGCCCCGTTCCAGCGGCAGACCGTCAGCAGGGGCTCCAGCTCGTGCAGGACGTAGACCACCTCGCCGTCGGGGTGGAAGGCGAGGTGGCGCGGGCCCGAGCCGGGGCGCAGCCGGGTCTCGGTGTGGAGGCGGAGGGTCCCGTCGGACGGGTCGAGCGCGCAGACCCGCACCGAGTCGGTGCCGAGGTCCACGCTGAGCACCCAGCGGCCGCTGGGATCGGGCCGCACCTGGTGCGCGTGCGGCCCTTGCTGGCGTTCGGGGTCCGGGCCGCCGCCCTGGTGGGCGAGAACGGCCGGGGGCCCGGCGGGCCGGCCGTCGGCGGCGAGGGGAAGACTGCTGACGCTGCCGGAGGTGTAGTTGGCGGTCAGCAGCCGGCCGGCCGCCAGGCTGAGGTGGGTGGGGCCGGCGGCGCCGACCGGGACGGCGGGCCCGAGCGCCTCCAGCTCCGCCGCACCGGTGCGGAAGGCCAGCGCCGCGCCGGGGTCGGCCTCGCTCACCGCGTACAGCACGCCCGTCGCCGGGTCGAGGGTGAGGCACGAGGGGTTCTCGGGGGTTTTAGTGACCGCCACCGGGGTCAGTGCCCCGGTGGCCGCGTCCACGGCCATGGTGGTGATGCCGCGGCCGCCCCCCGAGGTGAACGAGCCGATGTAGGCGCGCGGCCCCTGCCCGCCCGCCGCGCCCCGCGTACCGCCGAGGCCCTTCCCGTCGTCGCCCACTGCTCGCCCTTCCGCCGTTGCCGCTCCATCGGTGCGGTGCCGACCGTAACAGAAGGTCTAGACCAAATCGCGTCCCTCGGCGCGTTCCCGCGCGCCGTCGTGGTGCACGTACACGGTAGAGCTCGGGCGGTCCTCGTACGTGCGGTGGAAGACCGGCGTGGCGGAACCCGAGATCGGGGGGACGATCCAGGACCAGTCCGCGCCCACGTCCCGCCCCTTGCGCTCCTCGCGGTCCATGTGGCTGAGGAACCGGCGGGATTCGGTGTGGTGGTCGGCGATGGTGACCCCGGCCCGGTCGAAGGAGTCCAGCACGGCCCGGTTCAGCTCGACCAGGGCCCGGTCCTTCCAGAGGGAGCGGTCGCTGGAGACGTCCAGGCCGAGCCGGCGGGCCACGGCCGGGAGGAGGTTGTAGCGGTCGGTGTCGGCGAGGTTGCGGGCGCCTATCTCGGTGCCCATGTACCAGCCGTTGAAGGGGGCGGCCGTGTAGTGGATGCCGCCGATCTCCAGGCACATGTTGGAGATGGCCGGAACCGCGTGCCAGCGCAGCCCCCAGTCCGCCCAGTCGTCCCGGCCGTCGGGGTGGCGGATCGGCACCTCCAGGACGGCGTCGGCCGGGGTGTCGAACCAGCGGGGCTTGTCGTCGACCCCCTGGACCACCAGCGGGAGGAGGTCGAAGGGGGTGCCCCGGCCGCCGGGCCAGCCGAGCGCCAGCAGGGCCTCGGTGAGCGGTCTGTTGCGGGCGTCGCCGACGGTTATCGACGGGTGGTCCCCGTAGCCGGCGTAGCGCACCAGCTGCTCGCTCCAGATCAGCGGACCCGGCCGGCCCGGGGCGTCCGGGGCGAAGACCGTGATCGTGGGCCGGACCCGGCCCCCGTTGGTGGCCTCGCGCAGGTGCTCGAAGCACTCGGCGGCGATGTCCTCTGCGGCGGTGAGCCCGCGCCGGTCGCGGACCCGCAGCGAGTTCCAGTAGAGCCGGCCTATGCAGCGGTTGCTGTTGCGCCAGGCCACCCGTGCCCCGTGGACCAGCTCCTCGGGGGTGTGGCGGTAGGTGCCGGACTCCGCGAGCTCGGCCCGGACGGCGGCGAGCCGGGCGCGCGGATCACCGGCCTGCGGGTTCTCCCGGTGGAAGAGCCGGATGAACTCCTCGGCTTCCTCCCACACCTGAGCGTCGCTCATGTGCTTCTGCAGAATTTCCATTCCGGGCGGTTACCCCCTGTCCGGACAGATCCACCCTGTACGTGCCGGATGCATGTGCAGTGAACAAGCACCCGTTGTACATGCGGCGGGCCGCTGCCGAGTCCCCCGCGCCGAGGGGAACACTCGTCCGAGTGGTCTTCAAGCGTTGGCCTGCGGTGGGGTGGTGGGGTGACGTACCATCCCCGGAATTCCGGGGATGGTACGGCCGCCGCCCTTCAGGCCGTGATGACCAGCGGGGCGCGGGGATCGGTGCGCAGCGGGGTGGCGAGGGCGGCCAGCGCCGTTTCGAGGCCGTGCAGGTGCACCAGGGCCGGTTCTTCGGCTCCGGCGTGCCCGGCGGGAGTGGCGGGGGCGGTGGCGCCGGCCGCGCCCTGCGGGGCGGTGAGCGCCTCCACCGCGGCCTCGACCCGCCAGCAGGCGGCGGCGAGCCGGGCGTCGTGCGATGCCTGGGGGTCGGCGGCGACGCAGACCAGCCCGCGCACCTCGCGGGCGCAGTCGTCGAGCAGGGCCAGGACCTGGCGGGCGCGGGCCTTGCGGGCGCGCAGCGGGCTCAGCGGGTGGACCAGCGGCGCGAGCGCCATCCGGACCCGGGCCAGGAGCAGTTCCAGCTCGGCGGCGTGCGGGGCGGGGTCGGCCTCGGGGTCGCCGGCGAGGCGGTCGAGGGAGGCCGCGGTGGAGGCCCGTACGCAGTGCAGGGCGCGCTGGATCCAGGCGTCGTTGGCGGCGTGCGTGGTGACGGGGAGGATCAGGGTGACGCCGAGGGCCGCGCCCAGCGCGCCGACGGCGGTCTCCTCGAAGCGCAGGAGCAGCAGCCCGGGGTGGAGCACGCCGAGGAGCCCGTACAGCAGCCCGGCCATGACGGTGACGAAGAACATCATCCAGGAGTAGGAGGGGGCGGCCGTGTAGAAGATGCCGAACACGCAGACGGCGACGAGCGCGGCGGTGGGCGCGGGGGCGCCGTGCAGCGGCACCGCGATCAGCAGGCCGGCGGCAATGCCGGTGACGGTGCCCAGGACCCGGCGGAAGCCGCGGACGAGGGTCTCGCCGCGCGAGGCGGTGTTGACGAAGATCCACCAGGCGGTGCCGACGGCCCAGTACCAGCGGTCCTGGGAGAGGATCTGCCCCGCGGCCAGGGCGAAGGCGCAGGCGGCGGTGGCCTGGAACGCCTGGCGGGTGGTGGGCCGGGCGAGGCCGGTGCCGGGCAGCGGCGGCGGGGCGGCGGCCGGGGGCGTACGGCGCTCCAGGGGCCACAGCAGGAACCGGACGGCCCCGGCGGACAGCAGGGCCAGGGCGACGGCCGCGAACAGCTCGGGCAGCTGCGCGGGCCGGGCGTGCAGGAACTGGGTGACGAAGAACATCATGAAGGCGAAGATGCCGAGGGCGTGCCCGCGTGGCCCCCAGCGCCGGGCGTAGACCCCGGCGAAGACCACGGCCAGCCAGGCCGCGTCCCGCACGGGCGGCATCCCGTGCAGGGAGGTGGCCAGCACCAGGACGGGGAAGCCGGCGGCCGGCAGCAGGGCGGTGGTCACCCGCTGCGCGCGGACGTCCGCGTCGAGGACGGTGAACAGCGCGAGCAGCGCCGCGAGGCCGCCGGTGATGGACGCGGTGAGCGAGAGCCCCGCCAGTTGGGCGACGGCGACGGCGAGCCCGGTGCCGATCACCGCGCGCGTCGAGTTCCTCAGTCTGGCGCGCCCCGGATCCGGAGCCGTGAACATCCTCTTCATGGCGGTGTGCCGCCCCCCTCGCAGTGGTGCGCGCCGGCCCGGTGTCCGCCCGGGGGTGGTGGGCGGCGTACGGGCACGGCGAAGGCGCCGCGCTCCGGTCCGGCGTCGTTGCCGGCCGGCGCTGCGCGGCGCCGAAAGTACATGGATACGACACAGATAAGCATCCAGAGGGGCATTGGCTCAAGGCGGCCTCTTCCCACTGGGCCATTGGCCCCGCTTTCCGCGTACATTTCCGGCCACGGGCGGACCAACGGACCGGCTCCGCGCAGGGGGTGGCTAGGCCGTCTCCTCGGTCGGTACGCACAGCACCGGGACCGGGGAGAGGTGCAGCAGCTTGTGCGGGGTGGAGCCGAGGAGGGCGCCGCGGATGGGGCTGTCGCCCCAGGTGCCGACGATGATGACCCGGGCGTGGTGGTGTGCGGCGGCGGCGAGCAGGGCCTGGGCCGGTCTGTCGTCCATGACCTCGACGGTGGAGGGGACCCCGGCCTCGTCGGCGGCCTCGACGGCCCGGGCCAGCGCGCTGCGGCCCGCCTGGAGGACGGCTTCGCGGTGGGCGCGGTACTCCTCCCCCGTGGCGCCGGGGGCGGCGGCGCCGTAGACGAGGACGAGGGGCTCCCCGAAGGCGGTGGCCACCTCCAGGGCGACGCGCAGGGCGCGCTCGGCGCCGGGGGATTCGTCGTAGCCGAGGACCACGGACATCCGGAACTTCCCTCCTTCAGTTCTTCTTCTCGTGCCGCGCGGACCGCTTCGCGGACTGCTTCGCGCCGCGGACGAGGGCCGGGTCGACCACGCCGGGGCGCTCCTGCCAGAACCGGCCGTCGCGGATCCGCCAGTAGCACATGAGCAGGATGCCGACGGCCGCGATGCCGATGCCGATGACCAGGGGCGGGCCGAGTCCGAACCAGGACACCCCGCTGGCCGAGTTCCCCGGGTCGGACATGTCCCCGATGGACTCCACGAGCAGCCAGGCCAGCAGTCCGGCGCCGACCAGCGGGCCGACGCCGATGAGGAGGAGGTTGTGCGCGTTCTCCAGCAGGTGGCGGCGGTAGTAGACGGCGCAGGCCAGGCCGGTGAGCGCGTAGTAGAAGGCGATGAGCAGCGAGAGCGCGGTCAGGGAGTCGAGCAGGGCGTTCTCACTGATCTGGTTGACGGCGAGGTACCAGACGATGGCGATGACGGCCACCCACCAGGTGCTGACGTCCGGAGTGTGGAAGCGGTGGTGGATGTGCGCCAGGTGCGGGGGCAGGGCGTGCCGGCGGGCCATGGACAGGGCGGTGCGGGAGGCCGGGATGATCGTCGTCTGGGTGGAGGCGAGGGCGGAGGTGCAGACGGCGAGGAGCACCATCCAGTCCCAGCCGCCCATCACCTCGTGCGCGAGGACGGCGAAGATCGCCTCCTCCTCGCCGGCGTGCTGGGCGAGGAAGGCCGTCCCGGCGTAGGCGACGATGGCGAAGCCGACGGACAGGTAGGTGACGAGCAGGACCAGGGTGGACCAGATGCCGGCCTTGCCGGGGGCGGTGGCGGAGTCCTCGACCTCCTCGGTGAGGTTGACCGCGGACTCCCAGCCCCAGTAGATGAACACCCCGAGCAGCAGGCCGCCGGTGAGGGCGCTGCCGCCGGCACCGAAGGGGTTGAGCCAGGTGACGGACGGGTGGAGGGCGTCGAGGGTGCTGGTGCCGGCATAGACCCGGTAGAGCGCGACGACCGCGAAGACCAGCAGGAAGAGGACCTGGGCCAGGATGAGGACGTCCTGGAAGTGGGCCGACAGTTCGGTGCCGATGACGCAGACCGCGGTCATCGCGAGGATCACCACGACGGCGAGGGTCTGGCGGACCACGGTGTTGGCGGCCCAGTCGTCCAGGCCGAGGGCCAGCAGACCGAAGTGGACGGCGACGTCGGCGAGGGAGCCGATGACGAGGACGCCGGTCATGGTGATGGCCCAGCCGCCGAGCCAGCCCGCCCAGGGGCCCATCGCGCGGGTCACCCAGGAGAAGGTGGTGCCGCAGTCCTGGTCGACCTTGTTGAGGTAGTAGAAGGCGGCGGCGATGAGCAGCATCGGGACGAAGGAGGCCAGCATCACGCCCGGGGCGTAGATCCCGGCGATGGCAACGATGGGGCCGATGACGGCGGCCAGGGAGTAGGCCGGCGAGGTGGAGTTCAGGCCGATGACGAGCGCGTCGAGGAAGCCGATCGCGCCGGCCTGGAGGGTGTCCTCGCCGGAGGCGGCGTCGGGGAGGGGCTCCTCCGGTCGGCCGCGGTCGCCCTGGTCCATGTACGCATGGTCACGCGCGGGCGGGTGGGGCGCGAGGCGGCGCGGGTCGTCCGGGTGGCGGCCCGCGCCTGCCTTTCAGGGGCGGGTGTTCCAGCCGGCCACCACGGGGAGGCCGTGTTCGGTGGAGAGCTCGCTGACGGTGCCGGTGCGCAGGAGGAAGAGCCGGCCCTCCTCGGGGGGCAGGCCGAGGTAGCGGGCGGTCAGGACGCGCAGGAAGTGGCCGTGGGCGACGAGGACGACGTCACCCCCGCCGGAGCGCAGCACCTCGCCGGCCCGCGCCAGGACCCGGTCGGCGCGGGCTCCGACCTGGGCGGCGTTCTCCCCCGGGTGCGCGGCGTCGCCCGGAGGGACGCCGTCGGTCCACAGCGACCAGTCGGGACGGGTGCGCTGGATCTCGGCGGTGGTGATGCCCTCGTAGCCGCCGTAGTCCCACTCGTGGAGGTCGGGGTCGGGGACCCCGCCGGCCAGTCCGGCGAGTTCCGCCGTGGCCACGGCACGGCTCAGGGGGCTGGTCAGCACCAGGGCGGGATGCCGGTCACGGAAGTAGGGGGCCAGCGAGAGGGCTTGGTCGGCCCCGCGGGCGGTCAGCGGGACGTCGGTGAGCCCGGTGTGCCGCCCGTTGGCGCTCCACGCCGTCTCTCCGTGCCTCACCAGCAGAAGATCACTCATGTCCGGACCCTACGGGGCGCCGCTCGTGCCCGGCGTGCCGGGGCCGTGGAGCGGGGGTGCGTCGCCCTGCCGCGCCCGGTGGAAGCGGGCCTGGGCCTCGGAGAGGTCCACCACCGGGTCGGGGTAGTCGTAGCGGGTCCGCTCGGCGGCGGGCAGCCGCCAGGGCTCGTGGACGCGGGGCGCGGGCAGGGCGGCCAGTTCGGGAACCCAGCGGTGGACGTAACGGCCCTCGGGGTCGTAGCGCAGGCCCTGGCGGACGGGGTTGAGGACCCGGTTGGGCCGGGTGTCGGTGCCGGTGCCGGCCACCCACTGCCAGTTGAGCTGGTTGTTGGCCACGTCCCCGTCCACGAGGAGGTCGAGGAAGTGCCGGGCTCCGGTGCGCCAGTCGGCGTAGAGGGTCTTGGCGAGGAAGCTGGCGGCCAGTAGCCGGCCGCGGTTGTGCATCCAGCCCTCGTGGCGCAGCTGGCGCATGGCCGCGTCGACCACCGGGTAGCCGGTGCGGCCCTCCTTCCATGCCTGGACCTCCTCCTCGGCGGCGGGGCCGGTGCGCCAGCGGTCGTGGCGGGCCCGGTAGTCGCGGGTGGCGGTCGCGGGGCGGGCGGCGAGGACCTGGTGGTGGAAGTCGCGCCAGCACAGCTGCCGGACGAACGCCTCGGCGCCGGGGCCGCCGGCGGCGAGGGCGCGCTGGGCGGCCTCGACGGGCGAGAGGGTGCCGAAGTGCAGGTGCGGTGAGAGGCGGGAGGTGGCGTCGGCGGCGAGGTCGTCGTGGGTGTCCTCGTACCGGGCGAGGCCCGAGCGCAGCCAGCGGGCCAGCAGCCGGCGTGCCTCGTCCTCGCCGCCGGGCGCCAGGCCCGGGGAGGTGCCGGTGACGGCGGACCGGCGGGGCGGCTCCTCGGATCCGATGTCCTCGGGCACGGGGACGCTGCGCGGTGCGGCGGCCACCGGGCGCGGCGGCAGGGCGCTCCAGCGGCGCAGGTACGGGGTGAAGACGGCGAAGTGGTCGGAGCCCCTGCCACTGGGGAGCACGGCTGCGGGAGCCACCGCCGTGATGACCGCGTCGTGGACGTGGAGGGCGCAGCCCTGGGCCCGGAGGGCCTCGCGCAGGCGCCGTTCGCGGGTCTGGGCGTAGCCGCTGACCCCGGCGGCGAGGTGCACCTCGGCCGCGCCGGCCTCGCGGACGAGGGCGCAGACCTCCTCCACCACGTCCCCGGACCGCAGCACGAGACGGCCGCCACGGGCCCGCAGTCCGGTGTCCAGGGCGGCCAGGCAGTCGGCGAGGAAGGCCAGCCGGTTGGGCACGGCGAAGCCGGCGCGCTCGACGGCCCGGTCGCGGACGAAGAGGGGGACCACCCGGTCGCAGGAGGCGAGGGCGGCGCGCAGCGGCGGGTGGTCGTGCAGGCGCAGGTCGCTGGTGTAGAGGACCACGGCGGTCGTCATGGAGTGGGCCCTCCCGCATCGGAATCAGGGGCGATCCGGACTGAACTGCCCATTCGCGACCATTGGTACAGTCCTGCCATGGCCGTGGACGAGCTCGACACCCGGATCCTGCGACTGCTGATCGAGCAGCCGCGTACCAGTGTCCGCGAGTACGCCCGGATCCTCGGCGTGGCGCGCGGGACACTCCAGGCGCGACTGGACCGGCTGGAGCGCACCGGGGTGATCACCGGCAGCGGTCCCGTGCTCTCCCTGGCCGCGCTCGGGCACCCGGTGCTGGCCTTCGTCCACATCGAGGTGACCCAGGGGCACCTGGACGACGTGGGCGAGGCGCTGGCCGCCGTACCGGAGATCATCGAGGCGTTCTCGATCACCGGGGGCGGGGACCTGCTGACCCGGGTCGCCGCCCGGGACAACGCCCATCTGGAGGACGTGATCCAGCGGCTGATCCGGCTCCCGGGGGTGGTCCGCACCCGGACCGAGGTCGCCCTGCGGGAGCGGGTCGCGCACCGGCTGCTGCCGCTGGTCGAATCGGTGGGCCGGGCGGCACGCACCCCCTGAGGGCAGGGCGGGGGCGGGAGGGGCTGGATGCCCTCGGGGCCCGGCGCCGGCCCGGTCGCAGGGCGGCGGCCTGGGGCCGGCGGGGGCTGCGGGGGGCCGGGAGTCCTGGAGGCCAGGGATCCGGGGAGCCGGGGATCCCGGGGCCTGGGGCCTGGGTCAGCGCATGGTGCGCGGGAGGCGGAGGCTGAGGAGGACCGTCAGGGCGATCAGGCCGAGCTGCCCCAGCAGGGTGACCGTGAGGGCCTGCCGCATACCGAGGGCGGCGGTCAGGGCGAGGAAGAGGCTGCCGACGGTCGCCACGCCCAGCGCGAGCGAGGACTGCTGCGTGGTGACCATGACCCCGCTGCCGACTCCGGCCCGGTCCGCCGGGACGTCCGAGAGCATCAGCCGCATCAGCACCGGCAGCTGGAGCCCCTGCCCGAGACCCGCCAGGGCCACCCCGGGGGCGAGGGCCGCGAGGCCCAGGCCGGACCAGCCGTACCACACGGTCGCGGCCAGCAGGCCGATGCCGGCGGCCTGGATGATCCCGCCGGCGGTGACGACCCGGCTGCCGTAGCGCCCCACCAGCCGCGGCCCGGCGAGCGAGGCGGCGAAGAAGGCCACCGCCAGCGGCACCAGCGCCAGCCCCGCCGCCACCGGGCCCATGCGCAGGCCCTGCTGGAGGGCGACCGCGAAGGCGAACATGAACCCGCTGAAGCCGATCGAGAACGGCAGCAGCATCACCAGGCCGCGCCGCAGCGACACCAGCCGCAGCAGGCTCGGCGGCACCAGCGGGGTCCGCCCGAGCCGGTCGGCGCGGCGCTCGGTCAGGTAGAAGGCGACGGCGGCGAGCGGGGAGACGGCCAGCGAGATCCAGGTCCACAGCGGCCACCCGGCCGCCCGGCCCTCCGTCAGCGGCAGCAGCAGGGACACGAGGGTTACGGCCAGCAGCAGCGTTCCGGGTACGTCCACGGACGCCGGGCGGTCGGAGCGGGTCTCCGGGACGGCCCGGACGGCGAGCACCAGCCCGACGAGCACCACGGGCACGTTGACCAGGAACACCGAGCGCCAGCCGGAGCCGGCCACGTCGGCGGCGACCAGGACCCCGCCGAGGATCTGCCCGGCGACCATCGACAGTCCGGCGGTGGCCCCGTACAGGCTCATCGCGCGGGCCCGGCGCGGCCCCTGGGTGGTGGCCTGGATGGTGGCCAGGACCTGCGGCAGCATCAGCGCCGCCGCGGCCCCCTGGGCCACCCGTGCGGCGACCAGCGTCCAGGCGGTGGGAGCCAGGCCGCAGGCCAGGGACGTGACGCCGAAGGCGGCCATGCCGATGAGGAACAGCCGGCGCCGGCCGGCCATGTCCCCGAGGCGGCCGCCCAGCACCAGGAGCACCGAGTAGGCGACGCCGTAGCCGCCGACGACCAGTTCCAGCATGGCCGGACCGGCGGCGAGGTCGGCGTCGATGGCGGGCAGCGCCACATTGACGATGAAGAAGTCGATCAGCGGGAGGGCCGCGCCCAGCAGCACGGTGAACAGGCCGAGGGGCGAGATGCCGGCGGCCTCGGCGACGGGGCTCCCGATGGGGGCTGAAGTGGACGGACGAGTCGGTGTGCGTACGGTCGTTTCGGTCACGGAAGAAGTCACGGAAGAAACGGTCCTCCACCGGTCAGCCTGGTACCAGAGTCTTCTTATCCTGGTACCGGCAGTACCTGGAAACACGCTCCGCGATAGGGCACGCTGGCCCCATGACCACTGTGGCCCCTCCCAGCGACCTCCGCCGGCACGAGCTGGCCGACTTCCTGCGCAGCCGCCGCGAGCGGATCACCCCGGAGCAGGTCGGGCTGGTCCGCGGCCGTCGCAGGCGGACGCCCGGGCTGCGCCGCGAGGAGGTCGCCCAGCTCTCCGCCGTCGGCGTCACCTGGTACACCTGGCTGGAGCAGGCCCGCGAGATCCAGGTGTCCCCGCAGGTGCTGGACGCCGTGGCGCGCGCACTGCTGCTGGACTCCAGCGAGCGCGCCCACCTGTTCGCCCTGGCGGACACCGCCGACCCCGCGCCGGACACGCGGTGCCCGAGCGTGACGCCGGCGCTGCGGGCCATGCTGGACCAGCTGGATCCGATCCCGGCGTGCGTGCAGAACAGCCGGTACGACATCCTCGCGTACAACGCCACGTACGGGCGGCTCCTGTGCGATCTCGACCTGCTGCCCCGGGAGGACCGCAACTGCATGTGGCTGGCGTTCACCAACGCCGACTGGCGGGCCTCCCTCGCCGACATGCCGGAGGTGAACCGGCTGATGGCGGCCAAGTTCCGCGCCTCGATGGCCGGACACCTGGCCGAACCGGCGTGGAAGACGCTGCTGGCCCGCCTGGAGGCGGCCTCGCCGGAGTTCCGGGAGATCTGGGCGCGTCACGAGGTGGTCGGGCTCGGCCGCAACACCAAGTACATCCGCAACGCCCATGTGGGCCTGCTCCGGCTGGAGCACACCAACCTGTGGCTGGGCCCGGCCGCCGGCCCGCGCCTGACGACCTTCGTGCCCCTGGACGAGGAGACCCGGCTGCGGCTGGCCGAACTGCGCGCCCTGTGCCCGGTCGCGGGCTGAGGGCCACCCAGGGGGAAGATCCCGCGGAGCCCGCGAGTTAGTAGAACCGTGAACGACATGGTGCGGGACGCGGTGGACTCGGGCGTGGGCGCGGACGCGGACGCGGAGGTGGACGTCGTGGTCGTGGGAGCCGGGCAGGCCGGGCTGTCCAGCGCCTACCACCTGGCCCGGTCGGGCATCGGGCACGTGGTGCTCGACCACTCCCCCGGGCCCGGCGGGGCCTGGCAGTTCCGCTGGCCCTCGCTCACCTACGGCAAGGTCCACGGGATGCACGCGCTGCCCGGGATGGAGCTGACCGGCGCCGATCCGCTGCGGCCGTCGTCCGAGGTGATCGGGGCGTACTTCGCCGCCTACGAGGAGCGGTTCGCACTGGACGTGCGCCGCCCGGTGGACGTGACGGCCGTGCGCGAGGGCGGCGGGGGACGACTGCTGGTGGAGTCGGCCTCGGGCAGCTGGTCGGCGCGGGCGCTGGTCAACGCCACGGGGACCTGGGACCGGCCGTTCTGGCCCCGTTACCCCGGCCAGGAGCTGTTCCGGGGGCGCCAGCTGCACACCGCGGACTATCCGGGGCCGCAGGAGTTCGCCGGGGCCCGGGTCATCGTGGTGGGCGGGGGCACTTCGGCGGTGCAGCACCTGCTGGAGGTCTCGCAGGTGGCGGCGGAGACCACGTGGGTCACCCGCAGGCCGCCCGTGTTCCGCGAGGGTGGTTTCGGGGAGGCCGAGGGACGGGCGGCGGTGGCGCTGGTCGAGGAGCGGGTGCGCCGGGGGCTGCCGCCGCGGAGCGTGGTCAGCGTGACGGGGCTCGCGCTGAACGAGGCCGTACGGGCGGGGCTGGAGTCCGGGGTGCTGGACCGGCTGCCCGTCTTCGAGCGGATCACCCCGTCCGGGGCCGTCTGGGCGGACGGGCGGCGGGTGGAGGCCGACGTGATCCTGTGGGCCACCGGCTTCCGGCCCGCCGTGGACCACCTGGCACCGCTGCGGCTGCGCGAACCGGGTGGCGGGATCCGGATCGAGGGGACCCGGGCGGTGCGCGACGAGCGCGTCCACCTGGTCGGCTACGGGCCTTCGGCCTCGACCATCGGCGCCAACCGGGCGGGCGGCGCCGCCGTCCGGGAGATCCGCCGGCTGCTGGCCCGACGCCCGTCGGCGGTGTCAGTCCCGGTGTGACGCCCCCGGGCCGGCGGGACGGGGCGGCGGGCCGGCGGCCTGGGCGTGGGCCGGCCTGCCGGGCGGTGGCGCGGCGGGCCCAGCGGTGGCCGCCGCGCGGAGCCGGTTGAACTCCTCGACATGTTTCCTGTGTTCCTCGTACGTGGCCGAGAAACGGGTGTCGCCGGGCTTCACGGTGACGAAGAAGAGCCAGTCACCGGGGGCCGGCGCGACGGCCGCCGCCATGGCCTGGAGTCCGGGGCTGTTGATGGGCGTCGGCGGCAGCCCTTGGTGCTCGTAGGTGTTGAAGGGGTGGTCGATGCGGGTCTCCCGCAGCTTGGTGTCCACGGTGGTGCGGTTCAGGGCGTAGTTGAGGGTGGAGTCCATCTGGAGCGGCATCGACCTCGCCAGCCGGTTGTGGACCACGCGGGCCACCTTGCCCATGTCGGCCGGGTTGTCGGCCTCCGCCTCGATGATGCTGGCGAGGGTGGCGGTCTGGTACGGGGTCATGGCGTGCGCCCGGCCTCCGGCGGCGACCGCCTTGGTGGCGAGCTTCTGGTTCGCCGTCCGCACCATGGTGGCGAGCAGGCCGGCCGGGGTGGTCTTCGAGGTCACCGGGTACGTCGCCGGGAACAGGTAGCCCTCTGGGTTGCCCTTGGCCTCGGCGGGCAGGGGCAGGTCCGCTGTGGCGACGGCCGACGAGGCGGTGCCGGCGGGGAGGTGGAGCTCCTTGTCGATGGCGGCGTAGACCTGCGCGGCGCGCCATCCCTCGGGGATCAGCAGCCGGCGGGGCCTCTCGGGCGCTTCCGCCGGGGACAGCAGGGGGACGAGGAGCGCCGTCCCGAGTCCGATCCCGAGCAGGGCGGTGAGCAGGAGCAGCAGGCGGCCCCGGCGGGTGAGCCGGGAGCGGCGCTGCGGCGGCCGGTGCGCATGGGGCATATCGGCACGCTAGCGCTCACAACGGCCGGTTTCCGGCACCACACCCCTACTGGTCATACGATCACACGTTCACCGGAGCGGGGGCCGGGTCAGCACCCCGGCCGCGTCCGCGCACCGGCGCCTGATCCGGCTTCGGCGCCTCATCCGGCTGGGGTGCCTGGGCAGCGTCCCGGTCCCGGCGGACCAGGGCGGCATAGCGGCCTCCGGCCAGCAGCAGCTCCTCGTGGGTCCCTCGCTCGGCGATGCGGCCGGCATCCAGGACCACGATCTGGTCGGCGTCCCGGATGGTGGAGAGGCGGTGCGCGATCGTGATCGTGGTGCGACCCCGGGAGAGGTTGTCGATGGCCCGCTGCACGGCGTGCTCGGTGCGGGTGTCGAGTGCGCTGGTGGCCTCGTCCAGGATGAGCACCGGCGGGTCCCGCAGGATGGTGCGCGCGATGGCCAGGCGCTGCTTCTCGCCTCCGGAGAAGCGGTAGCCGCGCTCGCCGACCAGGGTGTCGTACCCGTCCGGCAGGGACTCGATGTGGTCGTGGATCTGAGCCGCGCGGGCCGCCTCGGCGATCTCCTCGTCGGTGGCGTCCGGCTTGGCGAACCGCAGGTTGTCGGCGACCGAGGCGTGGAAGAGGTAGGTCTCCTGGGAGACCACGCCTATGGAGCGGGCCAGCGAGTCGAAGTCCAGGTCCCGTACGTCCACGCCGTCGAGGGCGACCCGGCCGCCCGTCACGTCGTAGAGGCGCGGCACCAGGTAGCTGAGGGTGCTCTTCCCGGAGCCGGTCGGGCCGACCACGGCCAGGGAGCCGCCCGCTGGGACGGTGATGTCGATGCCGGTCAGCGTCGGGCCGGACTGGGCCTCGTACGCGAAGTGCACGTCCTCCAGGCGGACCTCGCCCTTGGCGCGGCCCAGCCTGACGGGGTCCTCGCGCTCGGTGATGTCCACCGGCAGGTCGAGGTACTCGAAGATCCGGGCGAAGAGGGCGAGCGAGGTCTGGATCTGCACACCGGTCGACAGCAGGCTCACGGCCGGCCGGAACAGCCCCTGCTGGAGGGTGACGAAGGCGACGAGGGTACCGACCGAGAGGGACGGCGCACCGGTCTGGAGGGCGATGCCCGCGGCCCAGTAGATCAGCGCGGGCATGGCCGCCATCACGATCCCGATCGTGGACATCCGCCAGCGCCCGGCCATGCTGGAGCGCACTTCGAGGCTGACGAGCTTCTCCGACTCCTCGGCGAAGGCGGCGGTGAGGGATTCCGAGCGGCCCATGGTGCGGCCGAGCAGGATGCCGCTGACCGACAGGGATTCGGTGACGGTGGCGGCCATCGCGGCCATCTGCTTCTGCCGCTTGGTGGTGATCTTCTTGCGCTCGCGGCCGACGCGGCGGCTGATCCACACGAAGAGGGGCAGCAGGAGCAGGGAGACCAGGGTGAGCCGCCAGTCGAGCGCCAGCATCGCGACGACGGAGGCGATGACGGCGGTCAGGTTCGACACGAGCGAGGTCGCCGTCGAGGTGACGGTGGCCTGCATGCCGCCGATGTCGTTGGCTATGCGGGACTGCACCTCGCCGGTGCGGGTGCGGGTGAAGAAGGCCAGCGGCATCCGCTGGAGCTGGGCGTAGACGGCGGTGCGCAGGTCATGCATGACGCGCTGGCCGACTGTGGTGGAGATGAGCGTCTGGAGCACGCCGAACACGCTGGTCACGACGGCGGTGAGGATCATGCCGAGGGCCAGCAGGCTGAGCAGCCCGGTCCGGCCCTGGGGGATCGCGACGTCCAGGATCTCCTTGAGCAGGAACGGCGAGGCGACGCCGACCAGGGAGGAGGCGCCGACCAGGGCGCCGACGACGGCGAGCCGGCCGCGGTAGGGCCGGAACAGGCCGAGGATCCGGCGCAGCTCGCGCGGCCGGTCGGCGGGGGCCGGACGGCTGGGGTCGAGCGCTTCGTTCGATGGGGTCCACTTCGGCTCGTCGCTGTGCATGGGCCTCCTTCCGCCGGGGACTCCGATGAGCCTAGCTCATTGTTACCTATACTCACAATGAATGGCGTCCTGCTACTGTTCCCAGTATGAGCACCGGTTCCGACACCGACACCCGTGATTCGACCGACGGCGTCCTCGCCGAGCAGCTGCTGCGTCTCACACGCCGGCTCCACCGCATCCAGAAGCGCCACATGGAGCCGCTCGGGATCACCCCCGCCCAGGGCCGGCTGCTGCGCCTCGTGGCGCACTACGCCGAGGGCCAGCCGCCCCGCATGGCCGACCTGGCCGCGCGCCTGGAGGTCGTACCGCGTGCGGTGACCACCCTCGTCGACGGCCTGGAGGCGGCCGACTGCGTGCGGCGCGTGCCCGACCCCGCCAACCGGCGGGTGATACGGATCGAGCTCACCGAAACCGGCCGCGCCACGCTGCGCCGTCTGCGCAACGCGCGGACCGACGCCGCCGAGGAGATCCTGGCTCCGCTGACCGCCGACCAGCGCGAACTGCTCGGCGGCCTGCTCAACGCGCTCACGGACGTCCCGGTGGAGCGCCGCTGCTGAGACGCTCCCCCGCCTGAAAATCGATTGCCCCGAAGGCGACCGGAAGGCGAACCTTGCGTGGTTTGCACTCACCGAGCCGTCATGGGGTGTCATGCAGATCAGCGATCTTCCCTATCCGGATCCCGGGGTACCCGACGCCCGTTCCGGCCCGCGGTTCCTGTGGTGGCTGGGGCGGGGCCAGCTCGGCGGCCAGGTGCGGAGCCTGGCCTGGGGCATGGTGCACTTCTGCGGCATCGCCGGGCTGCCGTACACGGTGGGCCTGGGTGTCGGGGCGGCCGTCGACCGCGACGGCGGACGGCTGCTGCTGGTCGGCGGGTTGCTGCTGCTCGTCGGGGCCGCCATCGCGGTCGGTGACGTCATGCTCCACCGCACCGCCGTCACCAACTGGATCACCGCCGCCGCGCGGGTGCAGCAGCTGCTCGCCCGGAAGACCGCGGAGCTGGGTTCCGCCCTGACCCGCCAGGTCGCGGCCGGGGAGGTGGTGGCGGTGTCCACGGGAGACGTGGAGAAGATCGGCTGGTTCGTCGAGGCGGTCTCCCGCTTCCTGGCCGCCGCCTTCGCCGTCGTCGCTCTCTGCGTCGGGCTGCTGTTCTACGCGCCCGCCATCGGTGTGGTCGTCGCGGCGGGGGTCCCGGTGCTCGCGCTGTCCGTGCTGCCGCTGCTGCCGAGGGCCACCCGGCGCGCCGACGTCCAGCGCGAGAAGGCGGGCAGGGCCACCGAGCTGGCCTCCGACACCGTGGCGGGCCTGCGGGTGCTGCGCGGGATCGGCGGCGAGGAGCTCTTCCTCGACCGCTACCGGGCGGCCTCGCAGGAGGTCCGCGAGGCCGCCGTGCGCAGTGCCCGGATGTGGGCGCTGATCGCCGCGGTCCAGGTGCTGCTGCCGGGAGCGCTGATGGTGGCGGTGGTCTGGTACGGCTCCGTGCTGGTGGTGGACGAGCGGCTGGCGGTCGGCGAACTCGTCGCCGCGTTCAGCGCGGTGGCCACGATGCTGTACCCGTTGCGGCACTTCGAGGAGATCGCCATGTCGTACTCCTTCTCGCGGCCCTCCGCGCAGCGGGCGGCCAGAGTGCTGTCGCTGACGCGGACGGACGAGGGGGCCGGGCGCGCCGCAGGGGAGCCGGTGGAGGCTCCGGCTCCGGGCGGCGACCTCTACGACCCCGCGACGGGGCTGCTGGTCCCGGCCGGACGGTTCACGGCCGTCGTGTGCGGGGACCCCGACCTGGCGGGCCGGCTCGCGGAGCGGCTGGGCGGGCACGCCGTGCCGTCGGGGGACGACCCGGGCGGTGCCGCGCCCTCGGTACTGCTGGGCGGGGTCGCGCTGGACGACCTCGCGCTGGAGGCGGCGCGCGCACGGGTCCTCGTCCAGGACAAGGATCCCGTCCTGCTGTCGGGGACCCTGCGCGAGCTGTTCGACGTACCGGCGTCAGGAGCCGTCCCGGCCCCGCGGGCCCTGTCCGCGGCGCAGTGCGGGGACGTCCTGGACGCGCTGCTCCAGGCGGCCCCGGACGGGGTGGACGACGCCATGGACGCCCGGATCACCGAACGCGGCCGGTCCCTGTCCGGCGGGCAGCGCCAGCGGCTCGCCCTGGCCCGGTCGCTGGTCGCCGACCCGGAGGTGCTGGTCCTGGACGAGCCGACCTCGGCGGTGGACGCGCACACCGAGGCGCGGATCGCCGACGGGGTCGCCGCCCTGCGCTCTGGGCGCACCACGGTGGTGCTGGCCTCCTCGCCGCTGTTGCTGGACCGTGCGGACCGGGTCGTACTGGTCCACGAGGGCCGGGCCGTGGCGGCGGGCACGCACCGGGAGCTGCTGCGCGACGACCCGCGCTACCGGGCGGTCGTCACCCGGGAGACGGACGCCGAACGGGGGCGGGCCGGGGAGCCCGCCGGGGAACTCACAGGGATCGAGGAATCCGCATGATCGGCGTGGCGCGGCCGGACTACGACCCGGCGGCCCCCGAGACGGCCGCCACCCTGCCCGTGGGCACGCCGGCGACCGTACGGGTCTACGTGCGCGGCCTGCTGCGGCGGCACCGCCGGCCCTTCACGGCTCTGGTCGCCTTCAACGCGGTCGCGGTGGTGGCCTCCATGGCCGGCCCGTACCTGCTGGGCCTGGTGGTGGACGGGCTCTCGGTCGGGGAGCGGGAGCTCCATCTGGGGCGGGTGGCGCTGCTGTTCGCGCTGGCACTGGCCGTCCAGACCTGTTTCGTGCGGCTGGTCCGGCTGCGCGGGGCGATGCTCGGCGAGGAGATGCTGGCCGACCTGCGCGAGGACTTCCTGGTGCGGTCGGTGGGCCTGCCACCGGGTGTCCTGGAGCGCGCCGGTACCGGTGACCTGCTGTCGCGGATCACCACCGATGTCGACCGGCTGGCGAACGCGATGCGCGAGGCGGTGCCGCAGCTGGCCATCGGCGTGGTCTGGGCGGCCCTGCTGTACGGGGCGCTCGCGGTCACCGCGCCGCAGCTGGCGCTGGCCGCGCTGGTGGCCTTGCCGGTGCTGGTCCTCGGCTGCCGCTGGTACTTCCGCCGGGCGCCCTCGGCGTACCGCTCGGAAGCGGCCGGGTACGCGGCGGTCGCGGCGGTCCTGACGGAGACGGTGGACGCGGGGCGCACGGTCGAGGCGCACCGTCTGGGCGCGCGGCGGATCGCGCTGTCGGAGCGGCGGATCCGGGAGTGGACGGCCTGGGAGCGGTACACCCTGTTCCTGCGGACGGTGCTCTTCCCTGTGGTCACCGCCACCTATGTCACGGTCCTCGGCGCGGTGCTGCTGGTTGGCGGGTACTGCGTGCTGCGCGGCTGGATGTCGGTCGGCCAGCTGACCACGGGCGCGCTGCTGGCGCAGATGATGGTCGATCCGATCGGGCTGGTCCTGCGCTGGTACGACGAGCTCCAGGTGGCCCAGGTGTCGTTGGCGCGGCTGGTGGGCGTCCGGGAGATCGAGCCGGATGCGGGGGACGGCGCGGTGGTGCCTCAGGGGCGGGACGTCCGGGCGCAGGAGGTCGGGTTCGGCTACCGGGAGGGCGTGGACGTCCTGCACGAGGTGTCGATGTCCGTGCCGCCGGGCACCCGGATGGCCCTGGTCGGCCCGTCCGGGGCGGGTAAGTCCACGCTGGGCCGGCTGCTGGCGGGCATCTACGCGCCGCGGACCGGGGAGGTCACGCTGGGCGGGGCGCGGCTGTCGCGGATGCCGGCGGAGCGGGTGCGTGAGCACGTGGCGCTGGTGAACCAGGAGCACCACGTGTTCGTGGGCTCGCTGCGGGACAACCTGCGGCTGGCCCGTACGGGGGCGCGGGACGCGGAGCTGTGGGCGGCGCTGGGCGCGGTGGACGCCGACGGCTGGGCGCGGGCCCTGGAGTCGGGACTGGACACGGAGGTGGGCTCGGGCGGCAGCGCGCTGACCCCGGCGCAGGCGCAGCAGATCGCGCTGGCCCGTCTGGTGCTGGCGGACCCGCACACGCTGGTGCTGGACGAGGCGACCTCGCTGCTGGATCCCCGGGCGGCCCGGCATCTGGAGCGGTCGCTGGCGCGGGTGCTGGACGGCCGGACCGTCATCGCGATCGCCCACCGGCTGCACACCGCGCACGACGCGGACGTGATCGCGGTGGTCGAGGACGGCCGGATCGGCGAACTCGGCTCGCACGACGAGCTGGTGGCGGCCGACGGGGCGTACGCGGCGCTGTGGCGGTCCTGGCACGGCTGATCCGCCCGGTGGCGCCGCCGGTCTTCCTGGGTGAAGCCCCGTGAGGGGAAGCCCCGTCAGATGAAGCCGAGTGCCGAGGCGCCGCCCATGCCGCCCAGGAGCATGAACACCGGCATGAGCACCTTCAGCTCCACCCAGCTGCCTGCGCGGAAACGCATCGCCTTCGGCGGGCCGACGGGGTACCAGCGCTTGCCCTTGATCGGCAGTGGCCACAGGAAGGGGCAGCCCGAGACGGTCAGTGCGTCGCCGATGTCGTGGACGAGGGCCCCGAGCAGGATCGGCAGGCCGAGCCAGAGGTACTCCTGCCCGGGGCCGGTGAACAGCCAGCCGGCGCCGTTGCCCGGCTCGTCGAGGACCCCGGCCAGGATCCAGGCACTCGTGGCGCCGAGCAGCCAGACCAGGATGTCGCTGGACATCCGCGCCGCCCGCCACAGCAGGCCCTCGACGGCCAGCACCAGGTGGACGAAGAGGAGCACCAGGACGCCCCAGCGGTCGAAGCTCACCGCGATCGCGGAGGAGCCCGCGCCTATGAGGACCGCCCACAGCCAGGTGTGCGTCAGGGTGCGGTGGCCGCCGCTGCGGCGGGCGTCGCGCGGCGCGCGGGTGGCCTTGTAGACGGCGTACGAGACCTTGTCGACCACCTCGCACAGGCCCCGCGACAGGGGACCGAAGGCTCGGGAGATCGTCGCCGACTTGTGGTCGAGGTCGGGGGCGAGTGCCGCTCCGGCGCAGATCAGCGCGCCGACGACCAGGACGGGCCAGGGCATCGGGTGACCCGCGGCCGCGGTCGCCGCCCCCACCCCCAGCCAGGCCGCCGCCCCGGACAGTGAGTGCGCCGGACCCATCATGCTCGTTTCCCGCCCCGGTCCTGTGGTGGTGGGGCCCCGTCGATGTCTTCGGTCGGGCCGCCTCAGCGGCCCAGGGTACCCGCGGATGATCTTCTTTCCGTCCGCCGGTTCCCTCTTCCGGCGGGAAGCCAGGCAAGATGGGGGCGTGACCCTCATTGATCAGCTCCCGCCGAACGCCGACCCCGACGCCCTCTTCGAGGCTTTCTCCTCGTGGGCGGAGGACCAGGGCATCACCCTGTACCCGGCTCAGGAGGAGGCGCTGATCGAGGTCGTCTCCGGGGCGAACGTCATCCTGTCGACACCGACCGGCTCCGGCAAGAGCCTCGTCGCGGCGGGCGCACACTTCACCGCCCTGGCGCAGGACAAGGTCACCTTCTACACCGCCCCGATCAAGGCGCTGGTGTCGGAGAAGTTCTTCGACCTGTGCAAGCTCTTCGGTACCGAGAACGTCGGCATGCTGACCGGCGACGCCTCCGTGAACGCGGACGCCCCGGTGATCTGCTGCACCGCCGAGGTGCTGGCCTCCATCGCCCTGCGCGACGGCAAGTACGCCGACATCGGGCAGGTCGTGATGGACGAGTTCCACTTCTACGCGGAGCCGGACCGGGGCTGGGCCTGGCAAATCCCGCTGCTGGAGCTGCCGCAGGCGCAGTTCGTCCTGATGTCGGCGACGCTCGGCGACGTGAAGCGGTTCGAGGAGGACCTGACCCGGCGCACCGGCCGCCCGACCTCGGTGGTCCGCTCCGCGAGCCGGCCCGTGCCGCTCTCCTACGAGTACGTGACCACGCCGATCACCGACACCATCACCGAGCTGCTGGAGACCCGGCAGGCGCCGGTCTACATCGTGCACTTCACGCAGGCCCAGGCGGTCGAGCGGGCGCAGTCGCTGATGAGCATCAACAT
This sequence comes from Streptomyces sp. NPDC006687, assembly GCF_040636215.1. NCBI lineage: Bacteria > Bacillati > Actinomycetota > Actinomycetes > Kitasatosporales > Streptomycetaceae > Streptomyces > Streptomyces sp. NPDC006687. The sequence continues at coordinate 63,559 of NZ_JBEYJJ010000003.1, read as the reverse complement.
GTGCACCCGCGAGGAGAAGGACAAGATCGCGGAGCTGATCGGCAACTTCCGTTTCACCACGAAGTTCGGCCAGAACCTCTCCCGCTACGTCCGTCACGGCATCGGTGTGCACCACGCGGGGATGCTGCCCAAGTACCGGCGGCTGGTCGAGAAGCTGGCCCAGGCCGGCCTGCTGAAGGTCATCTGCGGCACCGACACCCTCGGCGTGGGCGTCAACGTCCCGATCCGCACGGTGCTGTTCACCGCGCTGACCAAGTACGACGGCAGCCGCGTCCGCACGCTGCGCGCCCGCGAGTTCCACCAGATCGCCGGCCGCGCGGGCCGCGCGGGCTTCGACACGGCCGGGTTCGTGGTCGCGCAGGCCCCCGAGCACGTCATCGAGAACGAGAAGGCCCTCGCCAAGGCCGGCGACGATCCGAAGAAGCGCCGCAAGGTGGTGCGCAAGAAGGCTCCCGAGGGCTTCGTCGCCTGGTCGGACACCACCTTCGAGAAGCTGATCGCCGCCGACCCGGAACCGCTGACCTCCCGCTTCAAGGTCACCAACATCATGCTGCTGTCGGTGATCGCCCGCCCGGGCGACGCCTTCCAGGCGATGCGCAGCCTCCTGGAGGACAACCACGAGCCGCGCAAGGCCCAGCTGCGGCACATCCGCCGCGCCATCGCGATCTACCGGTCGCTGCTGGACGGTGGTGTCGTGGAGAAGCTGGACACCCCGGACTCCGAGGGCCGCACCATCCGGCTCACCGTCGACCTCCAGCAGGACTTCGCGCTGAACCAGCCGCTGTCCACCTTCGCGCTGGCCTCCTTCGAGCTGCTGGACCCGGAGTCCCCCTCCTACGCGCTGGACATGGTCTCCGTCGTCGAGTCCACGCTGGACGACCCGCGCCAGATCCTGGCGGCCCAGCAGAACAAGGAGCGCGGCATCGCCGTCGGCGCGATGAAGGCGGACGGGATCGAGTACGAGGAGCGGATGGAGCGGCTCCAGGACGTCACCTATCCCAAGCCCCTGGAAGAGCTGCTGCTGCACGCCTACGACGTGTACAGCAAGAGCCACCCGTGGGTCCGCGACCACCCCGTCTCCCCGAAGTCGATCATCCGCGACATGTACGAGCGGGCGATGACCTTCACGGAGTTCACCTCCTTCTACGAGCTGGCCCGTACCGAGGGCATCGTGCTGCGCTACCTGGCCAGCGCCTACAAGGCCCTCGACCACACCATCCCCGACGACCTGAAGTCCGAGGACCTCGAGGACCTGATCGCCTGGCTGGGCGAGCTGGTCCGCCAGGTCGACTCCAGCCTGCTCGACGAGTGGGAGCAGCTGGCGAACCCGGAGGTGGAGACGGCGGAGCAGGCCCAGGAGAAGGCCGACCAGGTCAAGCCGGTCACCGCCAACGCCCGCGCCTTCCGCGTCCTGGTCCGCAACGCGATGTTCCGCCGGGTCGAGCTCGCGGCCCTGGACCACGTCGGTCAGCTGGGCGAGCTGGACGCCGAGTCCGGCTGGGACGCCGACGCCTGGGGCGAGGCGATGGACGCGTACTGGGACGAGTACGACGACCTGGGCACCGGCCCCGACGCCCGCGGCCCCAAGCTGCTCCAGATCGAGGAGGACCCGGCGCACGGGCTGTGGCGCGTCCGCCAGACCTTCGCCGACCCGAACGGGGACCATGGCTGGGGCATCAGCGCCGAGGTCGACCTCGCCGCGTCCGACGAGGAGGGCCGGGCCGTCATCCGGGTCACCTCGGTCGGCGAGCTCGGCGCCCTCTGAGCTCCCAGGGACCCCGACCGGAGGGACCCCTGACCCGCACACCGCACGGCCGGGCGGACCCGCCCGGCCCGCCGGACCCGACAGTGGAGACCGCGTGATGACGAACCCCGCCGAGAGACTCGTCGACCTGCTCGACCTGGAGCAGATCGAGGTCAACATCTTCCGGGGGGCCAGCCCCCAGGAGTCCCTCCAGCGCGTCTTCGGCGGGCAGGTGGCCGGCCAGGCCCTGGTCGCGGCCGGCCGGACCACCGAGAGCGACCGGCCGGTCCACTCCCTCCACGCGTACTTCCTGCGCCCGGGGATCCCCGGGGTGCCCATCGTGTACCAGGTGGAACGGGTGCGTGACGGGCGCTCCTTCACCACGCGCCGGGTCACCGCCGTCCAGCAGGGCAAGACCATCTTCAATCTGACCGCCTCCTTCCATCACCCGGAGGAGGGCAGCATCGAGCACCAGCTGCCTCCCCGCCTCGACTTCCCTCACCCGGACGCGCTGCCGAAGGTCGCGGACGAGATCCGCGAGCACCTGGGCGCGCTGCCCGAGGCCCTGGAGCGGATGGCCCGCCGCCAGCCCTTCGACATCCGGTACGTGGACCGGCTCCGCTGGACTCCCGAGGAGCTCAAGGACGCCGATCCGCGCAGCGCGGTGTGGATGCGGGCGGTCGGCCCGCTGGGCGACGACCCGCTCGTCCACACCTGCGCCCTCACCTACGCCAGTGACATGACCCTCCTCGACGCCGTGCGCATCCCCGTGGAGCCGCTCTGGGGCATGCGCGGTTTCGACATGGCCTCCCTGGACCACGCCATGTGGTTCCACCGGCCGTTCCGGGCGGACGAGTGGTTCCTGTACGACCAGGAGTCGCCCATCGCCCACGGCGGACGGGGCCTGGCCCGCGGCCGTATCTACGACCTGGAGGGCAGGCTGCTGGTCTCCGTGGTCCAGGAGGGCCTCTTCCGCCCGTACCCGGCCGAGAAGGCCAGGCCGGCCGTGTCCCCCCAGTAGGTACCGCGGGAGGCCGAGGCCCGTGACCCGTGGCCCGGACCGTTCGGCGGCCTCCGCCGGCCGGCCCGCATCACCCCTCCCCTCCTGTGCCGTCCGTCCCGTCCTGTCCCGCTGGCCTGTCCCGGAGAACTGAGCGCACCATGACCACCCCGGCCCTGCCCTGCCCCTGCGGGCTGCCCGCCCCCTACCCGGAATGCTGCGGCCGCTTCCACTCCGGCGACCGGCAGGCGCCCACCGCCGAGCTGCTGATGCGTTCCCGCTTCAGTGCCTTCGCGGTCGGAGACACCGCCTACCTGCTGCGGTCCTGGCACCCCTCGACCCGGCCGGGCCGGCTCGACCTCGATCCGGGGCAGCGCTGGGAGCGGCTGGAGATCCTCGCCACCGAGCGCGGCGGGATCTTCGAGACCGAGGGGTCGGTGGAGTTCCGCGCCCACTACCGCGAGGGCGGCCACAGCGGATCGCTGCACGAGCACAGCGCCTTCGCCCGCGAGGGCGGCGCCTGGGTCTACGTCGGCCCCCTCTCCCCCGTCGCGTTCGACTGACCCCGGGCCCCGGCCAGGGCGAGGTCCAGGCCGGCGCGGTAGAGGCCGGCCTCCTCCGGCGGCTGCGCCACCAGCAGCGGCCCGGCCACCGCCGCGGCCGCCGGCACCTGCGGGTGCCCGTACGGCGGGGGCGGCGCGAGCGCGGCGAGCACGATTCGCTCCGCCGGGTCGGGAACGGCGGCCAGCACCTCCGCCTCCGGGAGGACGGAGGCCAGCACGGCCGCCCGCTCCCAGGGGTCAGCGGTCCGTCTCAGCAGGAGTCCCACATGCCGCTCCCGCCACCGTCGCGGGCGCAGGTCCGCCCCGGCCGCCATCAGCTCCCGGTCCTCCGGGGAGGCGGGCCCGCTCAGCCTGCCCGGCTCCCGGGCGGCGAACTCCCTTAGCTCCGCCGTCAGGTAGAGCCAGACGAGGGCCCGGTAGCGGTTGACCCGGTAGCCGACGGGGCTGAGGTGCCCACAGCGGGCCAGCCGGGTGAACCGGGTCGGGCCGGTGCCCAGCACCCGCGCCGCGTGGTCCGCCCCGGCCACCGTCTCGACCCGCGCCCGCAGCGCCTCCGGGAACCCCCGCTCCGCCTTGACCCGCTCCAGCTCGGCCCGGCTGTAGCGGGCGGCCCCGCCCGGCGCGCGCGGGCCCCGGCGCACCAGTCCCAGCTGCACGGCCCGCGCGAACTCCCCCCGCCCCAGGCCAAGTTCCGCCGCCGCCCGGAGCCCGTCGAGCAGCGGCTCCGGCCGCGCGTCCACCCGTACGGCACCACCGGCGGTCCCGCCGACGGACGCGTACTTGCCCAGTTCCACCTTCATCACGGCCTCCCCCACATCTCGCGATCCCCCCGAGGCGATCACTCTGTGTAAAGACCGTAACCGAGCGCTACGACATCGCGTCCGCCCTGTGGATAACTCAGCCGCCGGTGATCCGCCGCTCCGTGACGCCCAGGTGCTCCCCCACCCGGTTGACCAGCAGCGTCATCTCGTACGCCACCTGCACGATGTCTGCCTCGGCGGCACTCAGCGCGCACAGGCTGCTGCCGGATCCGGCCGCCACCACGAAGAGGAAGCCCTCGTCGTACTCGACCATCGTCTGGCGCACCTCGCCGGCCCTGAAGTGCCGTCCGGAGCCCTTCGCCAGGCTCTGGAGCCCGGCCGCGACGGCGGCGAGGTGCTCGGAATCCTCCCGCGCCAGGCCCGCGCTCGCCGCCGTCACCAGCCCGTCGTTCGACAGCACCACCGCGTGGCGGACCTGCGGGACCCTGCGTGTCAGATCGTCCAGCAACCAGTCGAGCTGCTTGTCCAGTGCCATGTCCAGCCCCTCCCCGTTGACCCGGCCGACGTGGCCGCGCCCTCCCCGCGTGGTCGTGCCGCCAGCCTTCCCCACCAGGGGCTTTCCGGCAAGAAGGAGGGACGCATGGCACGGAAGATGACTCAAGAGGAATGGCGGTCCTCCCGCCCGCGCCGCGCCCGTGCCGCGCTGGCGCCCGTACGAGCCGGGACGGAAGCGCGCACATCCCTCCGATCCGGTCCGTTCCCGGCAGCGGCCGCCGCGCGTTCAGCGCCGGCGCCGCACCGTCAAGAGACGGAATCTGGCCCTGCACACGGTCTGCCCGGTACGGAATCATGGGGTGCATGAGCACGGTGAACGGTATGAGCGAGAACCACGCGCGGGTACAGGAGTTCTTCGGGGCGCGCGCGGACGCCTGGGACGAGAAGTTCCCGGAGGACGGACCCTCCTTCGCGACGGCCGTCGCCGAGTGCGGGGTCGGTCCCGGGGACCGGGTGCTCGACGCCGGCTGCGGGACCGGGCGGGCGCTGACCCCGCTGCGCGCCGCCGTCGGCCCCTCCGGAACGGTGCTCGGCGTGGACCTCACCGAGCCGATGCTGGCCGCCGCCCGGCGGGCGGGACGCGGGGCGTACGGGACGCTGCTGCGCGCGGACGTGGCCCGGCTGCCGCTGCGCGACGGGGCCCTGGACGCGGTGTTCGCGGCCGGACTGGTCGCGCACCTGCCCGAGCCGGCGGCGAACCTGCGCGAGCTCGCCCGCGTGGTCCGCCCCGGCGGCCGGCTCGCCCTGTTCCACCCGATCGGGCGAGCCGCCCTCGCCGCGCGCCACGGCCGCGAGCTGACCCCGGACGACCTGCGCGCCGAGCACAACCTCGGCCCGCTGCTGTCCGGTTCCGGCTGGGAGATGACCTCGTACGCCGACGAGGACGCCCGCTTCCTCGCCCTGGCGGTCCGCCGCCCCTGAGAAGACCGCTGTACGCCGGCCCGCACGCCGCAGCCCCCGCCGGACCCGGTGAGGGCTACGCCGGGGGCTGGGCGTCCGCTCCGGCCGGGCGGCGCGGGTGGGGCACGGGGCAGCCACGCGCCCCGGGCACCGGGAAGGTACCGAGCTCGCCCACGTCGTAGCCGTGGGGGTAGCCCTTGATCTCCGGGTTCTGGCGTGCGTAGTGCGGGGCCGCCCGCGGGGGCAGCAGCCGCACCGCCCGGCCGCGCAGCCGCAGGGCGCCGTGGACCAGGCGGCTCACGGCCGGGTGCGGGCGCTCGTACCGGAACGCCTTCAGCAGGGGCTCGTCGAGCAGGGCGAGGCTCGCCCCGCGTACGGCGGGAACGAGGGGTGCCGGGTACCAGGAGGCCATCAGGCCCAGGGTGGAGTCGGCGACCGCGCGGCCTCCCTCGTCCCAGCCGAAGTGGGCCTCCTCGTAGGCGTCGAGGGTGGTCTCGAACTCCTCGTAGGAGCCCGGGATGTCCTTGACGCCCAGGTGCCGGCCGAGCTCCGCGTAGTAGTTCGCGCAGGCGCGGCGCTCGTGGTGGGTCAGCGGGCGCCAGCCGTAGGCGTCGATCCAGCGCGCCGGGATCACCACGAACGTGCACAGGACGTAGCGCATGTCGTCGTCGGAGATGTCGTAGCCGCGGTGCATCTGGTTGACGCGGCGGATGGCGGTGCGCGCCGTGTCGTGGTCGAAGCCGTGCTCCACGACCGCGTCGAGGAGCAGCGCGGTGTCGTCGTAGCGTTTCTGGGGACGCTCGGTGAACTCGGCGGTCTCGGCGAGCAGAGCTCCGATGCTGGGGACGGCGTAGGTGCGGAAGAGGGCCAGTTCCAGGGCCCGGGTGAAGTCCCAGGGGAATTCGTAGGTGGCGGTGAGCCGGTAGATGGCGAGGAAGTCCTGGTCGGGGTCGAGCCGGAGGATCTCCTTCAGCCGGTCGTAACGCTGCACCGGTCTCCCTTTCTGTGGCGGGTGCCCAACTCTACGTGCAGGTAGCGGGCTTGAAATTCGCCGCCTGCCGGGTCTCGACGTGCGAGTTACCGGCTGGTTAGGGTGCGCCGACGAGACTGCGATCGGGAGGCCAGGTGTCGGACGAGGAGGGCGGGGGCTCGCTGTACGTGCTGAGTGCCGTGCTGCTGACCCCCACGCAGTTCCCGGCGTTGCTCGGCGACGACTTCCCGGAGGCGTGCGCGCTGCTGGGCCTGGCGCCCGCCGCCGAGGGGTACGGGCTGGTGCTCGGCCAGGACGAGGAGGGCGCCCGCTGGACGGTCGTCGTGGACGACGTCTCGCTGGTGGCCGCCGCCATCGCCTCCTGGGACTGCGGCATGGAGTACGACCTGTCCCCGGACGAGCGGACGATCGTGCTCTCGCTGGCGGGCTGGCCGCTGGAGCTGACCGTGTCCACGCCGGGCCTCCCGGCGCCGCACGACCCGGAGCGGGGCGCGGACGGGACCGGGCGGGTGCCGCTGGCTCCGCCGTCGGCGGACACCTGGGGGCCGGTGCAGCGCCGGCTGGGCGCGGACCAGATCGCCCGGGAATGGGCGGACTGGCACCAGCGCGTGGCGGAGGACGGCGGGGCCGCGGCCGCCGCGCACCCCGGGCTGGCGCGGGCGCTGCGGGAGGCGGACGGCTACACCCGGCAGCCGCCTCCGCCCGGGCGGGTGCGGTCGGCCTTCGCGGGTGAGGGCGTACGGACCCTCCGGGCGGACGGGCCCGGCTGGTCCCTGGTGGCCCGCACCGACGACGCGGCTTTCGTGCTGCTGGACGAGGAGCCGGGCGAGGTGCTGGCGGTGCCCCGCGAGGGCGCGGGCGGACTGCCCGAGCTGTCCGGCCTGCTGGCGTCCCTGGCCCGCGTCGCAGCCCGGCCGGCCTGAACCCGGCCCCCGCCGGACCCGGGGCCGGCTCCGGCCTCGGCTGCCCCGCCAGCCCGCTGCCCCGCTTGACCCCGGCCCGGCTCGTCCCGCCCCTCTCCCGGCCCGCCCGGCGCCTACGCGTCCGTCACGCGCGTGCGGGGTACGGCCGGCTCAGACGCGGTCGAGCGGTATGTGCGGCAGCGGCGGGAGGGTGACCGTGATGGTGTCGCCGGGGCGGACCGTGCCGCCCCGGTGGACCACACCCATGATTCCGGCCTTGCGGACCACCCTGCCCTGCTCGTCCCGGCCGACGACCTGCTTGAGCAGACCGTCCTGGAAGCCGTTGATCTGCGGGCACGGGTTGCGCAGACCCGTCACCTCCACGACCGCCTCCTCCCCGATCCCCAGCAGGGTGCCCGTCGGCAGGGGCAGCAGGTCTATGCCCTCGGTGGTGACGTTCTCCCCCAACTGCCCGGGCTCCACCTGGTATCCGGCCTCCGCGACCTCCTCGAAGAGCTCCCGGTGGATCAGGTGCACCTGGCGGAGATTGGGCTGGGTCGGATCCTGCGCCATGCGCGAGCGGTGCTTGACCGTGACCCCCGCGTGCACGTCGCCCTCGACACCGAGGCCGGTGAGCAGGGTGATGCTCTCCCTGTTGGGCTTGGTGAAGGAGTACACGCCGTTGCTGCTGACCGCCGCGACCTGTGCGGTGGTGTTCATGGTGTCCATCTGGGCTCCCCCCTGCCGCTCTCGGCGGCCGATCCGACGGGTGAGGGCCGCCGGCGCCGGCCCTCACCCGCACAACGCGCGCCGGCGGTGATCCGTTCCCCCGGCACCACCGCCCGAAGCCGCCCGTGGACTGGCCGACGTCGTGCTTGCCGGGGTCCCGGACCGCCGCCCACGATGGGGGCGCTCCGCGTACCGCGGCTCCACGGTCCCTCGGGAGGGTGACATGGGCGTTCCGTCGTTGGCGCTGCCGGGCGGGGCCGACCCCGCCGAACGCACGCGCGTCCTGCGGCGGGCGCACGACGCCTTCACCCGGGACGGGCGGGTCGAGCCGCCGGTACGGGCAGTGATCGCGACGTCCTGGCGGCGCTGCGCGCGGGCCCGGGTCAGCCCCGAGTGCGCTCCCCGGCTGGACCGGCCGGAGGCGGAGCTGCTGGCGTACCGGGAACGGCACCCGCTGGGCCGGGTGATGCCGCTGTTCCGGGACCTCGTCGGAGCGTTCGCGGCGCAGGGGGCGCACCTGCTGGCGGTGTGCGACGCGCGGGGCGGGCTGCTGTGGGTGGAGGGCGAACCGGCCACCCTGCGCCGGGCCGAGGGGCTGGGCTTCGTCCCGGGTTCGCGGTGGGCGGAGTCGGTGATGGGAACCAACGCCCCCGGCACGGCGGTCGCGCTGGGGGAACCCGTACAGGTCTTCGGCGCCGAGCACTTCAGCCGCATCGTGCACCCCTGGACCTGCGCGGCGGCCCCGGTGCGGGACCCGCGTACCGGCCGGGTGCTCGGGGCGGTGGACATCACCGGCGGGGACGGGCTGGCCCACCCCCACTCCCTGGCCTTCGTCCAGGCGGTGGCCCGGGCCGCCGAGGCCCAGCTGGCGCTGCTGCCACCGGAGCCGGACTCCGCCGCCCCCGACACCCTGACCGCGCTCGGCCGGGACGAGGCGCTGCTGGTGCTGGGCGGGCGGCGCCTCACCCTCGGGCGCCGGCACAGCGAGATCCTGGCGCTGCTCGCCCACCACCCCGAGGGCCTGTCCGGGGAGGAACTGGCCTGCTCCCTCTACGAGGACGAGTCGGTGGCGGCGGTGACCCTGCGGGCGGAGATGTCCCGGCTGCGCACGCTGCTGGGCGCCGGGAACCTGCTCTCCCGCCCGTACCGCACCACCGCGCCCCTGGAAGCCGACTTCGCCGCCGTGACCCGGCACCTGGCGGCCGGCGCCGTGTCGGCGGCCCTCACCCGCTACCCGGGCCCCCTGCTGCCGGCCTCCTCGGCCCCGGGCATCGTCCGGCTGCGGCGGCGCATCGAGGACCAGGCCCGGGCGGCGGTGATCGCCCGGGCGGACGTGGGGCTGCTGTCGGACTGGGTGTGCGGCCCGTGGGGCGCGGAGGACCTGGCGGTGTGGCGGGCGCTGGCCGCGGCGCTGCCGCCACGGGACCGGCCCGCCGCGCTGGCCCGCGTACGCTCCCTCGACGCGGAACTGGGCGCGGAAGCGGGAGCGGGACCAGGTGCGGACCCGGGCGCGGGCCGTGCAACGTTCCCGCAACCCGCCCGCCCCTAGCCTCCCTCCCGAGCGCTGTCCGACGGCGGCCGGCGCCCGGCAAGGGGAGGACCACCATGGCTCGTTACGCCGCGCCCGGAACCGAGGGCGCCCTGATGTCCTACGCGTCCCGCTACGACCACTACATCGGCGGCGCGTACGTGCCACCGGCGCGGGGCCGGTACTTCGAGAATCCCTCCCCCGTCACCGGACAGCCCTTCACGGAGGTCGCCCGGGGCACGGCGGAGGACGTGGAGCGGGCCCTGGACGCGGCGCACGCGGCGGCCCCGGCCTGGGGCCGGACGTCCGTCACGGAGCGGGCCGGCATCCTGCTGCGCATCGCGGACCGCATGGAGCAGCACCTGGAGGCGCTGGCGGTCGCGGAGACGTGGGAGAACGGCAAGCCGGTCCGCGAGACCCTCGCCGCCGACCTGCCGCTGGCCGTCGACCAGTTCCGCTACTTCGCGGGGGCGCTGCGCGCGCAGGAGGGCTCGCTCAGCCAGCTGGACGAGGACACCGTCGCGTACCACTTCCATGAGCCGCTGGGCGTGGTCGGGCAGATCATCCCGTGGAACTTCCCGATCCTGATGGCGGTGTGGAAGCTCGCTCCCGCCCTCGCGGCCGGCAACACGGTGGTCCTCAAGCCCGCCGAGCAGACCCCGGCCTCCGTCCACTACTGGCTCGGCCTGGTGGCGGACCTGCTGCCCGCCGGGGTGGTGAACATCGTCAACGGCTTCGGCGAGGAGGCGGGCAAGCCGCTGGCGTCGAGCCCGCGCGTGGCGAAGGTGGCCTTCACCGGGGAGACGGCGACGGGCCGGCTGATCCTGCGGTACGCGGCGGAGCACCTGAAGCCGGTCACCCTCGAACTCGGCGGCAAGAGTCCGAACCTCTTCTTCGACGACATCTGGACGAAGGACGACGAACTGCGCGACAAGGCCCTGGAGGGGTTCACGATGTTCGCGCTGAACCAGGGCGAGGTGTGCACGAGCCCTTCGCGCGCCCTGGTCGAGCGCGGTCGCTACGGCGAGTTCCTGGACGCGGCGGTCGCCCGCACCGAACTGATCGTGCCGGGACACCCGCTGGACACGGACACAATGATCGGCGCGCAGGCGTCGCAGGAACAGCTGAAGAAGGTCCTGTCATACGTGGAGATCGGCCGGCAGGAGGGGGCGAAGATCCTCACGGGCGGCGGCCGCGTCGACCACGGCGGCGACCTGGCGGGCGGCTTCTACGTCCAGCCGACCATCTTCGAGGGAGACAACCGGATGCGGATCTTCCAGGAGGAGATCTTCGGGCCGGTGGTGTCGGTGACCTCGTTCGAGGACTTCGACGACGCGATCCGCATCGCCAACGACACGGCGTACGGGCTGGGCGCGGGCGTCTGGACCCGCGACGTCAACACGGCGTACCGCGCCGGCCGCGCGATCCAGGCGGGCCGCGTCTGGACGAACTGCTACCACGCCTACCCGGCCCACGCCGCTTTCGGCGGCTACAAGCAGTCGGGCATAGGCCGCGAGACCCACAAGATGATGCTGGAGCACTACCAGCAGACGAAGAACATCCTGTGCAGCTACTCCCCCAAGAAGCTCGGCTTCTTCTGAGGGGCGGGGAGGAGTGGCGACGGCGTGCCTCAGGAGCGGAAGGTGCGCCGGTAGGTGTCCGGGGAGATTCCCACGCTGCGGTGGAAGTGGCGGCGGAGAGTGGTGGCCGTGCCCATGCCGGTGGCCTCGGCGATGGTGTCCACGGTGGCGTCGGTGGTCTCCAGGAGCTCCTGGGCGTGGCGGATGCGCTGGCTGTGGAGCCACTGGAGCGGCGTGGTGCCGGTGAGGTGTCTGAAATGGCGGCCGAGGTGGCGTGAGCTCATCCGGGCCTGGCGGGCGAGGTCCTCGACGGTGAGCGGCTGGTCCAGTCGCTCCAGCGCCCAGGGGAAGAGTTCGCGCAGGGGGTGGTTGCCCGGGGCGGGGAGGGGGGTGGAGATGAACTGGGCCTGGCCGCCGTCGCGGTGGGGCGGGATGACCAGGCGTCGGGCGATCTTGTTGGCGTTCGCCGAGCCGTGGTCGAGGCGGACCAGGTGCAGGCACAGGTCCATGGCGGCGGCCTTGCCCGCGGAGGTGAGGACGTCTCCGTTGTCGACGTACAGGACGTCCGGGTCGACCGTGGCCGCCGGGTGGCGGCGCGCCAGCTCCCGCGTGTGCGCCCAGTGGGTGGTGGCGCGCCTGCCGTCGAGCAGTCCGGCCGCGCCCAGGACGAAGGCGCCCGTGCACAGGGAGGCCACGCGGGCGCCGGCCTCGTGGGCGGCGCGTACGGCCTCGACCAGTTCGGAGGGCGGTTCGCGGTCCGTGTCGGCCCAGCCGGGGACGATCACCGTGTCCGCCCGCGCGAGGTGGTCGAGTCCGTGGTCGGGTTCCAGGCGGAAGCGGCCGACGCGCACCGGGCCGTTCCCGCACAGGGAGAAGTCGTACCAGGGGTTCACCACGTGGGTCAGGTCGGACCCGAAGACCTCGACGGCCACGGACAGTTCGTAGTGCAGCATGCCGTCGGTGACGGCCAGCGCGACAGTGGGCATGTCCGAAACTGTACGGGGCATGTCGTTTCCGACGCTCGTGCGGGTGCTGCCCGGCCGAAAGGATGGGGGTGTCAGGCCGCGGCGGATCAACAGCGCAGCGGGCGTTCGAGCGGACGGGAACAGTCTCATGGGGTCAGGTCAGAGGGAGCCGGGTCAGCCGGTGGCGGTCTTCGGCGCGTACGGTCACACGGGCCGGTTCGTGGTCGCGGAGCTGGCCGCGCGCGGCTTCGTCCCGGTGCCGTCCGGGCGCAACGCGAAGGCCCTGGAGGAACTGGCCGAGGAGCACGCGCTGGAGTCGCGGACGGCGTCGGTCGAGGACCCGGCTTCGCTGGACCGGGCTCTGGCGGGAACGGTGGCGGTCATCAACTGCGCCGGCCCCTTCGCCTCCACCACCGGCCCCGTCATCGAGGCGGCGCTGCGCGCGGGGATCCCGTACCTGGACGTGGCCGCCGAGCTGGAGGCCAACCTCGACACCTTCGGCCTCTACCGCGAGCGGGCCCGGGAGGCGGGAGCGGTGATCGTCCCGGCCATGGCCTTCTTCGGCGGTCTCGGCGACCTGCTGGTCACCGCGGCGATGGGCGACTGGGCCGAAGCCGACGAGGCCCACATCGCCTACGCCCTCAGCAGCTGGCACCCCACCCCCGGCACCCGGCTCTCGGGCGCGGTCTCCCGCGAGCGCCGCGGCGACCACCGCCTGCGCTACAGCGGCGGACAGTGGGAGCGCCTCACCGGCCAGGCGCCCACGACGCAATGGGCCTTCCCGGAGCCGATGGGGAGCCGGCAGGTGATCGGGGAGTTCACGATGGCGGACGTCATCACCGTCCCCCAGCACCTGTCCATCCCCGAGGTGACCACCTACATGACCGTCGAGGCGGTCCGTGACGTCGCCGCCCCGCACACCCCGGCCCCGGCCGCCGCCGACGAGAGCGGCCGCTCGGACCAGACCTTCCTCGTGGACGCCGTCGTGCGCGCGGGCGGAGCCGAACGCCGGGTCACGGCCGTCGGCCAGGACATCTACGCCGTCACCGCGCCCCTGGTCGTCGAGGCGCTCGAGCGCGTCCTGACCGGCCGCACCAAGGCCGTCGGCGTCGCCTCCGCGGGCGAGATGTTCGACGCACCCGACTTCCTGCGCGCCCTCGCCCCGCACATCACGCCGGCCTGATCCCGCGGCAGCCGGTCCCGCGAGAGCTCCTCGCCGTCCTCTGAACAGCCGTCTCCGCCATGACCTCGGCGGTAATGGCGCGGCCCGGGGCGCCGGACGAGGATGGTGCCACGCCCCCCGGACCGCCTCAGGAAGGGATTCCCTCATGCCGTACTTCGAGTCCACGGCCGACCGCACCCGCCTCCACTACGTCGACTACGGTCCGGCGAGCGGGCCCGTCATCGTCTTCGTCAACAGCTCCTACTTCAGCACCGAGATGTGGGAGTACCAGATGCTGCCGCTGGCGGACGAGGGGTTCCGGTGCGTGGGGTTCGACCGCAGGGGACACGGCAGGTCCGACGACGTCTGGGGCGGCTTCGACCTCGACACGCTGGCCGGGGACCTGGGCGCCCTGCTCGACCACCTGGACCTGCGCGACGTCACGCTGGTCGGACACTCCCTGGGCTCCGCCGAGGTCATCCGCTATCTGACCCTCAGCGGTGGCGAGCGGGTGGCCCGGATCGCTCTCGTCGCCGGAGTGGCGCCGGGTCCGGCCCGGTCCGCGGACCACCCCGGGGGGCTGGCTCCCGAGCTCGTCCACGCGTTCAACGAAACGTTCCGGCAGGACCGGGCGACGTTCTTCGCCGACGGGGCGGACGCCTTCTTCGCCCGCCACCTCCCGGGTCCCCCGGTGTCGGACGCGTACGTGGCCCACATGGTGCGCCTCTGCCACGGAGCGACCGCGCGCGCCGGGACGGCCCTCAACGAGATCCTGGCCTCGCTGAACCTCGTACCGGAGCTGACGAAGATCGACTGCCCGGTCCTCGTCGTGCACGGGTCCGCCGACGCCTCCGCCCCGCTCCACCTCACGGGCGGCCGCGCGGCCGCCCTGATCCCGGGCGCGGCACTGCACGTGTACGAGAACGCGGGCCACGGGCTGTTCGCGACCCACGCGGACCGCCTCAACGAAGACCTCCGCACCTTCGCCCGCGGCTGAGTCCCCCTGGCACACTCGGAAGGCCCGGGTGTTGTCGACGGAGAGTGATGAGGCTGCGATGAGTGACGTGACGAAGCCCGTGGTCGAGGTTCCGGAGGGGGAGGCCCCTGCCGAGCTGGCCGTTCGGGACCTGGTCGTCGGGGACGGACCCGAGGTGAAGGCGGGCATGGCGGTCAAGGTCCACTACGTCGGCGTGACCTACGCCTCCGGGAAGGAGTTCGACGCCTCATGGGACCGGGGCGAGCCCTTCAAGTTCACGCTGGGCGGCGGCAAGGTCATCAAGGGCTGGGACCGGGGGGTGAGGGGGATGAGGGTCGGCGGCCGGCGCGAGATCATCGTTCCCCCGCGTCTCGGGTACGGGAACCAGTCGCCCTCTCCGCTGATCCCGGCGGGCTCGACGCTGGTCTTCGTGGTGGACCTGCTCGACGTGTACTCCCGCACCACCGGATGGAGCAACGCCTAGCCGGGCCACTCACGGGGCCGCCGACGGCCCCGAGCCGCTCGGGGCCGTCGGCGACGCCGGGGCCGGGCACGCAGCGCTCGCGCGGAGCTGCGCCGGGCGGGGTTCAGCCCCTCTCCCGCTCGAAGGTGCGCAGCAGGTCGGCCGCGACGCCCACCGCGATCACGGCGGGTTCCTTGCCGGTGATCTCCGTCAGGCCGATCGGGGTCTTGATCCGGTCGATGGTGGCCTCGTCGTGGCCGCCCTCGGTGGACAGGCGGTGCCGGAAGCGGCTCCATTTGGCGGCCGAGCCGATCAGGCCGATGGTGCCCAGACCGCTGGTGCGCAGGGCGGCGTCGCACAGGGCGGCGTCCTCCGCGTGGTCATGGGTCATGATCAGCACATGGGTGCCGGGGGCCAGTTCGGCGAGCACCTCCTCGGGGAGCAGCGGTGTGTGGTGGACGTGGACCTGCGCCACCGCGTCGCCGAGCACGGCCAGCCGCTCGTCGGTGAGCTGGCCGGGACGGGTGTCCACCAGGTGCAGGTCCAGGTCGAAGCGGGCCAGGATCCGGGCGAGTTCGAGCCCGACGTGGCCGACGCCGAAGACCGCCACCGCCGGGACCACGGGCAGGGGTTCGAGCAGGACGCTGACGGCTCCGCCGCAGCACTGGACGCCGTGCCGTCCGGTGACCTTGTCGTTGAGGGCGAACTCCATCAGCTCCGGCTCCGCGTCGGGGGTCTCGATGACCTCGCGGGCCCGGTCGATCGCGACGGCCTCGATGTTGCCGCCGCCGATGGAGCCCCAGGTCTCGGTGCGTCCCACGACGAGTTTGGCGCCGGCCTTGCGGGGGGCGTGGCCGCGTACGGTCGCGACGGTCACGAGCGCGCCGGGTTCCCGGCGGGCCCGCAACCGCGCGACCGCGGCCACCCAGGTCAGGTCAGGCATTGCTCAGAGCGGTCGGCGCGGCCGTACCGGTGGACGGTCCGGCGGCGGCGCGGGCGGCTTCGACCGCCCAGTAGACCGCCTCCGGGGTCGCCGGGGAGGCGAGTTCCACACTCACCCCGGCGGGTCCGAAGGCCGCGGCGGCCTGCCGCAGCGCCTCCCGTACCGAGAAGGCGAGCATCAGCGGGGGCTCTCCGACGGCCTTGGAGCCGTAGACGGCGCCTTCCTCGGTGGCGTGCTCCAGCAGCGTGACGTGGAACTCCGCGGGCATCTCCGAGAAGCTGGGCAGCTTGTAGGTGCTGGCGGCCTGGGTGAGCAGCCGTCCGCGGTGCGGCCCGTCGCCGGTGTCCCAGCGCATCTCCTCCAGCGTCAGCCAGCCCGCGCCCTGCACGAAGCCGCCCTCGACCTGGCCGATGTCGATCATCGGGGAGAGGCTGTCGCCGACGTCGTGGACGATGTCCACGCGGCGGATGCGGTAGGCGCCGGTGAACCCGTCGACCTCCACCTCGGCGGCGGCGGCTCCGTGGGCGAAGTACTTGAACGGTGAGCCCCTGAATGCTTTCGCGTCCCAGTGCAGGCCCTCGGTGCGGTAGAAGCCGGCCGCCGACAGCTGGACCCGCTGGAGGTAGGCGGTGCGCACCAGGTCGTCCCAGGCCAGTTCCCGGTCGCCGCCCAGGACGCGGGCGACGCCCTCGACGATGCGCACGTCCGAGGCGCTCGCGCCCAGCTGGGTGCCGGCCACCTCCAGCAGCCGTCCGCGCAGCTGTTCGCAGGCGTTCTTGACGGCCGCGCCGTTGAGGTCCGTCCCGGCGCTGGCGGCGGTGGCGGAGGTGTTGGGCACCTTGTCGGTGCGCGTCGGCGCCAGCCGGACCTTGTGCAGGGGGATGCCCAGGGTGGTCGCGGCGACCTGGAGCATCTTGGTGTGCAGGCCCTGGCCCATCTCGGTGCCGCCGTGGTTGATCAGGACCGAGCCGTCCTTGTAGATCAGCACGAGCGCGCCGCCCTGGTTGAAGGCGGTGAGGTTGAAGGAGATGCCGAACTTGATCCCGGTGAGCGCCAGGGCCCGCTTGGTGTGCGGGTGGGCGGCGTTGAAGGCGGCGATCTCGCGCCGGCGGTCGGCGAGGCCGCCGTTCTCCTTGACCTGCTCCCAGACGGCGGAGATCCGTCCGGGCTGGGTGACGGGCTGCCCGTAGGGGGTGTACTGGCCCTCGCGGTAGAAGTTGCGCTCCCGCAGCTCGGTGGGGTCGAGGCCGAGCAGCGGGGCGCAGCGGCCCATGATGTCCTCGATGACCAGCATGCCCTGGGGGCCGCCGAAGCCGCGGAAGGCGGTGTTGGAGACCTTGTTGGTCCTGGCGATCCGTCCGGCGATGCGGGCGTTGGGGATCCAGTACGTGTTGTCGATGTGGCACAGGGCGCGGGCCACGACCGGCTCGGACAGGTCGAGGCTCCAGCCGCCGTCCGCGGTGAGGGTGGCGTCCAGGGCCCGGATGCGGCCCTCGGTGTCGAAGCCGATCTTCCAGGAGGCGTGGAACCCGTGCCGCTTGCCCGACATGGTCAGGTCCTGGGTGCGGTTGAGCCTGACGCGGACGGGGCGGCGGGTGAGCTTGGCGCCGAGGGCGGCGACGGCGGCGAACCCGTGCGGCTGCATCTCCTTGCCGCCGAAGCCGCCGCCCATCCGCAGACACTGCACGGTGACCTCGTGGCTGTGCAGGCCGAGGACGTGGGCGACGATCTCCTGGGTCTCCGAGGGATGCTGGGTGCTGCTCTGGACGAAGACCTGCCCGGCCTCGTCGACATGGGCCAGGGCGGCGTGGGTCTCGAGGTAGAAGTGCTCCTGCTCGGAGAACTGGAACTCGCCGGTGAACACGTGCGCGGAGTCGGCGAATCCGGCGTCGACGTCACCGGCCAGCATCACGGGGCGGGCCCCGTGGAAGCTGTCGGCCGCGATGGCCTCCGACAGGGTGACCAGGGAGGGCAGTTCGTCGAGCTCCACCTCGACGGCCGCCGCGCCGAGCCGGGCCGCCTCCAGGGTCTCGCCGAGCACCCAGGCGACGGCGTGGCCGTGGAACATGACGGTGTCGGGGAAGAGCGGTTCGTCGTGCTTCATCCCGGCGTCGTTGACTCCGGGCACGTCGTCCCCGGTCAGCACCTGGACCACGCCCGGTACGGCGAGCGCGGGCCCGGTGCGCAGGGCGGTGATCCGGCCGTGCGCCTTCATGACCTGCACGGGGTAGGCGTGCAGGACGTCCTTGGTGCGGTGGATCAGGTCGTCGGTGTAGAGCGCGGCGCCGGTGACGTGCAGGCCGGCGCTCTCGTGCGGCAGGGGCAGCCCGACCACGGGCTTTTCGGGGCGCTGGGACAACTGGCTCATGAAGACACCGCCTCGGTGGTCTGTGCGTACAGCTTGAGCAGGCTCTGGCCGAGCATCGCGGAGCGGTATACGGCGCTGGCGCGGTGGTCGTCCATGGGGGTGCCTTCGGCCCGCATCACGCGGGCCGCGGCCTCGGCGGTCTCCGCCGTCCAGGGCCGGCCCTCCAGGGCGGCCTCGGTGGCGAGGGCGCGGACCGGGGTGGCGGCCACGCCGCCCAGGCCGATGCGGGCCTTGCGGACGATCCCGTCCTGGACGTCGAGGGCGAAGGCGACGGCGACGCTGGAGATGTCGTCGAACCGGCGCTTGGCGATCTTGTGGAAGGCCGTGACCGGGGACAGCGGCAGCGGGATGCGTACCGCCCGGATCAGTTCGCCGGGGCGGCGGACGCTGCTCCGGTAGCCGGTGAAGTACGCGCTGAGCGGCACCTCGCGTTCGCCGTCGGCACCGGCGAGGACCACCGACGCCTCCAGTGCGAGCAGGACCGGCGGGCTGTCGCCGATGGGCGAGCCGGTGCCGAGGTTGCCGCCCAGGGTGGCGCTGTTGCGGATGAGCCGGGAGGCGAACTGCGGGAACAGATCGGCGAGGAGGGGGACGCTGCCGTCGAGGCGGCGTTCGATCTCGGTGAGGGTCTGCGCGGCGCCGATCTCGATGTGGCCGGGGGCCGTGTGCAGGCCGCGCAGTTCGGGCAGCCGGTCCACGGCGATCACGCAGTCGGCGCGCCGGGAGCGGATGTTGACCTCCACGCCCCAGTCGGTGCTGCCTGCGACGACGACCGCCCCGGGCCGCTCGCTCAGCAGGCGCAGCGCTTCGGCCAGGGAGGCCGGTCGCAGGAAGGTCTTGCCGTCGCGGGTGTAGGCGGTGGCGGCCGGCTGCGGCGGGGCCTGCTCGCGGCGCAGGGCGAGCGGGTCGTCCCCGGCGGGGGCGCCGACGGCGAAGGCGGCGTCGCGGATGGGGCGGTAGCCGGTGCAGCGGCAGAGGTTGCCGCTGAGCGCGTGGAGGTCGAAGCCGTTGGGCCCGTGCTCGGCGCCGGTGCCCGCGTCCGCCCCGTTCTCACCGTGCCCGTCGGCGTGGGCGCAGCGGCCGGGGCGGTAGTACTCGGCCGCCATGCTGCACACGAACCCCGGTGTGCAGTAGCCGCATTGGGAGCCGCCGCGGACCGCCATCTCCTCCTGCACGGGGTGCAGGACGGGAGGGGTGCCGGGCGCGCCGGGGGTGGCGAGGCCCTCGGAGGTGATCACCTCCTGGCCGTCGAGCGCCGCGGCCGGGACCAGGCAGGCGTTGACGGCCACCCAGTCGGTGGGCCGGTCCACGCCGGGACGGGCCACCAGCACCGAACAGGCTCCGCATTCGCCTTCCGCGCAGCCCTCCTTGGTGCCCGTGAGGCCGCGCTCGCGCAGGAAGTCGAGCACCGTCGTGTGGGGCGCGGCCGGGGCGAGCGGGGTTTCCTTCCCGTTGACGGTGATCCGCGCCGCTACCATCGCACGGCCTCGTTCCGGGAGATAAAGGGCGCAAATGTCCTAGTCGCCATATGTCTGGAGCTTTCTCGTTCGGTGGCGCAGCGCTAACAGCCCGCGGAGGGCACGTCGGCACGCGACGGCGCGCCGCCAGGCGGTGAGGGAGAACAAGCGGAGCCGGGGCCGCGATCGGGCACACCGGGAGGGAGAGGGGCTGTTCAGCAGCCGTGTGCTACACGGCCGGGGGCCCAGGCGACCTCGTGAGCGGGGCGCAGCGGCGCGGAGAGGGTCGGCATCCGACGTCGCCTCCTTCCCTGAGCTCACGAGTCGGTCGGCCCGAAGCTACGTTGCCGCAGGTTGATCGGTCAAGCAGGTGGGACGGGACGGGGCCCGTTGTCACTCCGGATGGTTCCGGATGGCCGCCCTGTACGCCCGCCCCTACCGTGTCGCCCTGGCGTGCCGGACGACTTCCGCCGGACCGGCCGATCCGCGCACCGGGAGGAACGATGCCGACGACCGCCACCACCCGACGCCCCGCCGCCGCAGAGCTGGACCACCTGGAGCGCGAGGTGCTCTCGGCGGTCGGCTGCGGTCTGCGGGACGAGGAGATCGGCGCTGCGCTCGGCCTCGGCGAGGACGCGGTGGCGGCCCACCTCACGCGGATCCTCGTACGGCTGGGCTTACGCGACCGGGCCGCCGCCATCGTCCACGCCTTCGACGCCGGGCTGGTCCGCCCCGGCCACGGCCCCCGTACACGGCCGGCGCCCCCGCCGCCCGGGACCGCCTCCGGCCGCGGGGCCGGGCCGCAGCTGCGGATCTCCCTGCTCGGGCCGGTGCGGGCCTGGCGGGACGGGCGGCCCCTGCCCCTCGGGCACCTGCGCCAGCAGTCCGTACTGGCGGCGCTGGCGCTGTGCGCGGGGCGCACGCTCGGCCGGCGGCAGCTGCTCGACGGGGTGTGGGGGCCGGAGCAGCCCGATACGAACGTGGTGCCGGTGTACGTCTACCGGCTGCGCAGGGCGCTGCTTTCCGGGCCGGGACCGGAGCGGGTGATCGCGTACGACCGGGGCGGCTACCGGCTGGTCTCCGGCGCGGCCGAGGTGGATCTCGTCCGTCTGGAGGAGCTGGCCGCGGGGATGGGGGCGGCGGACCGGGCGGGCGAGCCGGCGGAGGCGCTGCGCCTGTGCGTGCGGGCGCTGGAGCTGTTCCGCGGGGAGCCCCTGGCCGGGCTGCCCGGGCCGCTCGCCGAGCTGGAACGGCTGCGGCTCACCGAGCGTCAGATCGGCCTCGCCCAGCGCCAGGCGGAGTACCGGCTGCGGCTGGGCCGTTGCCCGGAGGCGGTGAGCGGACTGTTCGCCCTGCTCACGGCGCACCCGCTGCACGAGCCGGCCGCGGAGACGCTGATGCGCGCGCTGTACCGCGCCGGCCGGCAGGCCGAGGCGCTGGCGGTGTTCGAGCGGACCCGCCACCGCCTGGCGCAGGACCTTGGGGTCGCGCCGGGCCCGGTGCTGCGGCGGACGCACCGGATGATCCTGCGCGGGGAGGAGCCGCCGGGCCCCGGCCCCACCGGAGCGGCACGGTGAGGCCGGGGAGCAGCGTCGGCGGTGGTTACGCCGGATACCAGGCGCCGTTGTACCACTGCTCGTTGGCGTCGTCGTTGTGGTGGTCCATGTTGAAGTCCTCGGGGTAGTTCTTCACGTGGTTCTCGGGGTAGGTCCAGATCCCGGCGGACTCGTCGCAGACGTAGTCCCAGTGGCAGATCGTCTTGACGGGGACGTTGCCGAAGAACCGGTCGGCGCCGGCGAGCGGGGCCCCGATGATGCCGCCGAAGGGCACGGCCCCGCCGTTGGCCCCGGGAGGGCCCTGGCGCTTGGGGTCGGCGATCAGGATGGCGTTGACGTTGCCGAAGGTCTGCCAGTTCTCGGTGACCCAGACGTGGACCACTGCGGCGCCCAGGGAGTACCCGGCCATCTTGACGTGCTGCCAGGGGCAGGCGGCGCGCTGGTCGCGGACCAGCCGGTTCAGTTCGTTGACGCCGGCCCGGGTGCTCGCCCCGTTGGGGATCTGGGTGGGGTAGCCGACGTGCTGCTGGATGTTGCCGTAGAAGCCGTCGTTGTTCCACGAGCTGCCCGTGCCGCCGACGACGATCGTGTACGTGCCCTCGCACGAGGCGGCCGGCTGTGCCGCGGCCTCCTGTGCCCCGGTGAGCCCCGCCGTCAGGACGAGCCCGGCCAGGGCGGCCGCGGTCTTCATCGCTCGCATTCCACACTCCTCGTTTCTCCGTGGTGTCCGGACGCGGCCACGGTAGGGAGGAGCGATGAAATCCCGATGACCCCCGACGACCCCGTCAGGAGCCCGTGTCGAAGACCGGGGGCTTGAGGCCCTTGAGGCAGGAGGTGTCCGGGGCGGTCGGGGTGTCGAAGAAGGAGGCGGTGACGGCCTGGGCGCACTTCGACGTCGCGAAGACCACGTGCGGCTCGTACGGGACGGTGACGACGGTGGCCCTGCTCAGGGTGCGGGCGACGTACGGGCCGTTGCCGGCGCCGGTCTGGGCGTCGAACCCGCCCGAGAGGGCGAGGGTGGGGATGTCGCTCGTCGTGACGTCCCGGATCAAGCGCGGCGCCGCCGGGACGTTCCAGGCGTCGCAGTCCTCGCGGAGGAACGCCAGCTGCGGGGCCTGGGCCTGGACCGAGCGGGGGAAGCGGGGGAAGGCTTCCTGGCCCCCGCGCAGGGCCTGGGCCCGGGTCTCGTACGGGGTCCACTCGCTGCAGAAGACCCCGTAGGCGAGCCCGTGGGAGACGCTGCCGACGGCCTGGGGGGCGAGCCTCCAGCCCGCCCACTGCCGGGCGATCCGCTCGGGCTTGCCGTGGGCCAGCTCGTCGAGGGAGCGGGGGACCACGGCGGGGGTGTGGGTGGCGGTGGTCAGCCAGGTCAGCAGGGCTCCGCCGTCCAGGACCACCTTCACCGGCTTCGCCTGGCCGGGGACCGTGACCGTCGTGGTGACCGGCTTGGCCTCCAGCTGCCGGACGAGCCGCTGGAAGGTGGCCGGCAGGTCCGGGTAGCGGCTGTGGCAGGCCGGCTGGTCCGCGCAGGCTTTGAACAGTCCGTCGAAGCCCTGCCGGGCGCTGCTCCAGGCCGCGGCGGAGCCGCCCCGGGAGGGCGGCAGGATGCCGTCGATGCCGACCGACCGGATGCCGTCCGGGTGCAGCCGCATGTACACGAGCGCGAGCTGGGTCCCGTAGGAGATGCCGAAGACGTTCCACTCCTTGAGGCCGAGGGCGGCCCGCAGGTCCGCGTAGTCGGCGGCGCTCTCGGTGTCGTTGTAGGCGCTGAGGTCGGCCCCGGTGGCCGCCAGCTTCTTCCGGCACGCCTTCGTGGCGTCGACGTGCGCGCGGCCGGTGGACGGGGCGTCGTAGACCATGCCGATGACGTGGGCGTTGAACTCGTCGACCCGCGGGCACAGGAGCGCCGGGTCGGCGGAGTACGTGCCCCGCTGGGACATCAGGATCACGTCGCGGTCGCGGTTGAGGCCGCCGTCCACGGCGAGCTTCGCCTCGCCCACGGCGTCGTCACCGGGTCCGCCGGCCAGCCAGACGACCGGGTCCGGCCGCGGGGTCCGCGCGAGCGCCGGGATGACGGCCACGCCGAGCCTGATCGTCCGCCCGCCCGGCCGGGCGCGGTTCTCGGGGACGGTGAGGGTGCCGCAGCGGGCCCCGTCGAGCTCGGCGACGGGCTGCGGGGTCCTGGGGCAGGCGCCCGGCACGTAGCGGGCGTCGCCCGCCGTGCCCGCGACGCTGCCCAGGGGCGCCGGGGTGGGCTCGGCGGAGCCGTGGGCGAGGGCGGGCGCGCCGGACAGGCCGGTGAGGAGCAGGCCGGCCGCCAGGCCGGCGGAGGAGGCGTGCAGCCCCCGAGCCGTGCGGCGACGGCGGGGCGTTCGGGTGCGGGCCATCGGTCCTCCCGGTCACTTCGGGGTGAGGGTGAACGGCGCGGGGGCCAGGCCGGCCACGCAGCCGGTGTCGGGGGCCGTGGGACGGGCGAGGAAGGAGGCGAACACCCGCGCCGCGCATGGCGACTGGGGCACCACCCAGTGCGTGACCCCGGGGATCCGCACGGAGGTCGAGCGGGAGAGCGTACGGGCGGCCTCCCGCGCGAAGCTCGCGCCGGTCTTGGCGTCGAAGGTGCCGGAGAGCAGGAGCACCGGTACGGCGCTCGCGGTGGCGACCCGCTGGCCGGCGGCGCGGTCGGGGACGTTCCAGATCCGGCAGACGTCCTGCTCGAAGGGGAGCTGCGGCGCCTGGGCCAGGACGGTCCGCGGATAGCCGGGGAAGGCCCTGCGGCCCGCGTCCAGCACATCGGACGGCGAGGTTCCGGGCACCCACTCGGCGCAGGCCACGGACTGGGTCAGGCCGTGGGCGGTCATGCCGGTGGCCTGGACGGAGTCGGCCGCGCGGGCCCGCGCGAAGCGCTCCGGGTTTCCGTGGGCGAGCTCGTCGAGGGCCGCGGGGAGGTCGCGGGGCTTGATGGCGTTGGCGACCAGGAGGTTCAGCACCGCTCCCCCGTCGAGGACCACCTTCACGGGTGCTCCGCCCCGTGGCGGGGCGGCGTCGAGCGTCAGGGGCTCCGCCTCCAGCCTGCGCACCTGCTCGGCCAGCGTGGCGGCCGGGTCCGGGTAGCGGCTCTTGCAGGCGGGCTCGGCCGCGCACGCGTCGAGGATGGCGCCGATGCCTTCGCGGGCGCTGGGCCAGCCCCAGGGCAGGATCGCGCTCTGCGGGGGCGTGACGGAGTCCAGGGCCACCGCGCGGATCCCCTCGGGATGGGTGCGCAGGTAGGTGAGGGCCAGGTCGGAGCCGTAGGAGTAGCCGTAGACGTTCCACCGGGCGATACCGAGCGCGGTGCGCAGGGCGGCGAAGTCGGCGGCGTTCTCCAGGGTGTTGTAGGCGCCGAGGTCGGTGCCGTCGGCGGTCAGCCGGTCCCGGCACTGCCGGAACGCCTCCAGCATCAGCTGCTTCGCCCGGGCGGAGTCGTAACCGAGGCCCGGGTAGCGGGCGTTGAAGCGGTCCACTTCGGGGCAGGCCAGGTTCGGCTGGTCGTAGCGGTTGCCGCGCTGGGCCATGACGACCAGGTCGTGGTCCCGGTTGACCCCGGCGTCGACCAGGACCGGGATGTCGTCGAAGGTCTCGCCGCCGGGGCCGCCCGCCATGAAGACCACCGGGTCCGCGGCGGGCTCGGCGGAGGTGGCCGGGATGACCGCCGTGGCCAGCCGGATGGTCCGCGCGCCGGGGCGGGCCCGGTTCTCGGGGACCTCCAGGAAACCGCAGCGGGCCTTGTCCAGCGCGGGCACCGGCTCGGCCGTCTTCGGGCAGGGCCCGGGCACGAACCGGGCGGCGGCGGAGGGGCTGGGGGCGGGGCCGGCCGCGACCGCCGTCAGGCAGAGCAGGGCGGCCGCGGCGGCCGACGCGCCGCGGAGGTGCTTGGCCATGGGATCCCGTTCCTGTGCCCGGGCTGCTGCCCGCGGATCAGGGCCGGCGGGCCGCGGCGCCAGGCGCACCGGGGTCCGGCCGTGATCCGCCGGACGCCCCTTGGCGGGCAGCCCCCGGTGGTCGGGCGGAATGTACGCATCCGACGCTACCGGCTCCCCCGGACGGCCGCATGCGGACCACCCTCGACGGCCGCCGGCCGGGCCCGGGGGTCACCGGGCCCGGCCGGGGCGGGCCGCCGCCCGTCACGACTACGGCTTACGGCGCCATCTCGTAGGCCCCCGAGAGGGCCTCGACGCGCTCCCAGACGCGGGCCGCGCGGGCCTCGTCGACGACCGGGCGGCGTACCGCGCCCAGCGCCCACTCCTGCTGCGCCTGGGTGGCGGAGTCCTTGCCGTGCAGTTCGACGGCGTGGCCGGAGAAGTCGCGGACCAGGACGGAGAACAGCTCGTCGAGGACGTCGCGGTCCAGGTCCGTCAGGCGGGCCTGCTCCAGGATCAGCTGGGCGTGCACCACGAGGGCGAAGAGCTGGCCGACGGAGAGCAGGAAGTCCAGGTCACGGCTCTGCGCCTCGTCCGGGGCGAGGGTGGCGACGAACGCGCACAGGGCGTCGGCCTGCTCGCGGAAGCGGGCGACGTTCGGCACCTCGGCGTAGGCGTCGAAGGCGGGCCGCCAGTCGTGGAAGCGTACGGAGCCCAGTCCGCGGGCCGGGCCCTGCCGGAAGAGGAAGTCGTCGTCGGCCGCGTCGAGACGGGTCGGCACGGGCGGGTAGGCGACCGGCTCCAGCAGGTGGTTGCGCAGGAACTTCAGGATCAGCGCGAGGTTGACGTGGACGGTGCCTTCGAGCTTGGGCAGGCCGCGGATCTCGACGGCGGCGTTGGCGAAGTAGGTGTCCTTCTCGAAGCCCTTGGCGGCGATGACGTCCCACATCAGGTCGATGACCTTCTCGCCCTCCGTGGTGACCTTCATCTTCGTCATCGGGTTGAAGAGGAGGTAGCGGCGGTCCTCGGGACCGGCGGAGCGGAAGTAGTCCACGGCGCGGTCGCTGAACAGCTTCATCCCGACGAGGCGGACGTAGGCGTCGGCCAGCTCGCGGCGCACGTGCGGGAAGGCGGTGACGGGGCGGCCGTAGAGGATGCGGTTGCTCGCGTGGGTGACGGCCTCGTACATCGCGTGCTCGCAGATGCCGATGGAGGCGGTGCAGAGGTTGAACTTGCCGACGTTGACGGTGTTGAGGGCGGCGTCGAAGGCGGCGCGGCCGGTGTGCAGCACGTCCTCGGCGGCGACCGGGTAGCGCTCCAGCCGGAACTCGCTGACGTACTTGGAGGAGTGGACCACGTTCTGGACGAGCCCGTACGCGGGGTGGCGGCTGTCGGCGGCGAAGAAGACGTACCCGTCCGGGCCCTCGACGTCGGTGCGGCGGCCGAAGACCGAGACCAGGCCGGCGGCGTTGCCGTTGCCGATGTAGTACTTGGAGCCGCTCGCCAGGAAGCCGCCGTCGCCGTCGGGCTCCAGCAGCATGTCGGTGGAGTAGATGTCGGCGCCGTGGGTCCGCTCGGACAGGCCGAAGGCGAACACATCGCCCTGGGCCAGAAGTCCGGCGGCGCGGGCGCGGGCGGCTTCGTTGTCGCTCTGCCAGACCGGGCCGAGGCCGAGGATGGTCACCTGCCAGGCGTACCAGTAGTCGAGGCCGTAGAAGCCGAGGATCTCGTTGAGGGCCGCGATCCGGGCGGTGTCCCAGCGCTGGTCCTCACCCGTGGCGGCGGAGGCCGGGGTGAGGAAGGTGGAGAACAGGCCCTCCTTGGCGGCGAAGGCAAGGAAGTCCGCGAGCCAGGCGCGGCTGCGGTAGTCCTCCAGGAGCCTGCGCTTGCCGCGCTCCTCGAACCAGTCGACGGTGGCGCGCAGCAGGCGGCGGGTCTCGGGGTCGAAGTGCGCGGGGTCGTAGGTGCGCGGGTTGAACAGGAGGGGGTCGGCCATGAGGGGTCGCCTTCCGGGAGGGGAGGGAGGGGAGGGGGTGGACGGGTGCGGTCAGGCGGACGGGGACGGCGTCGCGCCGAGCCGGTGCAGGGTGGCGAGGACGTCGTCCAGCCAGGCGACGGTCATCCGCTCGTACGCGATGCCGCCGCGCAGCACGACGTGCTGGAGCTCCTGCCCGGCGTCCAGCGGGACGGGGGCGCCGGGTCCGGTGAAGTCGCGCCGCTCGCCCGCGAGGTAGTGCGCGAGGCGGTCGCTGTGGGCCCGGTGGTGCCGTTCGACCTCGCGGATCAGGGCGGCGGGGTCGTCGAAGGCCGCGCCGCGGATCTTCACGGCGAGTTCGTGGCGCATGCTCTCGGGCTCGATCGGCTCGTGCAGCCACAGGGAGAGGGCGGCGCGGCCCAGGGGGGCGACGGCGTACTCCTTCTTGTCCGGCCGCCCCTGCTGGGGCACCTCGCGGACGGTGAGCAGGCCGTCGGCCGCCATGCGGGCCAGGACGCGGTAGATCTGCTGGTGGCTGGCGGTCCAGAAGTAGCCGATGGACCGGTCGAACCGCCGGGCCAGTTCATAGCCGGAGCCCGGCATCTCCAGGAGCGAGACGAGGATCGCGTGGTCGAGCGCCATGCCCCGATCTTTCTATGCAACTCGTTGCATAGACAAGAGGCACCGCCCGGGTGAGACACGGCTCACCCGGCCCAGGCTGCGGAGCGCCCGGCCCAACTCGTTTGCCCGCCCGGCTCGCAGTGCATAGCGTCGCTGCCATGACGCCCACCCTGCGCACCGAGCGGCTGCTCCTGACGCCCTACGTCCCCGAGGACGAGGCGGATTTCGTGACCCTGTTCCAGGACGGGGACGTCTCCCGGTGGATGGGTGACGGGCCCGTTCCCGAGGAGGAGGACCGGGCCCTGTTCGGCCGGATATTCACGAAGGTCTACGCCCAGGAGCTGTTCGACGTCTGGTCCGTCCGCCGGGACGGGCTGATGGTGGGACACGCGGAGATCAAGCCGACCGACACGGTCGGCGGACACGAGATCATCTACGCACTGGCCCCCTCGGCCTGGGGTGCGGGGCTGGGCACCGAGCTGGCGCGGGCCCTCGTGGACTACGGCTTCGCCACCCTCCGGCTCGCCGAGGTGCACGCCACGGTGGCCGCGGAGAACGGTGCCTCGCTGGCCTTGCTGGAGAGGATCGGCTTCCGGCACGTCCGGGACATCACCGAGGACGACGGCAGCACCACCCGTGTGCTCACCCTGCGCCGGGCGGCCCCGGGCGGTGGCCCGGCCTGATCCGGCGGGCACGGGCCGGGGCGCCGTCACGGCCGGGCAGTGGCCGCCGCGCCGGCCCGTGGCCGGATCGCGTCGGTGGGCCCGGGCCGCTCGCGGCGCACCGGGCACGGCCGTTCGGGCCGGCGGGTACCGTTCCGGCATGGACGTTTCAGCAATCAGTTCGAACGACGACGGTCCGGCGCGGGGGGAGGCGATCAAGGAGGCCGCCCGCCGGCAGCTGGTGGAACGGGGCGCCGCCGCCCTCTCCCTGGAGGACGTGGCCCGCGCTGCCGGGCTCGGTCTCCCCGAGGTCGAGACCGTCTTCCCGCACCGGGACGACCTCCTGACCGCGCTGGTCATCGACGCGTACGACGCCTCGGGCGCCGCCATGGAGCAGGCCGACACGGCCGGCGCTCCGGCGGGGGTCCGGCTGCTGGCCGTCACGCGCGCGCTGCGGCAGTGGTCCTTCGCCCACCCCGGCGAGTTCACCCTGATCTACGGTTCGCCGGTGCCGGGCTACCACGCCCCGCAGGACACCGTCCCGGCCGCCGCGCGGACCCCCGCCGTCCTCGCCGGAATCATCCGGGCGGCACTGGAGGGCGGTGAACTGACCCCGCCGCGGCGCGCGGTACCCGGTCCGCCGCTGCTGCTGCCGGCCGCCGTCGAGGCGTTCGGCGGGGTGCCGCAGGCGCCGTTCTCGGACATCGTCGAGCGCGGCATCGTCCTGTGGAGCACCCTCGTCGGGCTGTTGGTCTTCCAGGTCTTCAGCCGCACGCACGACAGCGTCAAGGACGAGGCCGCGTACTTCGACTACGCGATCGCCGTGGCGGCCGAGAGCATCGGGCTCGACGTCCCGCTGGGCGCACACACCGACTGACCCGTCTGCCGCCCCCGCGGCCCCCCTGCAGGAAACCAGGCATTGAACACCATCAGAACCCTCTGCTTCGTCATCGCGGCGCTCTCCTCGTACGCCGCGCTCATCTACCGCCTGTGCCAGGCGCGGCGCAGCCGGCACGACAGTGCCTACTGGACGCTGATCGCCACACTGGTCCTCCAGTGCTTCACCTTCACCATGGGCGCCGTCGCCATGGCCAGCCACAGCTTCCTGGGCGTCGGCAACCTCGCCATCCTCCTCATGCACCTGTCGGCGGTGGCGTTCTGCGTCGCCGCGCAGATCATCCTGCTGCGGTGGGCGGCGTCCGACGAGGAGGCGTCCCGCAAGACGCGGTACTGGCTGATCACCGGAACCGCGCTCGACGTGCTGCTGACGGCGCTCTTCTTCCTCGCCGACGGCACCGGCCGGCCGTCCTCGGACTTCGACACCGGCAGCGGGCAACCGCTGGTCCTCGTCTACCTCCTGGCCTTCATCGTGTCCCAGGCGGTTCCGTGCGTGACCATCTTCCACCAGTGCGGTTCCTACGCGCGGATGACGGACAACGAGTCGCTGCGGCAGGCGCTGCGGATGCTGCGGGTCTCCGCGGTGGTGCTGTTCCTGTACTGCACGTGCCGGACGGTCAACATCCTCACGGCGGCCGCCGGCGTCGACATCGGCGCCTGGAAGCTGGCCTCGAACCTCTTCAGCGCGGCGGGCATCGTCATCCTGTCGCTGAGCCTGACCAACTCCTCCTGGGGTCCGGCCGCTTCCCGGCTGCTGGCCTGGGGCCGCAGCTACCGCTCGTACCGGGCGCTGTACCCGCTCTGGCGCGACCTCTACGAGTCCTCCCCGGACATCGCGCTGGAGCCGCCGGGTGCCTCGGTCTCGGACCTGGATTACCGGCTGCACCGCAGGGTGGTCGAGATCCGCGACGGGTGGCGGGACCTGCGCCCCTACATCGACCGTACGGGCGTGGGCGGTTCGGCCGTGGACGCGGGCAGGGCGGAGAGCGAGGAGTCGCGGCAGGCGTTCACGGAGGCGGCGCGGATCAAGCGGGCCCTGCTGGCGAAGCAGGCCGGTACGATGCCGCACGACAACAAGGACGCCGGCGACTTCGACGACCGCGACACGGACAACTTCACGGCCGAGGTCGCCTGGCTCACCAAAGTGGCGGCCGCCTACAGTAAACTGGGCACCGCGAGTTGAAGCTCCCGCCCGGTTCGTATCCCCCGTCGAACCGGGCGGGTCTCCCCCGTTCCCCCCGCTGACTACGTCGGGCCGGACGGGTGGCTCCCGCCCGGACTGGCCCGGCCCATCCCCCGAGGGCCGGGCCAGTCCGATTTCACCGCCTGCCAACCCGTCGGACTTCCCCCGTGACGAGTTAGCTGGCAGCTATCGGCGAGACCCAACGTTGGCGGAGTCCCGGCCAATTGTCAACTGACCGCTATTCTGTGAAACTGGCGTATAGCCAAGGGCTATACCGAGGAGGTGACGGGAGGAAGATTCACCATGACCGAGTGCGACGACCGGCCCCTGCTCGCCAGGCGCCTGGACGACCTGTTCAGAACGGTCCGTCCCAAGGGCAAGCACTGGACCAACGCCGAGGTGGCGGAGGAACTGAAGCGTGCCAGCCCCGAACTCAAGGTCGGGGGCGTGTATCTGTCGCAGCTTCGGACGGGGAAGCGCTCCAACCCCTCACCTGACCTCCTGGCGGCCCTGGCCAAGTTCTTCGGCGTCTCGGTCGCCTACTTCTTCGACGACAAGGTCGCCGAGTCCGTCCTCAGCCAGGTCGCCGCCATCGAGGCGCTGCGGCAGTCCGGGGTCCGCGCCGTGGCGATGCGCGCGGCCGGGATGAAGAAGGAGAACCTCCAGGCCATCACGGCCATCATGGACCAGTACCGGCAGATGCAGGGCCTCCCCCCGGTCACCGACGCCCCCGTCACGGACTCCTCCCCCGCAGCCCCCGACCCCTCCGAGCCCGTATGAAGGGCGCCTGGAAGGAGCGGGCCGCCGATCACGACCGGCGCAGCCAGCTCAAGAAGCTCCGCAAGGCCGGTGCCCGGCGGCTCGCCGAACTCGGCCTCCCCGAGGTGACCGACGTCGCGGGACTCTGCCACCACCTCGGCGAGGTGCGCGAGCGGCCGATCATCCTGGTCCCGATGCAGATGCCCTCGTCGCATCCGTGCGGCATGTGGGTCGCCGCCCGCGACGAGGACCTGATCTTCTACGACGCCAACACCACCAGCGCGCATCAGGAGCACATCATCTTGCACGAGCTGGGCCACATCATCTGCTGCCATCGCGGGGCCGGCGGACTGGACGAGGCGGCCGCCCGCCTCCTCTTCCCCGACCTCGACCCCGACCTCGTGCGCGACATGCTCCTGCGCGCCACCTACGACGACGTCCAGGAGCAGGAGGCGGAGATCATCGCCTACCTGCTCGCCCAGCGGATGGAGGGCGCCGAGCCGTCCCCGCCCCCCGCCGGCGAGGCGGACGAGGACGGCGACCCGGGCAAGAGCGCCATGCTCAGCCGTATCGAACGCACCCTGTTCTGACGTGGACCGCTCAGCGCGCGGCGGTGTTCGCCACCTCCTCGGCCAAGGCGGCCACCGCCCGGCGGATGTCCTCCTCGCGGTGCTCGGCGGTGACGAAGAACCGCAGCCGGGAGAGCCCCTCCTCCACCGCCGGGTGGAAGATCGGGTCGGCGGTGACTCCGCGCGCGTAGAGTCCGTCGGCGACGCGCAGGGTACGGGCCGAGTCGCCCAGGATGCACGGCACGATGGGCGTGTGGGCGCTGGAGCCGGTCGCCAGGCCCGCGGCGGCGGCCAGGCCGAGGAAGAGCCCGGAGTTGCGCCGCAGGGCGGCCACCCGCTGCGGCTCCGCCTCGATCACCTCGGCGGCGGCCAGCGCGGCCGCGGCGTTGGGCGGGGTCAGCCCGACGCTGTAGACGAAGCCGGGGAGGGTGTGGCGCAGCCAGCGCACCATACGGGCCGAGCCGCCGAGGTAGCCCCCGCAGCTGGCGAACGCCTTGGACAGGGTGCCCATCCACAGGTCCACGTCGCGGCGGTCGGCCCCGAAGAACTCGCCGACGCCCCGGCCGCGTTCGCCGACGGTGCCGATGCTGTGCGCCTCGTCCACCATCAGCAGCGCGCCGTAACGCTTCTTCAGTTCGATCACGGCGGGCAGGTCGACGAGGTCGCCGTCCATGCTGTACGCGCCCTCGACGGCGATCAGCGCCCGCCGGAACCGGGACCGGTTCAGCCGCAGCAGGTGCTCCAGCTGCTCCGTGTCGTTGTGCGCGAAGGGGCGCCGCGCCGCGCCGGACAGGGCGCAGCCCTGGAGGATGCTGTCGTGGGCGAGGGCGTCGTGGAGGACGAGGTCGCCCGGGCCGACGAGGTGCCCGATCGCGGTGACGTTGGTGGCGTGGCCGCTGACCAGGGTCAGGCAGTCGCCGACGCCGAGGAACTCGGTCAGGGCCCGCTCCAGACGGACGGTCAGGTCCCGTTCACCGGACAGGACCCGGCTGGCGGAGACGGAGGTGCCGTACCGGTCCACGGCCCGGTGGACGGCCTCGCTGACGGCGGGATGCCCGGAGAGGCCCAGGTAGTTGTAGCTGCCGAAGGAGAGGTAGGGGCGGCCGCCGATCACCGTGGTGTCGCGGATGGTGCCCTCGTGGACCCGGAAGTAGGGGAAGGCGGCCCCGGTGCCGGCGAGGGAGTCCAGGAGCTGTTCGAACTTTTCCACCTCCGGGAAGTCGTCCACGGCCGCCGTCCCGGCGGTCCACCGCGGGGCGGGCGGCGGTTCGGGGACGTGGGGGACGGGGGCCCCGGCCCCGGCGCGGTCGGGCCCGACGAGGGAGATCAGGCGGCCGAGGGTGAGCTCCGGGGAGTACATCTCCTCGGTCCGGAATCCGGGCACCCGGCCCGCGATGCGCGTGTCCAGCTCGTGCAGCATCAGGGAGTCGAAGCCCAGGTCCGCGACGAGCCTCTGGTCCTCGCGCAGGTCGGACCGCGGGTAGACGCCGGTGCGCGACACCTCTTCGAGGACGACGGTCGCGGCGCTCGCCCGTTCGGGGCGTTCCTCGCGCGGCCGCGCCGGGGGCGGGTCCGCCGGGGGTACGGGCTCCGGGGCGGCCGTCTCGCGCGCCGACGCGTCCACGATCCAGTGGCGGCGCGGGGCGAGCGGGCTCGGCGGCAGGGTGCACGGCGGGACGCGCGGCCCCGCCGGTACGGGTGTTCCGTCGGACGGCGCGGGGGCGCGGCCCGCCTCCACGTCCTCGGCCGCCCCGGTCAGCCGGGCGACCGCCTCGGCGGCGTCCCGTACCTCCACGGTGAGGCGTTCGGTGAGGGGGGTCCGGCGGGCCAGGGTGTCGAC
The DNA here is from genome assembly GCF_040636215.1 of Streptomyces sp. NPDC006687. Classification (NCBI taxonomy): domain Bacteria; kingdom Bacillati; phylum Actinomycetota; class Actinomycetes; order Kitasatosporales; family Streptomycetaceae; genus Streptomyces; species Streptomyces sp. NPDC006687. The sequence continues at coordinate 30,014 of NZ_JBEYJJ010000003.1, read as the reverse complement.
CACCGCGGTCAGCGGCGGGCTCTCCTCGGCGAGGGTACGGGCCAGGTCCCGGGCGTAGCGGGCGAGCCCGGCCCGGTCTCGGGCGCTGAGGGCCAGCACGTACGGTCCTTCCCCGGCCGGTTCCGGGAGGGCCGGCGGGGCGGTGTCCTCCTCGACCACCAGGTGCACCCCGGTACCGCCGAAGCCGAACGCGCTGACGCCGGCCCGGCGCGGACGGCCGTCGCGCGGCCAGGGGACCGGCGCCGTGGGGACGGTGAGCCGGGCGGCGTCGAGGAGGGAGTGCCCGGCGAGCGCGAACGGCGGCTGCGGGGGGATCACCCCGCGCTGGACGGCCAGGACGGACTTGATGAGCCCGGCCAGCCCCGCGGAGTTGAGGGAGTGGCCGACCACCGCCTTGACCGCGCCCAGGTAGGCGGGGGGCGCCTCCGGGCCGCGCAGCTCGCGCAGGACGGAGAGCTCGACGGGGTCGCCCACGGTGGTCCCGGTGCCGTGTGCCTCCAGGTAGCCGACCTCCCCGGGGGCCAGCCGGGCGTCGCGGTAGGCCCGGCGCAGGGCGCGCAGCTGTCCGGCGGCCTGGGGGTGCATCCCGCCCTGGACGGTGCCGTCGTTGGCGGTGCCCACGCCCCGGATCACCGCGTACACCCGGTCGCCGGCCGCGCGTGCGTCGGACAGCGGCCGCAGCACGAGGACGCCGGCGCCCTCGCCGAGGACGAAGCCGTCGGCGTCCGCGCCGAAGGGCAGGCAGCGGCCGCTGCGCGAGAGGGCGCCGATCCGGGACAGCCCGACGAGCAGGTCCGGGGTGACGATCAGCTGGGCGCCGCCCGCGAGGGCGATCCGGCTGCGGCCGGAGCGCAGCGCGTGGACGGCGTTGGCCACGGCCATCAGGCCGCCGGAGCAGGCGGAGTCCAGGGCGTAGCTCTCGCCGTGCAGGTCGAAGACGGAACTGATCGTGTTCGGGCCCATGTTGAGGAGGATCCCGGCGACGGAGGTGCCCTGCATCCCGTCGACGGCGCGGACCGTCTCCCGCCAGCCGGGGTCTTGCGGCCGGGCTCCGAACTCGCCGCCGGCCAGCTGGCGCATACGGATCTGGAGGGTGGTGAGGCCGCGGTAGCCGCTGTCGGTGAGGGCCGTGATCACCGAGGTCTCCTCGCGGTCGAAGCCGTCGGCCTCCCATCCGGCGTCCTGGATCGCCTCGCGGGCGAGGTCGATCAGCAGCCGGTGCTGGGGGTCCATGGCCTTGGCCCGTCGCGGCGGGATGCCGTAGTGGGCCGCGTCGAACCGGTCCACGTCCGGCAGGAGCGCCATGGTGTCGGTGTAGGCGGCCGCGGTGTCGCGGAAGTCCGCGCTGAGGAAGGCGTCGGCGCGCCACCGCGCGTCCGGGATACGGCCGAACTGGGCCCGCGGGTCCGTCAGGAGCCGCCAGTACTCGTTGAGGTCGCGCGCCCCCGGGAACCGGCAGGCCATTCCGACGACGGCTATGTCGTCCCGGCTCGGGTCCGGTCCCCGGTCCTGTCCCGCTCCCCTGGGGTCCACTATGGAATCCATCCCTCTCACTGCGACCGTCACCCGGTGGTGGCCACGCGTGCGCGCCACCAGTCCACCGTCGCCTTGACCTGCTGGTCCAGGGGGGTGGGCCGGGTCGCGAACGCGGTCTCGTAGGCGCTGGAGTCGACCGTGAACGGACGGTCGAACTGGTAGCGGATCTCCTTCAGTTCGCGCAGCAGCGGGGAGAACAGCCCGCCGAGGCCCAGGACCAGGGGCGGCAGTCCGCGTACGGCGACCGGTCCGGTGCCCGCTTCGGCGGCGAGGCGGGCGACCATCTCCCGTACGGACAGGGCCGGTTCGGTGGGGACGTGCCAGGCACGGCCCCAGGCCCGCTCGTCGCCGGCGGCCTCCGCCAGGGCCCTGGCCACGTCGGGCAGGTAGGTCCAGCTGTGCGGGGCGTCCGGGTCGCCGAGCGTGGAGACGGGCCTGCCGCGCAGCAGCGGGGGCATGACGCGCGCCGCCAGGTGGCCGCCGTCGGTGACGCCGGGCCCGAAGAAGTCCGAGGCGCGCACCTCGACGGCCCTGATCCGGCCCTGCTGGTGCAGGTCGAGGGCCTGCTCCCACACGGCGGCGCGTACCCGCCCCTTGGTGCCGGTCGCCGCCAGGGGCAGGTCCTCGGTCAGGGGGCCGTCCACGGGCCCGTAGCCGTAGAGGTTGCCCAGCATGGCGAGTACGGCCCCGGTCTCCTCGGCCGCCGTACACAGGGAGGAGGCCAGTGCCGGCCACTCCTGCGCCCAGCGGTGGTAGGGCGGTGCGCCGCAGCTGTAGAGCGCGGCCGCGCCCCGTACCGCCTCGGTCAGCCGGCCGGTGTCCTTGGCGTCCAGCGCGACGTGCTCGATCCCGGGCTCGGGTTTGCGGCCCGAGGTGGTGACGACCTTCACCGTGTGACCCTGCCCGGCGAGGAGCCGGGCGGTGGCGGCGCCGGCGGGTCCGAAACCTATGACGACATGAGTGTTCACGCACGCACACTAGCGCGAGCGCCCGGACGTCCGGGGCCGGTGCCCCTCGCCGTGGCGGCCGAATCCGCCACCCCTATCCGAAGCGCTCCGGGCCGTCATTCCGCAAGGTTCCGGATCCGCCGGTCACCCGCCCGTTGCTAGCTTCCCGATCGCCGGTGCGCAGGGTTCGCCGGCCCGGCGCGCGCCGCCGGCTCCGCATCCTCGCGCCCAGGAGGCCCCGTTGACCGCGCACCGTCCCGTCCGCAGGAGCGGAGCGATTGTCCGGATCCCGGCGTCCGCGCTGCGCCGGGCCCTGCCCGTGCTGCTCACGGCGGCCGTCGCCCTGCTGCCCGGCCCGGCGGCGGCCGCCCCGGCGGGGGCGGCCGGCTTCGCCGCCGCGTGCCCCACGACCGGGTTCATCTCCCAGGGCCACAGCTCGACGCACAACGGCATCGACATCGCCAACGACTACGGCACCCCGATCTTCGCGGTGGGTGACGGCGAGGTCACCATCTCGGGCTACGACCCCGGCGGCTACGGCCAGTGGATCCGCGTCCTGCACCCCGACGGCACCATCACCGAGTACGGGCACATGTACCAGCGGGACGTGGCCCAGGGCGACCACGTGGTGGCCGGCCAGCGGATCGCCCTGATGGGCAGCGAGGGCAACTCCGAGGGGCCCCACCTGCACCTGCGGGTCTGGGCCGACCCCGGCGCGAGCGTGGGCACCGACCCGGTCCCCTACCTCGCGGAGCGCGGCGTGACGATGCCGTGCACCCCGGGCACGGGCCCGCGGCCGACACCGCTCGACTATCCGGCGGAGTCGGGGCGGGTGGTGTCGGCGCGGTCGGCCGACGGACGGCTGGAAGTCTTCGCCGCCGGCGCCGACGGCATCCACCACGCCTGGCAGACCACCCCCAACGGAGCCTGGTCCGACTGGGAACGACTCGGCGGACCCGGCACGGCCGAACTCGCCATCGGACCCAACGCCGACGGCCGCCTCGAACTCTTCGCCCTCAACGCCGACACCCTCCAGCACCGCTACCAACTCCAGCCCTCAGGCGCCTGGTCCGACTGGGAGGACTTCGGCACCGGCGGCCACACCCTCACCACCGGCACCAACCCAGACGGCCGCCTCGAAGTCTTCGCCTCCGGCCCCAACGGCATCCACCACCGCTACCAGACCGCCCCCAACAGCGGCTGGTCCCCATGGCAACCCACCGGCGGAGGCCCCGCCAACAGCCGCATCGCCATGGAGAAATCACCCGACGGCCGCCTCGAAGTCTTCGCCCTCAACGCCGACACCCTCCAACACCAATACCAGACCACCCCCAACGGCACCTGGTCCGACTGGGAACCCTTCGGCACCGGCGGCCACGACCTCACCCTCGACCACAACCAGGACGGCCGCCTCGAACTCTTCGCCTCCGGCCCCGTCGGCATCTACCACCGCTACCAGACCAGCCCCACCAACTGGTCCCCATGGGAACCCACCGGCGGACCCGCCGACTCCCAACTGACCAGTCACCGCACCGCTGACGGCCGGGTCGAGGTCTTCGCCATCAACGGCACCACCGCCCAGCACCTCTGGCAGACCGGGGTCAACGCCCCCTACGGCCAGTGGGACACCTTCGGCGGCGGGGGAAGCGAAGTCACCGCCACCTCCAACCAGGACGGCCGGATCGAGGTCTTCGGGACCAGCGGCGCCGGCGTCCACCACCGCTGGCAGACCGGGTTCTCGGACTGGTCCGCATGGACCTGGGTCAACGGCACCTCCGGCCCCGCCGTCAACTGAGGAGACCGCACGTGACCACCGTCCGGCGCTCGCGCAGAGCGCCCCACCGCACCATGCTGTCCGCGTTGGCGCCCCTGCTCCTCGCGGCGGGGCTGCTCTCCGCCGCCTCCCCCGCGTACGCCGCGCCGAGCGATCTGTGCGCCCAGGTCGGCTACACCGCCGGCTTCCGCGGCGACGGCCTGGTGACCGCCATCGCCGTCGCCCTCGCGGAGTCCAGCTGCAACCCGGGCGCCTCCAACACCACCGGCAACACCCCCAACACCTCCACCGACCGGGGGCTGTGGCAGATCAACGACCACTGGCACAACGAGGTCTCCGACGCCTGCGCCTACGACGCCCAGTGCAACGCCAACGAGGCGTTCCGCATCTCCTCGCACGGCACCGACTGGCGGCAGTGGTCCACCTACAACGCGGGCGCGCACCTGCGGCACATGGACGAGGCGCAGGCCGCCGTGGACCGGCTGGGCCACCACGAACCCGGTCCGGGTCCCCTGGTCTACCCGGCGGAGTCGGGGCGGGTGGTGTCGGCGCGGTCGGCCGACGGACGGCTGGAAGTCTTCGCCGCCGGCGCCGACGGCATCCACCACGCCTGGCAGACCACCCCCAACGGAGCCTGGTCCGACTGGGAACGACTCGGCGGACCCGGCACAGCCGAACTCGCCATCGGACCCAACGCCGACGGCCGCCTCGAACTCTTCGCCCTCAACGCCGACACCCTCCAGCACCGCTACCAACTCCAGCCCTCAGGCGCCTGGTCCGACTGGGAGAACTTCGGCACCGGCGGCCACACCCTCACCACCGGCACCAACCCAGACGGCCGCCTCGAAGTCTTCGCCTCCGGCCCCAACGGCATCCACCACCGCTACCAGACCGCCCCCAACAGCGGCTGGTCCCCATGGCAACCCACCGGCGGAGGCCCCGCCAACAGCCGCATCGCCATGGAGAAATCACCCGACGGCCGCCTCGAAGTCTTCGCCCTCAACGCCGACACCCTCCAACACCAGTACCAGACCACCCCCAACGGCACCTGGTCCGACTGGGAACCCTTCGGCACCGGCGGCCACGACCTCACCCTCGACCACAACCAGGACGGCCGCCTCGAACTCTTCGCCTCCGGCCCCGTCGGCATCTACCACCGCTACCAGACCAGCCCCACCAACTGGTCCCCATGGGAACCCACCGGCGGACCCGCCGACTCCCAGCTGACGAGTGAGCGTTCGCCGGACGGGCGGGTGGAGGTGTTCGCCATCAACGGGAGCACCGCCCAGCACCTGTGGCAGACCGGGGTCAACGCCCCCTACGGCCAGTGGGAGACCTTCGGCGGCGGGGGGACGGAGATCGTCGGGACGACGAACGCCGACGGCCGCATCGAGGTCTTCGGGACCAGCGGCGCGGGTGTCCACCACCGGTGGCAGACCGGGTTCTCGGACTGGTCCGCATGGAGCTGGGTCAACGGCACCTCCGGGCCTCCGGTCCCCTGACGGCCCCGCCGGACCGCCGGCCCTGGCCCGTGACCCCCGCGCCGAATTGGCCGAAGGGGCACGGGCCAGGGCCGGATCCAGCGGGTAACGTCCCTGTCTGGGCGTCTGTCAACACGCCGGACAGGGGGAATCGTGAGCGGCATTGTCGTCCATCTGCCGGAAGGCGGCGGGGGCGGCGGGGCGGTGACCTTGCGGCTCGGGCCCGGGGAGGTCGCACGGTTCGGGCGCGGTTCCTCACGGACGCCGGTGGAGCTGCGGCTCGACGACGCCGCGGTCTCCCGGCTGGCCGGGGAGATCCGGGTCACCGAGGACCACTGGCAGCTGAGCAACCTCAGTTCCACCCAGAGCTACCTCGTGGAGAACCCGGAGGGTGCCGGCGAGTACCTGCGGGTGCCGCCGCGCCGGGCGGGAGCGCCCATCCCGTTCGAGTTCTCCCGGGTGGTGCTGCCGGCCAGGGCCGGGACGGCGGTCTCCTTCCAGGTGTTCGCCCCCGACCACCTCTACCTGGATCCCCCGGGCCCCGGCGGGCCGCTGACGGGCCGCACGGTGACGGCGTACTCCCTGGACGAGACGGCCACCTACTTCCTGGTGCTCGTGGCACTCTGCGAGCCCTGGCTGCGGGACCGGTCGCCGGTCGCGGTGCCGACGACGCCGGAGGTGGTGGAGCGGCTGCGCGGCCATCCCGCCTGCGGTCGGCTGACGGCGCGGGCGGTCAGCTCGCACATCGACTACCTGGCCGAGGAGAAGCTGCGGATCGGCGCCCCCGGCGAACGGCACAACGGGAAGCGGGACGCCGTGGTCGGACTCGCGCTGAGGTTCGGGATCGTACGGGAGGACCACCTCGCGCTGCTGCCGTCCCGGGCCGGAGCGGCGGCGCGGAGGTAGCCGGTATGACGCGGCTGCGCAGCCCCGGGTCCTCGTGGGGCAGCAGCGGGACGGAACTGCTGCCCCCGGGCCACCGCGTGGGGAAGTGGCTGGTCGGCGAGCCGATCGGGGCCGGCGGCTGGGCGACCGTGTACGCGGGGAGGGCGGCCGGGCCGGGGCAGGGCGCGGAGGTGGCCCTCAAGGTGATGCCGACGGCGGGCCTGGCGCCGCGGCAGGCCCGTACCGTGGCGCAGGCCGCGCGCCGGGAGGTCGAGCTCGGCACCCGGGCTGGGCACCCGCGGCTGGTCCGGCTGCTGGACTACGTGGTCCTCGACGAGCCGGAACGGCCGTCGCTGGACGGGGCGATCGTGCTGGTCATGGAGCGGGCGGCGGGGAGCCTGCGCGACCGGATCGACGCCGGGGTGACGGAGGCCGAGGGCGGCCGGCTGGTCGCCGGGATCTGCGAGGGGCTGGCCCACCTGCACCGCAGCGGCTGGGTGCACGCCGACCTCAAGCCGGAGAACGTGCTGGTCGGCGCGGACGGGGAGGTCAGGCTCTCGGACTTCGGCCTGGCGACGGAGCTGACCGGCACGCACGGGCACGCGGCGCCGATGGGCACCCTCGACTACCTTCCGCCGGAGCGGTGGCGGGCGCCGCTCGGGGAGCTGGGCGTGCAGGTCCGGCCGAGCGCGGACATCTGGGCACTGGGCCTGGTGATCCACGAGGTGTTCGCCTCCGGTGCCCCGCTGTTCCCCGGCGCCACGCCGATGGCGCGGGGCGCCGCCGTGCAGGAGTACGCGGCCGGGCGCGCGCCCCTGCGGATGGACGGCGGGGTCCCGGAGTTCTGGCGGGCGCTGGCCGCCGACTGTCTGGCCCCCACCCATGAGGCGCGGGCCGCGCACACGGCGGAGAGCCTGCTGCGGCGGATCGCCGCCGAGCGGGGCGCGGGCCCGGCTCCCGGGCGCCCGCCGCGGCGGCACCGGGCGGCCCTCCTCGCGGTCGCCGCCTGTGGGGCGTCGGCGGCCGCCGCGCTGTGGCTCCCGGCGGGCGGGACGATCGCGGCGGGCCCCGCGGGCGGTGCGCCGGAGGTGCCCGTGCCGGTGCGGGTGTTCAACGCCGAGCGGGCCTGCCAGGAACGCAGTGACCGGGATCCGCGGTGCAGCCTGGGGCTGGCGGTCGACCCGGGGCGGCCGTACACCGCCGGCAACGTCGTACCGGCCCGGGTGTGGCACTCCGACGTGCTGGAGGCCGACTGCGCGCTGGCGCACGGGCAGCCCGTCATCGACGAGTCGGACTTCCAGTCCACCCTCTGGTACCGGGTGCGGCTGCCGGGCGGAGCCGCCCGGGCCAGTGCCTGGCTGCCGGCGGTACGGACGAAGGACCACCCGGCCCTCCCCGAGTGCCCGGACCGGTCACGATCGGAGAAGCGGCGGCCCTGAGCCCTCGCGTAGCGTGGGACGGCCGGGGCGCCGAGGTACGCCGCGGCCGCGCCGACGAGGGAGAGACGATGAGCAGGGCCACGACGCACACCCGGCCGCCCGCACCGCACGCCGCCGACAGCCACGACATGATCCGTGTGCACGGCGCGCGCGAGAACAACCTCAAGGACGTCACGGTCGAGATCCCCAAGCGGCGGCTGACGGTGTTCACCGGGGTGTCCGGCTCGGGCAAGAGCTCGCTGGTGTTCGACACCGTGGCCGCGGAGTCGCAGCGGCTGATCAACGAGACGTACAGCACCTTCGTCCAGGGCTTCATGCCCGCCGCGGCCCGGCCCGACGTGGACGTGCTGGACGGGCTGACCACGGTGATCGCCGTCGACCAGCAGCGGATGGGCGGCGACCCCCGCTCCACGGTCGGCACCGCCACCGACGCCAACGCCATGCTGCGGATCCTCTTCAGCCGGCTCGGCGACCCGCACATCGGCTCCCCCAAGGCGTACTCCTTCAACGTGGCCTCGATCAGCGGTGCGGGCGCGGTCACGGTGGAGCGGGGCGGGCAGAGCGTGAAGGAGCGGCGCGAGTTCAGCGTCACCGGCGGCATGTGCCCGCGCTGCGAGGGCCGGGGCGCGGTCACCGACCTGGACCTGGCCCAGCTCTTCGACGACTCCAAGTCGCTGAACGAGGGGGCGCTGACCGTCCCCGGCTACAAGCCGGGCGGCTGGAACCACCGGCTCTACAGCGAGTCGGGCCTCTTCGACCCGGACAGGCCGATCCGCTCGTACACCAAGCGGCAGCTGCACGACTTCCTCCACCGCGAGCCGGTCAGGATGAAGATCGCCGGTATCAACATGACGTACGAGGGGCTGATCCCCAGGATCCGCAAGTCGATGCTGGCCAAGGACAAGGAGGCGATGCAGCCGCACATCCGCGAGTTCGTGGAGCGGGCGGTCACCTTCGCCACCTGTCCCGACTGCGAGGGGACGCGGCTCAGCGCGGGCGCGCGGTCCTCGAAGATCAAGGGGATCAGCATCGCCGACGCCTGCGCGATGCAGATCAGCGACCTGGCCAAGTGGGTGAGCGGCCTGGACGAGCCCTCGGTGGCCCCCCTGCGGCAGACCCTCGACTCGTTCGTGGAGATCGGGCTCGGCTACCTGGCGCTGGACCGGGCGGCGGGCACCCTGTCGGGCGGTGAGGCACAGCGCGTCAAGATGATCCGCCACCTCGGCTCCGCGCTCACCGATGTGACGTACGTCTTCGACGAGCCGACCACCGGCCTGCACCCGCACGACATCGAGCGGATGAACGCCCTGTTGCTGCGGCTGCGCGACAAGGGCAACACGGTGCTGGTGGTGGAGCACAAGCCGGAGGTGATCGCGATCGCCGACCACGTCGTCGACCTCGGGCCCGGTGCCGGGGCGGCGGGCGGCACGGTGTGCTTCGAGGGCGGGGTGGAGGGGCTGCGCGCCAGCGGCACCGTCACGGGGCGCCACTTCGACGACCGGGCCGCGCTCAAGGAGTCGGTGCGCGAGCCCTCGGGGGCGCTGGAGATCCGGGGGGCGTCGGCGCACAACCTGCGCGGGGTCGACGTGGACGTCCCGCTGGGGGTGCTCACCGTGGTCACGGGTGTGGCGGGCTCGGGCAAGAGCTCGCTGATCCACGGGTCCGTCCCGGCGTCGGCGGGGGTGGTGTCGGTGGACCAGACGCCGATCCGCGGTTCGCGGCGGAGCAACCCGGCGACGTACACGGGGCTGCTGGAGCCGATCCGCAAGGCGTTCGCCAAGGCCAACGCGGTCAAGCCGGCACTGTTCAGCGCCAACTCCGAGGGGGCCTGCCCCACCTGCAACGGCGCCGGGGTCGTGTACACCGATCTGGCGATGATGGCCGGTGTGGCCACGACCTGCGAGGACTGCGAGGGGAAGCGGTTCGACGCCTCGGTGCTGGAGTACCGGCTCGGCGGCCGGGACATCAGCGAGGTGCTGGAGATGCCGGTGGCGCAGGCGGAGGAGTTCTTCGGCTCGGGTGAGGCGCGCACGCCGGCCGCGCACCGGATCCTGGAGCGGCTGGTGGACGTCGGGCTGGGCTACCTGACCCTGGGACAGCCGCTGACCACGCTGTCGGGCGGTGAGCGGCAGCGGCTGAAGCTGGCCACGCACATGGGCGAGAAGGGCGGGATCTACGTCCTGGACGAGCCGACCGCCGGGCTGCACCTGGCCGATGTGGAGCACCTGCTGGGCCTGCTGGACCGGCTGGTGGACTCCGGCAAGTCGGTGATCGTGATCGAGCACCACCAGGCGGTCATGGCGCACGCCGACTGGATCATCGACCTCGGTCCGGGTGCCGGGCACGACGGCGGCCGGATCGTCTTCGAGGGCACTCCGGCCGCGCTGGTGGCCGACCGGTCCACGCTGACGGGCGAGCACCTGGCGGCGTACGTCGGCGCCTGACCGGCCCGGTCGGTGAGGCGGCCCGGGGGGGGCCGCCTCAGCGCCGGACACCCCCTAGCGCCAGTCGTCCCACGGGGGGTCGATCTCCTCGGGGTCGAAGGGCGGTTCGTCCTCGAACGGGGGCTCCTCCGGGGCGGCGTCGTGGTCCGGCGCGGCGGGCCGGGGTACGGCGGCGGGCGCCGGCGCGGCGGTGGCGGTCGCGGCGGGGGTGGCCGTGGGGGTGGCGCCGTCGGCCCGGCACTCGGCGAGGGCGTCGAGGAGGCCCTCGGCGTACTTGGCGAGCTTGGCCTCGCCGACGCCGCCGATCCCGCCGAGCTCCTCGACCGTGCCGGGCAGCCGCGTCGCGATCTCCCGCAGCGTGGCGTCGTGGAAGACGACGTATGCCGGCACGCCCTGTTCGCGGGCGGTCGCGGCCCGCCAGGCGCGCAGGGCCTCGAAGACCGGCACGGCGGCCGCCGGCAGGTCGACGGGTACGCGGGCGGCCTTGCCCGAGCGGGCCTCCTTGCGGGCGGCGGCCGGCGCCTTCCGCTCCTTGCGCATCGGAACGGTGCGCCGTCCGCCCAGCACCTCGCCGCTGGCCTCGGTGAGGACGAGGGTGCCGTAGTCGCCCTCGACGGCCAGCAGCCGCAGGGCGAGCAGCTGCCGTACGACACCGCGCCACTCCGCGGTGCTCAGGTCGGCGCCGACGCCGAACACCGAGAGCGCGTCGTGGTCGAACTGGATGACCTTGGCGGTCTTCTTGCCCTGGAGGATGTCGATGATCTGGCCGGCGCCGAACTTCTGGCGGCGTTCCTTGGCCAGCCGCCACACCGTGGACAGCAGCTTCTGCGCCGCGACCGTGCCGTCCCAGGACTCGGCGGGGGTCAGGCAGGTGTCGCAGTTGCCGCAGGGACCGCCGTGCTGGCCGAAGTACTCCAGCAGCCGCATCCGGCGGCAGTCGACGGTCTCGCAGAGCGCGAGCATGGCGTCCAGGTGCAGGCCCAGGGAGCGGCGGCGGGCGTCGTCGCCCTCGGAGCCCTCGATGAGCTTGCGCTGCTGGACCACGTCCTGGAGGCCGTACGCGAGCCAGGCCGTGGCGGGTTCGCCGTCGCGGCCGGCGCGGCCGGTCTCCTGGTAGTAGCCCTCCACGGACTTGGGCAGGTCGAGGTGGGCGACGAAGCGCACGTCGGGCTTGTCGATGCCCATGCCGAAGGCGATGGTGGCGACGACCACGACCCCGTCCTCGCGCAGGAAGCGGGACTGGTTGGCGGCGCGGGCGCGGGCGTCCATGCCGGCGTGGTACGGGACGGCGTCGATGCCCTGTTCCACCAGGAAGGCGGCGGTCTTCTCCACGGAGGAGCGGGACAGGCAGTAGACGACACCGGCGTCCCCGTCGTGCTCGGTGCGGATGAGCTCCAGCAGCTGCCGGTTCGCGTTGTCCTTGGGGACGATGCGGTACTGGATGTTGGGCCGGTCGAAGCTGGCGACGAAGTGCCGGGCGTCCTCCAGGCGGAGCCGGGCGGCGATCTCGGCGTGGGTGGCCTCGGTGGCGGTCGCGGTGAGGGCGATCCGCGGCACCTTGGGCCAGCGCTCGTGCAGCATGGACAGGGCGAGGTAGTCGGGCCGGAAGTCGTGGCCCCACTGGGCGACGCAGTGCGCCTCGTCGATGGCGAACAGGGACACCTTGCCCCGGTCGAGCAGGCGCTGGGTGCCCTCGGTGCGCAGCCGCTCGGGGGCCAGGTAGAGCAGGTCCAGCTCGTCCGCGAGGAACGCCTGCTCGACGGCCTGCCGCTCGTAGGGGTCCTGGGTGGAGTTGAGGAACCCGGCCCGGACCCCGAGGGCGGTGAGCGCGTCCACCTGGTCCTGCATCAGGGCGATCAGCGGGGAGATGACGATGCCCGTGCCCTCTCTGACCAGCGCCGGGATCTGGTAGCAGAGCGACTTGCCGCCGCCGGTGGGCATGAGGACGAGGGCGTCGCCGCCGCCGATCAGCTGCTCGATGATCTCCTGCTGCTCACCGCGGAAGGAGCTGTATCCGAAGACGCGGTGGAGCACGCTCAAGGCGTCGGAGACCTCGTCTGAGATCGCGGGGGAAGCGTCCGAAAGGGCCATCCGAGAAGCCTAGCGGCACCCTGGGACACTCCCGTCCCGCCCCCGGCGCCCTGTGGATAATGCGGAGTGGCCGGAAAAGCCGAGTTCGACTGGCCGGAAAATACCGGAAAACGAACTCGACGGTCACTGGAGAACGGGTCGGGAACAGGCCGGACAAAGCCCCCGGTAGGTAACCTCGGCTTTGGACACGGTGAATCCCATTCGTTCCGTTTCCGGGAGGGCGGCCAGCAGGTCACCGGCCGGATGGACGTCGCGGATGGTGCCGCACGACGAGCAGACCAGGTGCTGGTGCGGCCGGCGCGCGTTCGGGTCGTAGCGCTTGGCCCGGCCGTCCGTGGAGACCTCCGCCACCTCGCCGAGGGCCACCAACTCCCCCAGGGCGTTGTAGACGGTGGCCCGGGAGATCTCCGGCAGCAGCCGGGCCGCGCGGGCGTGCACCTCGTCGGCGGTGAGGTGGACGTGGTCCCCGTCCAGCACCTCGGCGACGACGCGGCGCTGCGCGGTCATCCGCCAGCCGCGGCTACGAAGTCGTTCCAGCAGGTCGCTCATCTGGTCACCCATTCCTGGGGAAGCGTTCGTTTGGTGTGCGTCTTGACTTGGAATCCGTCCATCGTAGGATCTGATTTGCCGATAGCCAAGGGACAGGAAAACACTCCAGCGATTTCCGTGACCGCCAAAAGCCCGGTCCGGAAGTGAGGATCCCCATGCCTGAGAACAACGATGCAATCGTCACGGACGCCAAGGCGGAGGGCGCGGGCGGCTGTCCCGTCGCCCACGGCCGCGCCGCGCACCCGACCCAGGGCGGCGGCAACCGCCAGTGGTGGCCGGACTCGCTCAACCTGAAGATCCTCGCGAAGAACCCCGCCGTGGCGAACCCGCTGGGCGAGGACTTCGACTACGCCGCGGCGTTCAAGACCCTCGACCTCCCCGCGGTCAAGCAGGACATCGCGGAGGTCCTGACCACCTCGCAGGACTGGTGGCCCGCCGACTTCGGCCACTACGGCCCCTTCATGGTCCGCATGGCCTGGCACAGCGCGGGCACCTACCGGATCAGCGACGGCCGCGGCGGCGCCGGGGCCGGCCAGCAGCGCTTCGCGCCGCTCAACAGCTGGCCGGACAACGGCAACCTCGACAAGGCCCGCCGCCTGCTGTGGCCGGTGAAGAAGAAGTACGGCCGCAGCCTCTCCTGGGCCGACCTGATGATCCTGGCCGGCAACGTCGCCCTGGAGACGATGGGCTTCGAGACCTTCGGCTTCGGCGGCGGCCGCGCGGACGTCTGGGAGCCCGACGAGGACGTGTACTGGGGCCCGGAGACCACCTGGCTCGGCGACGAGCGCTACACCGGGGACCGCGAGCTGGAGAACCCGCTGGGCGCGGTCCAGATGGGCCTGATCTACGTGAACCCGGAGGGCCCCAACGGCACCCCGGACCCGATCGCCGCCGCCCGCGACATCCGCGAGACCTTCCACCGGATGGCGATGAACGACGAGGAGACCGTCGCCCTCATAGCCGGCGGCCACACCTTCGGCAAGACCCACGGCGCGGGCCCGGCAGAGAGCGTCGGCGAGGCCCCCGAGGGTGCCCCGATGTCGGCCCAGGGCCTCGGCTGGGCGAACTCCTACGGCACCGGCAAGGGCGGGGACGCCATCACCAGCGGTCTGGAGGGCATCTGGACCAATACCCCGACCACCTGGGACAACAGCTTCTTCGACATCCTCTTCGGCTACGAGTGGGAGCTCTTCAAGAGCCCTGCCGGCGCCCACCAGTGGCGGCCGAAGGACGGCGCCGGCGCGGGCACCGTGCCGGACGCGCACGACCCGTCGAAGACCCACGCCCCGACGATGCTGACGACGGACCTGTCGCTGCGCTTCGACCCGGCCTACGAGCAGATCTCGCGGCGCTTCCAGGCCGACCCCGCCGCCTTCGCGGACGCCTTCGCCCGCGCCTGGTACAAGCTGACCCACCGCGACATGGGCCCCGTCGTCCGCTACCTGGGCCCCGAGGTCCCGGCGGAGCAGCTGCTGTGGCAGGACCCGCTGCCGGCCCGGACCCACGAGCCCGTGGGCGCGGCCGAGGTGGCCGAGCTCAAGGCGCAGGTGCTCGCCTCCGGCCTGTCGGTGTCCGAGCTGGTGTCCGCCGCGTGGGCGGCCGCCTCCTCCTTCCGCGGCAGCGACAAGCGCGGCGGCGCCAACGGCGGCCGCATCCGCCTCCAGCCGCAGATCGGCTGGGAGGTCAACGAGCCCGACCGGCTGGCGAACGTGCTGCGGACGCTTGAGGGGATCCGGACGTCCTTCAACGAGGGCCGTACGGACGGCAAGCAGGTCTCGGTGGCCGACCTGGTGGTGCTCGCGGGCGGCGCCGCCGTCGAGAAGGCCGCGAAGGAGGCCGGTTTCGACATCGAGGTGCCCTTCAGCCCGGGCCGGGTGGACGCCTCGCAGGAGCAGACGGACGTGGAGTCCTTCGCGGCGCTGGAGCCGGCGGCCGACGGCTTCCGCAACTACCTCGGCAAGGGCAACCGGCTTCCGGCCGAGTACCTGCTGCTGGACAAGGCGAACCTGCTGACCCTGAGCGCTCCGGAGATGACGGTCCTCGTCGGCGGCCTGCGCGTGCTGGGCGCCAACCACGCGCAGTCCTCGCACGGCGTCTTCACCGACGCCCCCGGGACCCTGACGAACGACTTCTTCGTCAACCTCCTCGACCTGGGCACGACGTGGACGGCGGTCTCCCCGGACGAGACGGCCTTCGAGGGCCGTGACGCCTCGACGGGCGCGGTCAAGTGGACCGGCACCCGGGCCGACCTGGTCTTCGGTTCCAACTCGGAGCTGCGCGCGCTGGCGGAGGTCTACGCGAGCGACGACGCCAAGGAGAAGTTCGTGAAGGACTTCGTCGCGGCGTGGGCCAAGGTCATGGACCTGGACCGGTTCGACCTCGTCTGACCCGTCCGCACGCACCAGACGCACGAAGTCCGGGCCGGCTCCCCCACGGGGGGCCGGCCCGGACCGGTGTGTGCGGCGTACGGGTGCGCGGCGCCGGAGCGCGCCGCGTCAGGCGCGCACCAGGCGGGCGATGGCCCGCGACGCCTCCTCGACCTTGCCGCGGGCCTGGTCCCCGCCCTCGGCGATGGCGTCGGAGACGCAGGAGTGCAGATGGTCCTCCATCATGGTCAGCCCGAAGGACTGCAGGGCCTTGGTGGCGGCGCTGACCTGGGTGAGCACGTCGATGCAGTACGTCCCCTCCTCGACCATGCGCTGGAGGCCGCGCATCTGGCCTTCGATGCGGCGCAGCCGCTTGAGGAGGTCGTCCTTGTGGGAGGTGTAACCGGGCACGGCGATCGCTTCCCTTCATCGGGCCTTCTGTACCCCTGGGGGGTATGTCGACAACGAGGACGGGCCGCGGGATGTTCCGCAGGGCGGTCAGTGGGAGTGACCGCCCGGCTCCTCCCCGGCCGGCTGTGCGGGCTGCGGGGCGGCCGCGGCGGCCCCCTGGTCGCCGCCCGCCCGGACGGTGAAGGCCGCGGTGCGGACCGTGCCCTGGTGCTGGAAGTCCAGGAAGAGCCGGTAGGTGCCGGCACTGGGGGCGGTGGCCGTAAAGGAGACGTCCGGACCGGGGCCGCCCTCGTTGGGGTGGACGTGCAGGTAGGCGAGGTCTCCGTCGCGCAGGGCGACGAGGTGTCCGTACGCCCCGAGGTAGGGCTCCAGGTCGGTGACGGGCCGGCCGTCCTTGCTGACGGTGAGCTTGAGCTCGCCAGGCTTGCCGGGGTCGAGGGTCCCGCCGAGGGCGACCTGGTAGCCGTCGACCTCGGCCGTGCCCGCCACCGGCGGCATCGGGTTCGGCGCGTACGCCCCGGGGACGGTGAGGTCGGCGCCCAGGGTGACGTTCTTCGCCCCCTCGGCCGACGGGGCGAAGTCGGCGAACACCTTGTAGGCGCCCGCGGCGGGCAGGTCCACCGGGGTGGACCAGGTGCCGTCCTGCGCGCGCACCGGGTGCAGGTGGCGGTAGACCGTCAAATCGCGTGAGGCGACGATGAAGTGCAGTTCCTTGCCGTGCTCGGTCTTGTATCCGGTCACCTTGCGCCCGGCGGTGTCCTTCACCGAGAACCTGAGTTCGCCCCGGCCGGGGGCCAGCTGCGGGGTGTCCAGGCTCAGGGTGTAGCCGCCGTCGGAGACCTGGAGGCCGCCGGCCGCCGGAGCCTGGGCCGCCGCCTGGTCGTGGCCGCCGTGTCCGCCCTGCGCGCCCGGGGCCTTCGCCTGCGTCGCGTGGCCCGCGTGCTCCGTCTTCGCCGGCGCGCCCACGGGGCCGACTCCCACCCCGACCCCGTAGGCGGCGCCGAAGGCCGCCGCGAGTGCGGCGGCGAAGGCGGTGATCTTCACTCCGGTGTTCATGCCTGGTCTCCCGTACGACGTAGGTGCCGCGTACAGCGGTTCAATGGATCTCCACCATACCCCCAGGGGGTATCAAGTCAAGCGGGAGAAACTCTTGCGTGCGGATACCTCCCGGGGGTATATCTGGACTCAGCGCAGATACCCCCCAAGGGTATCGGCACCACCTGCACGATCAAGGAGAAGCCCATGTCTTCCTGCTGTTCCCCCGATGGCGCCTGCGCCTCCAACGGTGAGACCACGACCACCGTCGCCGTCGTCGACAGCACCGCCACCGTCTACCGCGTATCCGGCATGAGCTGCGGACACTGCCGGACCGCCATCACCGGGTCCGTCGGCGCGCTCGCCGGGGTCCTCTCGGTGGACGTGGACGTGGACGGCGGCACGGTCACCGTGACCACGGCCGGCGAGCCGGACGACGCCGCGATCGCCGCGGCGGTGGACGACGCCGGCTACGAGCTGACCGGCCGGGCCTGACCCCCGGCCCGGCCCCGACCCACCCGGACACCGGGGCCCGGTCCGTCCACCGGGCCCCGGCACCGACCCCGCGCTCGAACGAGGAGCAGCACTCATGACCACCATCACTCCCGGCGCCGCCCAGGTCGAGCTCGCCATCGGCGGCATGACCTGCGCCTCGTGCGCGGCACGCATCGAGAAGAAGCTCAACCGCATGGACGGTGTCGAGGCGACCGTCAACTACGCCACCGAGAAGGCGAAGGTCACCTTCGACGCCGACATCTCCGTGGCAGACCTGATCGCCACCGTCGAGGCCACCGGCTACACCGCCCACGAGCCCGCGCCGCCCCGCTCCTCCGCCCCCTCCGGCGCCGGGCAGGAGCCGCAGGAGGCGGCCGACGAGCTGGCCCCGCTGCGCCAGCGCCTGACCACGGCCGTGGTGCTGTCGGTGCCGGTCATCGCGATGGCGATGGTCCCGGCGCTCCAGATCGACTTCTGGCAGTGGCTCTCGCTGACCCTCGCCGCGCCCGTGGTCACGTACGCCGCCTGGCCCTTCCACCGTGCGGCCTGGACCAACGCCAAGCACGGCGCGGCCACCATGGACACGCTGATCTCGGTGGGCACGATCGCGGCGTTCCTGTGGTCCCTGTGGGCGCTGTTCTTCGGCACGGCCGGCACCCCCGGGATGCGGCACGCCTTCGAGTTCACCATCGCCCGCTCGGACGGCGCGGGGAACATCTACCTGGAGGCGGCGGCCGGGGTCACCACCTTCATCCTGGCCGGCCGCTACTTCGAGGCGAAGTCCAAGCGCAAGGCCGGCGCCGCCCTCAAGGCGCTGCTGGAACTGGGCGCCAAGGAGGTCACCGTGCTGCGCGGCGGCCAGGAGGTGACCGTTCCCACGGCCGAACTCCAGGTCGGGGACCGCTTCCTGGTCCGTCCGGGCGAGAAGATCGCCACCGACGGCACGGTCGTCGAGGGCTCCTCCGCCGTGGACGCCTCGATGCTCACCGGCGAGTCCGTGCCCGTGGAGGTCTCCGTCGGCGACTCCGTCACCGGCGCCACCCTCAACGCCGGCGGCCGCCTGGTGGTCGAGGCCACCCGGGTCGGCTCCGACACCCAGCTGGCCCGTATGGCCCGCCTGGTCGAGGACGCGCAGAACGGCAAGGCCGCCGCCCAGCGGCTCGCCGACAAGATCTCCGCCGTGTTCGTGCCGGTCGTCATCGCGATCGCGCTGGCCACCCTCGGCTTCTGGCTCGGCACCGGCTCCGGCCTCTCCTCCGCCTTCACCGCGGCCGTCGCCGTACTGATCATCGCCTGCCCCTGCGCCCTGGGCCTGGCCACCCCGACCGCCCTCCTGGTCGGCACCGGCCGCGGCGCCCAGCTCGGCATCCTGATCAAGGGCCCCGAGGTGCTGGAGTCCACCCGCAAGGTCGACACCATCGTCCTGGACAAGACCGGCACCGTCACCACCGGCCAGATGACCCTGCTGCACGTGCACACCGCCGAAGGCACGGACGAGGCGCAGGTGCTGCGCCTGGCCGGAGCCCTGGAGCACGCCTCCGAGCACCCCATCGCCCAGGCCGTCGCCGCCGGCGCCACCGCCCGGGTCGGGGCGCTGCCCGCCCCCGAGGACTTCGCCAACATCCCCGGGCTCGGCGTCCAGGGCGTCGTGGAGGGCCATGCCGTCCTCGTCGGCCGCGGCAAGCTGCTCGCCGAGTGGGCGATGGAGCTGCCCCCGCACCTGGAGCGCGCCAAGTCCGACGCCGAGTCGGCCGGCCGTACCGCGATCGCGGTGGCCTGGGACGGCGAGGCCCGCGCGGTGCTGGAGGTCGCGGACGCCGTCAAGGACACCAGCGCCGAGGCGATCCGCCGGCTGCGCGCCCTGGGCCTGACCCCGATCCTGCTCACCGGCGACAACAAGGCCGTGGCCGAGACGGTGGCCCGCGAGGTGGGCATCGAGGAGGTCATCGCCGAGGTCATGCCGCAGGACAAGGTGGACGTGGTCAAGCGCCTGCAGGCCGAGGGCCGCAGCGTGGCGATGGTCGGCGACGGGGTCAACGACGCGGCCGCCCTCGCCCAGGCCGACCTGGGCCTGGCCATGGGCACCGGCACCGACGCCGCCATCGAGGCGGGCGACCTGACCCTCGTACGCGGCGACCTGCGGTCGGCGGCCGACGCCATCCGGCTCGCCCGCAAGACCCTCGGCACGATCCGCTCGAACCTGTTCTGGGCCTTCGCCTACAACGTGGCCGCCCTGCCGCTCGCCGCGGCCGGACTGCTCAACCCGATGATCGCCGGAGCGGCCATGGCCTTCTCCTCGGTCTTCGTCGTCGGCAACAGCCTGCGCCTGCGCGGCTTCCGGGCCGCCACCGACTGAGCCCCCGGCCGGACCCCGGCCCGCGAGCCCCTCCGCACGAGGACCGTGCGGAGGGGCTCGCGGCGTTCCCTCCCCAGGCCGGCCGCTACCGGGAGGGGGTATGCCCCCGGCGGAAGCGCGGGCCGTACGATGAGCCGCTGCCGAGGGGGAGGGCGACGAACATGCGCGTACGCCGGCTGGGAGAGCTGGAAGCCGAGATCATGGACCGGGTGTGGCAGTGGGAACGGCCCGCCTCCGTCCGGGAGATCGTCGACGACATCAACCGGCGCCGCCCGGTCGCCTACACCACCGTCATGACCGTGGCCGACATCCTGTACCGCAAGGGCTGGCTGAGCCGGGAGAAGTCCGGCCGGGCCTGGATGTACCAGGCGGTGCGCAGCCGCGAGGAGTACACCGCGGCGCTGATGCAGGACGCGCTCGGCGACAGCCAGGACCGCCGGGCCACGCTGCTGCGGTTCGTGGAGCGCATGTCCCACGAGGACGTGGAGGCGCTGGACGAGGCCCTGCGCGCCGCGCGCCCGGACCGCCCGACCGGTGCGGGGGGTGAGGCGCTGTGAACCACCACGTCCTGCCGCCGCTGGGACTGGCCCTGGCGACCGGGCTGTTACTGCCGTGGATGCTGGTCCGCGCCGTGTGGGCGCAGCAGGCGCCCCGGCTGGGCCTGGCCGTGTGGATCCTGTGCGGCTCCCTCTTCGCGGTGTCGACGGCGATGCTGCCGGCGCAGCTGGTGCTGCCCGCGCACACCAGCCACCGGCTGATCGACATGGCCCTGACCCTGGAGCCGCCCTCCACCCGTCGGCTCCTCGACGCCACGCCCCGGGAGGCCCTCGCGGCGCTGGCGGCGCTCGCGGTGCTGGCGGTGCCCGGGACCGGATTCGTACGGGAGCTGCTACGGGCCCGCCGGGCCCGCAGGCGCCACGCCGAACTGCTGCGCCTGGTGGGCCGGTACGACGAACGGCTGGGGGTGACCGTACTGCGGGACCCGCGCCCGGCGGTGTACTGCCTGCCGGGGCGTTCGCGCCGGGTGGTGGTCTCGACCGGGGCCCTGGACGTGCTGGGCGAGCGGGAGCTGGCCGCCGCGCTGGCGCACGAGCGGGCCCACATCGGCGGGCGCCACCATCTGCTGGTGGCGGCGGCGGGGGCGTACGCGTCGGTGTTCCGCCGGCTTCCGCTGGCCCGGATCGGCGGGCGGACGGTGCCGCTGCTGCTGGAGATGGCCGCCGACGACCGGGCGCTGCGACGCTGTTCGAGCGATGCGCTGGCCGCGGCGCTCTACGCGCTGGCCACCGGGCACGCGCCGCACAAGGCGTTCGCGGCGGGCGGTCCGTCGGCGGCGGTGCGGATGCGCCGCATCCTCGGGCCGCGCCGGACGGGGCGTCCGGTGCTGCGCGGTCTGTGCGCGGTAGCGGTGGCAGCGGCGGCCATCCTTCCCCTGGTCGCCCTGTGTTGTTGGACCAGTTGAAAGGCTGATCGTGCAACCGGGCTATTTACTAAGCCAATTCGTAGATTTCCCCCCGACCCCGGCCACTCGAATTGGCCGCTATTGTGGGCGCGTGCGGTCAGGGACCGGTACGGCGAGAGGTGGGGGATACATGCTGCTGGCTGACGTGCGGACGGCAGCTCCGGGTGACGCGGCGGCGATTTCCCGGCTCCTCGCCGAGGCCCTGCGCGAGGACTACGCCGGCCTCCTCGGGGAAATGCGCGTGAGCCGGCTGGTGGCGGACCATTGCTCGCTTCCCCGCATTCGAGCGGAAATTGGAATTCCCGGCGGAGCGCCCGCCTGGCTCGGCTGGCTCGTCGCCGCCGACGCGGACGGGACCGTCGTCGGAGCCGTCTCGGGCGGGGTCCCGCTTCCCGCCGAGGGCGAGGTCTACGCCCTGTGCACCGCCCCGGACCGCCGGCGGCGGGGCGTCGGCACGGCCCTCCTGGCGGCCGCCGGCGAGCGGATGCGGGCGCAGGGGGCGGCGTCCCAGCGGATCACGCTGCCCGCCGAAGGGGCCCCGGCGCTGCCGTTCTTCACCCACCACGGGTTCACCGCGCTCAGCCCGGTGCGGCTGGGCCGCTCCCTCTGACGCTCTGACGCCGCCCCCCTCCTCCTCCTTGACGCAAGCCGTGGCAGATCCACGCCATCGCGTGTTCACGCAGCCCCCGGCGCTGGCTTCGGCCGAGGCCCGCGGGACAGGATGGGAGCCAGCGGCGCGGTCCCCCGGCGGCACGGGTGCCACGCCCCGGACGGCTGGACCGAGCGAGCCCCTGGAGGAGCGATGCACACACCGAGCGGCACTTCCCTGCCCGTCATGCCGGTCGTGCCCGCCGCGTTCGCACCGGTCCCGCCGTCCGCACCGGCGGGTGCCCGTCTCCCCGTCTTCGAGGGGACGGCCGTGGTGCCCCCGGCGGACTACCTGCCCGGCCTGGAGTCGGCCGCTCCGGCCGACGAGGACGCCGGCTGGCTGCACGACGCGCTGCTGGGCCCGTACAGCGCGGACATCGTCGGCTATCTGAGCCTCGCCCGGCGCTGCGGCGGTCCGGTCCTGGACCTGGGGTGCGGCGCGGGGCGGCTGGCGGTGCCGTTCGCCCGGCAGGGGTTCCGGGTGGAGGCGGTGGACCGGGACGCGGCGAGCCTGGAGCGGCTGCGGGCCTGGGGCCGGCGGATCGGGCCGCAGGTCTCGCGGCTGCTGGTCACCACCCGGGCCGATCTGGCGGAGCTGCGGCTGCGGGGGAGGTACCGGCTGGTCCTGCTGGCCGGGACGATGATCGCGGCCGTACCGCCGCACGCCCGCCCCGGTCTGCTGCGGGAGATCGCCGCGCGTCTGGAGCCGGGCGGGGCGCTGGCCTTCGACTACACCGCCCACGGACCGCGCGGGCTCTCCGAGGAGCCCGACCGCACCTGGGCGTTCCAGGTGCCCCGCTTCGACGGGGTCGAGGAGTGGACGGTGGCCCGGCAGGTCTTCGGCCTGGACGCGATGAGCGAGCGGATCACGTACCACTCGGTGCGCACGGGCAAGGTGCGGACGGAGCGGGTGGCCCGGACCACCGACAAGTGGATCGTCGACCCGGAGTGCCTGGCCGCCGAGCTGGACGCGGCGGGGCTGCGGGTGGAACGGCGACGTGCGCACCGGCTGGATGAGCGGACGGAGAGCGTCCTGCTGGTGTGCCGGTCGGCGGCCTGACGCGCCGCCGGACCCGTCCGCATCCTCCCCCGCTCTCCCGCTTGAGAGGGACTCGCAAGAGGTACGATGTTCCCAAAGGTTTGAGTGGACCAGATGGCGGTGGTGGCGCAGTGAGGACTGTCGTGGAGGAGCCGGCCGGCCGCGAGGCGGTGATCCAGCGCCTCCGCGATGTCGGGCTGCGGGTGACGGGGCCCCGCCTGGAGGTGCTCCAGGTCCTGGCGGCGGGCGGCCACATGGACGTCGAATCCATCACGGCGGCCGCCCGCGAGCGGCTCGGCACCCTCACCAGTCAGGCCGTCTACGAGATGCTGCGGCACTTCCTGGAGACCGGCCTGGCCGCGAAGTTCGACCGCCCGGGTCTGCCCGCCGTGTTCGAGATCGCCGGCCCTCCCCACCAGCACGCGCTGTGCCTGCGCTGCGGGCGGGTGGAGAACGTCGAGGCCGAGGTTCCGGAGCCGGCCGGTGACGCGCTGAGCGCCTGGCGGATGGACGGGGGTGCGGAGGTCGTCTTCAAGGGACTGTGCCCCGACTGCCGCGACACGACCGGGGACTGACCCCGTATCTCCTCGGCGCCGGGTGAAGGCGCGCACCTCAGAGGTCCCTTGTGACCCCCGTCACATCCGAAACAGGGGGGCGTCGGCTCTCGCGTTGGCATGTGCCAAAGTGTGACTGTCGATTCGTAAGACGAGGGGGTCGCTGCGCGATGGCAACGGGCGATAGCAGGGACGGCATCCAGTCGGCCGACAAGGTGCTGGCCCTCTATCAGGAGCTGCGCCTGCGCGGGGTGTCCAACCTCAACGACGCCTTCGAGGAGCTCGCGCTGCCGCCGGAGGAGCGCGAGAGGTGGCGCGCCGAGCTGATCGAGCTCGGACTCATCGTGCCCACCGGCACCACGCACGCCACCCGCGCCGACCTCCAGTCCGGCGCCTGGCAGCCGGGCCCGGACGCGGTCGCGGCCGTGGACCCGGAGATCGCCCTGCTGCGGATGCTCCAGCGGGAACGGGAGCGGCTGCGCGAGCACCTCGACGAGTCGGACCGCGCCTACAGCGCCCTGGAGACGCTGGTCGGAAGGTTCCTGCGGCCCGGGTCGCTGGGCGGTTCCGAGGTCGAGGTGGAGATCCTCGACGACTACGGGCGGATCCAGCAGGTGCTGGAGGACATCACGGATGTCATCCAGCACGATCTGACGTCCATGCACGTGACCGCCCTGGTGCGGGAGGTGGCGGAACGGGTGCTGAGCCGGGACCGCCGGCAGATCGACAACGGCGTGCGGATCCGCGCCATTTACCACCAGCGGATCACCACCTCTCCGGAGGCGGTGGAAATGCTCCGGCGCCGGATCGAGGCCGGGGTGGAAATCCGCCTCTCCCCCGCCGTACCGATGAACATGATCATCGCGGACCAGCAGTTCGCCGTGCTGCCCGTCCACCCCGACGACCGCTCCGCCGGCGCCATCCTGGCCCGCGGCCCGGCCCTCGTCCGCTCGTATCTGGCGCTGTACGAGCACTGCTGGCACGCAGCCACCCCGTACGGCGACGACGTCGCGCCGGAGGTCGGCGGCGACGGACTGTCGGAACAGCAGCGGGCCGCCCTGAAAATGCTGGCTTCGGGAATGAAGGACGAAAAGGTCGCCCGGACCCTCGGGGTTTCCCTGCGGACGGTGAGCCGCATGCTGTCCGAGCTGATGCAGGAAATGGGGGCGTCCAGCCGTTTCGAGGCGGGAGTGCGCGCCCAGCGGCTCGGCTGGCTGGACTAGGCGCGGGAATAAGAAAACCCCGCGACCGCCCGGAAGGGCGGTCGCGGGGTGGTGTCCGCCCGCTTGACCGGCGGTTCAGTCCCAGCCGTTGCCGTTGGTACGGACCGCACAGAGAGGACGGACGGGGGCAGTGTGCGCTGCGGACATGATTCCTCCAGGAATTACCAAAGGTCGATTTCCGTCTCCGTGGATCCGTGCCGCCGGTATTCCTTCGAAGACTTCTCCATTGTCGTACGGATTCCCGGGGCGGGCCAGTTCCCTATAGCGCACCTGAGGCGGATCTGAAGGAGTTCATGGAGACGTTACACTCGCGCACCTTTGGTCAGCCCAAAAGAGCTGCTAGGGTGGAATTCCGGCCTTCTCGACCCTCCAGGGGAGAGGCGTCGGCGAGGCAGGAGCGTGCCGCCGCTCCTGCCTCACCCCTGTCCGCGCCCGGTCGCGCGCCTTCCTCCCGCAGCACGTCGCGGTAGACCTCCAGGGTCGCGGCCGCCGCGCTCCCCCAGCTCATGCTCCGGGCGTGCGCCACCGCCGCCCGGCCCATCACCGCCGCCTCCGCCGGGTGTCCGGCGAACCAGAGCAGCCGACGCGCGTACCGCTCCGGGTCGTTGCCGCGCACCAGAAACCCCGTCAGCCCATCCCGTACCGCGGTCGGCAGCCCGCCGACCGCCGAGGCCAGGACCGGGGTCCCGCACGCCTGGGCCTCCAGCGCGACCAGCCCGAAGGACTCGCTGCGCGAGGGCACCAGCAGCACGTCCGCCGCCCGGTACCACAGCGCCAGCTCCTCCTGCCGCACGGGCGGGTGGTGGCGCAGCACGTCCGAGACACCCAGCGCGCGGGCCAGTTCCCATGCCTCGCCACGCGGCCCGGCGCCGGAGTCGCCGCCCACCACCGGCACGAGGGTCCGCTGCCGCAGGTGCGGGGCCAGCTCCAGGAGTCCGGCGATCGCGCGGACCATCACGTCCGGGCCCTTGAGGGGCTGGATGCGGCCCGCGTACAGCGGGATGAACGCGTCGGCCGGCAGTCCCAGGCGGGCCCGCGCGTCCGCCCGGCCCCGGCCGGGGCCGAAGGTGCCCAGGTCCACTCCCGGACGGACGATCTGCGTCCGGCGCTCGTCCGCCCCGTACAGCTCGCGCAACGCCCGGGCTTCGTCCCCGGTGTTGGCGATCAGCCGGTCGGCGGAGCCGACGACCTGGTGCTCGCCGCGGATCCGCAGCTCCGGTTCCGGGCTGTCACCCTCGGCGAGGGCCGCGTTCTTGACCCGGGCCAGGGTGTGGGCGGTGTGCACGAAGGGGATCCGCCAGCCGGCGGCCGCGATGCGGCCGGCCTGGCCGGAGAGCCAGTAGTGCGAGTGGACGAGGTCGTAGCGCCGCTCCTCCTTGAGCAGCGCCAGCGAGAACGGCACCACCAGGGCGGGCATGTCCTCCTTGGGCAACGGCGCGCGCGGGCCGGCCTCCAGGTGGCGCACCCGGACCCCGGGGCCGAGGCTGGCCGGGTCCGGGTGCTCCTCGCCCCGGCAGCGGGTGAACAGGTCCACCTCGACGCCCAGTTCGGCGAGGGCGCGGGAGAGCTGGACCATGTAGACGTTCATGCCGCCCGCGTCCCCGGTGCCGGGCTGGTGCAGTGGTGAGGTGTGGACGCTGAGCATGGCGACGCGCAGGGACACGTGGAACTCCAACGGGGAGAGGCCGCGCGCCCCGCCGCGCCGGGTGACCGGCGCGCGGTCACGCGGCGAAGGAGGGTGGTCGTCTCACGGTGGTGCGGGAGGCGGGCCGCCGTGTGGGGGTCGGCGGCACGGCCGGGGGCCGGTCAGAAGCCGAAGACCGGGCCGGAGGTCGGGGCCAGCCGGGTGCCCGGGGCCGGCGGGACGAGGACCGCCGCCGACACCGGCCCGCCCGGCTCCGCCTGGAGGGCGGCGGCCAGCCGGTCCGCGCCCTCCGGCATCACCGGCCGCGCCCACGCGCCGAGGGCCCGGGCCACGGCCAGCTGAGCGGCGAGGGCCGGCAGGTGGCGGCTGTCCGCCGTGGGGCGGTGCGCCTGGTGCGCGTTGACATGGCCGAAGTCGGCCACGGAGCGCACCATCTCGTCGAGCAGGGCGACGGCCCTGCGGGGGTCGAAGGACTCCGGCGCGTACGCCTCGCGCAGGTCCTCCACCCCGCGCAGCAGCCTCCGTTCGAGCACCTCCCAGCCCGCGCCGCCCGGCAGGGCCGCCGGGGCCAGCCCCGCGCTCTCCTCACGGACCGCCGCGAACAGCCGGGCCAGCCAGCTGTTCCAGCTGTCGTCGAGCTCCCGGCGGGCGGCGGCGAGCCGCTCGGGGCGGAACTCGGTGCGGCGGCCCAGCGGGCGGGCCTGGAGGACGTGCCGGCGCAGCGTGTCGGATCCGTACTCGGTGATCAGGTCCAGGGCCCACGCCTTCTGGCCGGAGCCCCAGACCAGGGCCTCGTCCTGGACGACGTACGCCTCGTTGACGCAGAAGTGCTGCGGCAGCTTGACGCCTTGGGCGAAGAGCAGGACGGGCAGCAGCACGGCGTGGCAGAAGGCGTGGCCGAAGCCGCAGAAGTGGATGGCCCGTTCGGGCAGGGCCTGGTCGCCGTAGCCGAACAGGTGCATCGCGGCGGCCTCGAAGCAGCCGTCGATCCGGTGCTCGGGGAAGCCCTCGACGGGGACGGGCAGCCCCCACTCGGCGGGGTGGGCCACCGCGATGTCGGGCAGCCCGTCCTCGACGAGGGACTCGCAGAGCGCGGCCAGGCGCGGGGGCAGGCCGGTGGTGGCCCAGTACTCGGCGAGGGCCTCCCGGTGCGGCTCCAGCGGGATGAACAGGCGGCGGCAGCGCCGGGGCACGGCCGCGGAGCCGCACTGGGCGCAGCGGGGCTCCAGCAGGTCGCCGCCGTCGTTGGGGCGGGCGCACTCGTGGCACATGCCGCCTTCGCTGGAGGCCGGGCAGTGCGGGCAGGTGCCGGTGACGTGGGCTCCGTGGAGCCAGCGCTCGCAGGACTCGCAGTACGGGGTGAGACGGGTCCGGGCGGCGATGACGCCGTCGGCGTGCAGGCGCCGGAAGAGGTCCGCGAGCCAGCGTCCGTAGCCCTTGTCCTGGCGGGGGCGCACGACGTGGTCGAACTCCACGCCCGAGCGCAGCCAGTCCGAGGTGATCGCGGCGCGGTAGCCCTCCGCGACCTCCTCCGGCTTGCGGCCCGCGCGCAGGGCGCGGGCGTGTACGGAGCTGTTGTGGTCGGCGGTGCCCGTGGTGAACAGGACGGGCTCGCCCTCGGCCCTGAGGTAGCGCGACAGGACGTCCGCCGCGACGTAGGGACCGGCGAGGTGGCCGACGTGCAGTTCGCCGTGGGTGGCCGGTGGGGTCGCGGTGATCCATACGGGGGTGCTCATGGGACCTCCTTGACGGTGTGGTGCGCGGTACGCAGCGGGGCTCGGACCGGGATGGGTCGGAGCGGCGGGCCGCTGCCCGGCCGCCGGGAGCCCGGGGTGCCGTACCAGCGTGACAGAGAAACGGACCGCACGGTCTGCTATGCGGGTGCGCGTTCACGCCGTTGCGTGGATACGCCAGGAGTTGCCGCTGTCCTCGCGCGGAGCCGCCCGCACCCCGTGGTGAGGTCCTCCCGTGGCGTAGAGGTGACATGTCGCGAGTACGCCAAAGGGGCCGCCTTGCGGGCCACGGCCGGGCCCAACAGGCTGATCTCATGGAACACTTCGCGACCCATCACATTGACCGCAGCGCACCGGAATCCCTGCTGGTCGTGGCCGCGCACCCGGACGACATCGAGTTCTGCGTCAGCGGGACGGTCATGCGGTGGATCGCGCAGGGCACGAAGCGCGTGACGTACTGCATCGTCACGGACGGCGGCGCCGGCGGCTACGACGACCGCCTCCCCCGCCAGGCCATGGGCGACCTCCGCCGGGCCGAGCAGGTCCATTCGGCCAAGCGCAGCGGCGTCGACGACGTCCGCTTCCTGGGCTACCCCGACAGTTACGTCGAGCCCAGCGTGGAGCTGCGCCGCGACCTGTGCCGGGTGATCCGGGAGGTCCGTCCGCAGCGGGCCGTCATCCCCAGCCCCGAGATCAACTGGTCCCGCATAGCCGACCTCCACCCCGACCACCGTGCGGTGGGCGACGCCGCCCTCCGGGCGGTCTACCCCGAGGCGCGCAACCCCTTCGCCCATCCGTCGCTGCTCAAGGAGGAGGGGCTGGAGCCGTGGATCGTGCCCGAGCTGTGGCTGATGACCGGCCCGACCCCGAACCAGTACGTCGACGTCACCCCGGTCTTCGACCAGAAGGTGGAGGCGCTGCGCATCCACACCTCGCAGACCGCCCACTTCGACGATCTGGCGGGGCTGCTGCGGCGGTGGCTGGGCGAGCACGCGCGGGCGGCGGGGCTGCCCGCCGGGCGGATGGCGGAGGCGTTCCAGGTCGTGCGGATCGACGGCTGAGGGCCGCCCGGGCCTGATCGGCCCGGGCGGTTCCCCGGGGGCTCACCGGTAGACGAGCAGTTCCGCTTCGGTCGCGCCCGCCAGTTCGTAGCGGGTGGCGACCAGGGGGCGGCCCGAGTAGATCCGGATCAGCGTCGCCGCGTCTCCGCTGAACCGGGCCGGGGGCCGGCCGTCCACCTCGTTGCCCAGTTCCAGCGCCCCGGTGTGACCGTCGATATCGGCGATCAGCCGGGGCGTTTCGCGTCGCCGGCTGGCGACGCTCAGCAGGGGCAGGGCGAGCGCCAGGCTGTCCCCCGCGTACGCGCCCGGCGCCCCGAGCGCCTCGCGGACGTCGCCCGCGTGGATCCACTCCCCCAGCGCCACCGTGTCCAGCGTGCCGTCACCGGCGGCGATGGCGGCTCCGGCTTCGGTGAACCCGCGCTCCAGCTCGTCGATGATCCGGCCCACCGGCCAGTCCGCGCGCTCGGCGACGTCGGCGGCGTTGGCCTCGGGGAGGAAGACCCCCTCCTCCAGCCGGCCCTCGACGATCCGTACGAGGGCGGCCCCGCAGTGCGCGAGGACGTCCCGGACGGTCCAGCCGGGGCAGGCGGTGCGCAGCCCGTACGCGGCAGGCGGTGTGCGGCGCAACAGCGGGATCAGCGCGTCGCGTTCGGTGCGCAGCAGCAGATCCGGCAGCCACGGGTCCCGCACACCGCCGGCGGCGTCCGCAGCGGTCTCCTTGATGGTGTCCACGGCGTCCCCGGGGATCAGTAGCGGTAGTGGTCGGGCTTGTACGGGCCCTCGACCTTGACGCCGATGTACGCGGCCTGCTCCGGGCGCAGGGTGGTGAGCTTGACGCCG